>CAZDTD010000015.1:0-41556 GCA_964507995.1 uncultured Pirellulales bacterium | reverse complement strand
TGGATCCGGGACTGCGTCAAGTCGTGGGGGCGAGAGATGAGCGGCAGCGACGGCGTTGCGGGCCATTACCTCTCCAACGGCTACCTCCTGCTCGTCGGCGAGACGGAGATCCTGCCGGCGTGGACCGTGAATTCGCCGGACATCAGTTGGACGGGCGGCAATGAATCCGTCGAGGTCGGGCTCTCCGACCTGCCCTATGGCGATGTCGCATCGTCCGACAACGTCCCGGAGTTGAGCGTGGGACGAATCATCGGCGACAGCGCCGGCGAGTTGTCGCAGGGGATGCTGGCCAGCCTGCACTCCGGTTTCGATCGCTCTTATGGCGTCGCCACCAGCGGCGGCGAGAGCGACTGGGAGAATTTCGTCGGGAATGCCCGCGACATTGTCAGCACCTGGGACGACCAGGCCGACGCCGGGGAGATCATGACCGAGGAGACCAGGGCGCATCATTGGAGCGTCTATGTGCACAAGGCGGAACCCGTCAGCGGCTACGATTTCCCGACGGACTCCGGCGACGGTTTCGTGACGGGCAATGTCGCCGACTACGGCATGTCGGCGATCCGCGTCGAGCCGGACACCGACACGGCCTACCTCGTCACCGCCGGAAACCTGGACCTGATCAGCACCCCGTTCAGCTTCGCCGCATCGTTCATGGTTCCCTTCAATTCCGGCGACGCCCTCGCCTCCGGCGACATCGACGGCGACGGCGAGGATGAGATCATCGTCGGCGACATCGCCTTCGACAGGCTCATCGTCGTCTGCGACCCGCCGAGCACGACTCGGCACACGTACCTGGGATTCGACGCCGACCTTGAGCCGTGGGATGTGATTGCCTGCGGGCATCTGTATGACTCCTGGGGGAAAGAGGCGATCGTGGTGGCCCGCCCCGTCGACGGCGGCAGAATCGACATCTACGAGTACGCGGACGCCGGCGGCGCCATGGGCTGGTACGACGTGCTGGACATCCCGTTCTCCTCCTATGACGGACTGGTCGTCGCGGACGTGGACTCGAGCAGTCCAGGCGATGAAATCGTCATCGGCTCCGACAGCGCCCAGCGAATCTACGTCTACGACCGACGAGGCAATCCCCTCATGGAGATCCCCTGCGAGCCGTACACCGCCTACGACAGCCTCGTCGGCGGCGATATGGACGGCGACGGCGCCGATGAGCTGGCCGTCCTGATCGACGATACCATCGACAGCAAGCGTCGGCTGCACATCTTCGACGACGGCTGCGTGGCCTATGACGTAAACGATGGCTGGCAGCTCGTCAGGGGCAAGCATTTCCTCATCTACTCGCGATTCCTCCACTTTGACGGCGCCCGGACCACCGGCGGATCCGGCTCCGACGGCGTCACCTGCGACGATCTCGATGGAGACGGCAAAGACGAGGTCTGCCTGGCCCGCGAGGGCGACGACCGCCTGTATGCCCTCGACGGCCATTACACCAGAGGCTGGAAGGACCGCTATCTGCCTGTGCTCCAGGATGATGAGGACCTGATCGACCTGTTCACGCTGTGCGGACACGGCAACCCGGGGGCCTGCTCGCCCTTCAACAAGGACGACATCCGCACGATCAACCTGACGGCCGGCCCGCTTGTCTTCGCGCTGTCTTGCCTGACCGGGAACTACGAAGGCACATGGTGGCGGTATGAATCCGGCGCGGCGGTCGCTCACGATGATGGTGACGATGGTTTCGCAGAGACCTTCCTCGGACAAGGCGCGGCCGTCTATATCGGATCCACCGAGGTGTCTGGATCCTCTGCAAACTCCACGGCCGGCCCGGGCTTCTTCTCGCAATGGGACCCGGACGAATCGGCCGGCAAGGCCTTCCGCGACTACCGGCGAGGCCGAGTCGGGGCCAGTGATATCTGGACCTTCTGGGCCATGGAATACAACTACTACGGCGACCCGAAATTCGGAGACCTGGACGACGGCATCTCCGCCGCCTCCGTGGATGAACCCGATGTGTCGATTGCCGCCGAGCCCCTCCCGACCAACCCCGAGATCGAGCTGCCCGATTACCAAATCAGGAGCGCCGACGGGTACGACCATGTCACCATTCCCGGCGGCGATGTCCTCATCGAGCCGAATACGCCGATCGTTCCGGTCTACCGGCTGGAATACGAGGTCCCGCCGGGCGTGGTCGTGCAGGACGTACGGGTGCAGCAGCGAGACGGCCTTCAGACGAGTATCGGCTTGAACCTGCCGCTGGCGGTGATGACGCCCGACGCTTTCCCCGAACCCAACGGCATCCTCATCGAGCCCGAGCCGGGCTGGTGCCCCGACAGGCAGCTCGACTGGCGGGTCATTCCCGGAGCGGATGGCACATCCGCGCTGGCCGTCACCCTGTACCCCTTCGAGTACAATGCGCAGACGACGGAGAGCCGGTTCTACAAGGAGTACACGCTCGAGATCGAGACGCTCGATTCGCGGGTCCGCATCGACGCGCTGTTCACGGACAGCAAGACCTATGCCCCGGGCGATCCCGTGACGGTCAAGCTCTGGCTCAATGCCGAGGGCGAGGCCCAGGACGCCTTCGCAGACACCGTGATCCGACAGTACGGATCGGATGAACTCGTCGCGGGCCTGCTGCTGGACAATCTGAGCGGTCTGGTCGGCTCGGCGTCGTATGCCGCCACCTGGGACAGCACCGGCGCGGCCCCGGGATTCTACTACGTGGAGACGAAGATCGTGGACACCGCCAGCCAGGTTCTCGCCCGCGAAACCGCCCTGTTCAGACTCAAATCACAGGAGTAGGAGAAGCTGTACCTGTAGCTCGGAGGCGCGGAGAGGATCAGCCGAGACAGCACAGGCCAGAAGGGTAGCGAGGTCGCGCCCGCCTTGACTTGCGGAGGCTGGATCGGATAGAATGATATCTGGCGACGCGGGGGCGGTCCCGCAGCAATCCGGGTCGCGGTACACCTCGTGCGACCCGCCACAAGGCAAGCTGTCTTGGTATGGAAGAGGACGAAACGTGTACACAGCGAATCGATACCCGCACATCGTGATTGTTGCGGCGATGGTCTGCCTGTTCGCAAGCGAAGCCGAGGCCTCGGTCGTCATCAACGAGCTGCACACGAACCCCGACGTCAAGACCGAACTGGCGGAGTTCGTCGAGCTGCACAACTGTGGGACAGAGGCTGTGGATCTTTCCGGGTGGTCGTTCACGGAAGGGGTGTTCTATACCTTCCCGGCCGATACGACACTGGCCGCCGGCGAATATCTCGTCGTCGCACAGAACCGCGAGCAGTTGAAGGCCAAGTTCGGGACGGTGCGGGTCGCAATGCCGGATGAACTGGTGTTCGGGCCTTATGGCGGGGCCCTGGACGGCGACGGCGAGTGGGTGGTCCTGTGCGATGCGTCCGGAACGATCGTGGATGAGGTCGATTATCAGCTCGGGTTCCCGTGGCCGACGGTGGGCGATCCGGCGTCCGCGACCTCGCCGGGCCGGGGGCCGTCGCTCCAGTTGATGAACCCAAGAACCGACAATGACCTGGGCGGCAGTTGGAAATCGGCGTATCCGACGCCGGCCGGGGCCAACACCGGCGTGACAGTCGAGAATCTCCCACCGCACATTCGACAGGTGAAGCACACGCCGAGGCAGCCCCGAAGCGGCGAGGTCGTCACCGTCACCGCGAAGATCACCGACGACGACCGCGTCGCCGGCGTCACGCTGTATTACCAGATCGTGGCGCCCGGCGCATACGTCGCCCGGACGGACGGCCAGTACGCTCAGGGGTGGATCGACATTGCGATGTGCGACGATGGACTGGCGGGCGATGCCCGGGCCGGCGACGACATATACAGCGCGCAGGTGCCTGCCGACGTGCAGACGCACCGCGATCTCGTTCGCTATCGGATCGTCGCAGTCGACGGTCTCGATGCCTCCCGGGTCGCGCCGTATTCGGACGATCCGCAACCGAACTTTGCGTACTTTGTCTACGACGGCGTGCCGGCCTGGCGAGGGGCTGTGCGGCCTGACGTCACATCCGAGATCGAGTTCCCTGCGGAGGTCATGCGGAGCCTGCCTGTCTACCACCTTATCAGCAAGAAAACCGACGTGGAGGACTGCACCTGGCTGGCGAAGTACGGCGGCAGCGACTACCTCTGGTATGGGACCCTGGTCTACGACGGCGAGGTCTACGACCACATTCGTTACCGCGCTCGAGGCGGCGTCTGGCGGTACGCGATGGGCAAGTCGATGTGGAAGATGGATTTCAACCGGGGTCATTACTTCCAGGCTCGCGATGACTACGGCAATCCGTACGATACGAAGTGGGACAAGCTGAACTTCTCCGCCTGCATCCAGCAGGGCAGCTTCGGGCAACGCGGCGAACAGGGGATGTTCGAGGCCCTCTCGTTTCGCTTGTTCAACCTGGCGGGCTGTCCGGCGTCGAAGACAAACTACGTGCACTTTCGAATCATCGACGAGCCGTTCGAAGACGGCGCGTTGAACGCCGCCCATCCGCCGATCACAACCCAGGGCACGCAGTACGACGGCGACTTCTGGGGCCTCTACATGACCATCGAGCAGATGGATGGCCGGTTTCTCGACGAGCATGGCCTGCCCGACGGCAACCTCTACAAGATGGACGACGGCACCGACGAGCAGAACAACCAGGGGCCTACGCAGCCCTCCGACTGGTCGGACCTCTACCAATTCGTCGGTCGCTATCCGGGCGCCAACGAGCAGTGGTGGCGTCAGAACGTGAATCTCGACGCCTACTTCGCGTATTACGCCGTCTATCAGGCGGTCCATCACGGCGACATCACCGAGAAAAACTGGTTCCTCTACCACCATCCCGAGACGAATCAATGGTGGCAGCTCCCGTGGGACCTCGACCTCACCTGGACGACCTACTATGGCAGCGACGACCCCAGCGACCCATTCCGCCGGGCCGGGGCGCTCAATCACAGCTCCATCGACATCGAGAACAGAAACCGTCTGCGGGAGGTCATCGACCTGCTGTTCAATGTCGATCAGGCCAACCAGTTGATCGACGAATACGCCGCGATCATCGACGACCCTGCCGGCGGTCTCTCGATGGTCGATGCGGACCGCTGCATGTGGGACTACCATTGGGCTCTCGACGACGCCGCCTACCCAACATACATCAATCAACCGGCCAACTCCAAGGCGGGCCAGGGGCGATTCTACGAAGAGGCCGCGAATCGCGGTTATGAACGGAGCTTCGAGGGCATGGTTCAGGTGATGAAGGACTATGTGGCCGAGCGGGTGAGCTATCTCGCCAGCAGGGCCGCGGATGAAGCCATCCCGGGCACGCCTGTAGTGACAACCACCGCACCCGCGGGATTTCCGATCAATTCACTGACCTTCGCCACGTCGGCCTTCGCAGACCCGCAGGGCGCCGACACGTTCACCGCGATGAAATGGCGGATCGCCGAGGTTGCGGCGGGCTCGCAGGCCGCGACGCAGGATGGCGGCGACGCCGTCGTTATCGTGCCCGAGGGCGCGACGTGGAGATACTTCAAGGGCATGGCAGAGCCTTCCGCTACGCAGGGCGCCTGGCGTGAACTCGGTTTCGACGATTCCTCCTGGTTCTCGGGCCAGGCCGCCATCGGTTATGGCGAGGACTTCATCAATACGATTCTGGGCGATATGCAGGGCAACTACACGTCCGTCTATCTCCGCAAGACGTTCGATGTGGCCAACCTCGACGCCATCGACCAGTTAATCCTCGACATCCAGTTCGACGACGGTGTGAACCTGTGGATCAACGGCATCCTCGCCTATCGGAACAACGTCCCCGGCGAGGACCTCGCCTGCACGGCCAAGGCCTCCAACTCGATCGAGAACAACGATTTCGTTACATACGACCTCGGCGATCCTCACACCTGGCTCGTCCAGGGCAGGAACGTCATTGCCATCCAGGTCCTGAACTCCTCGATCTCCGGCAGCAGCGACTGCTACATCGACGTGCGTCTGTTCGGCGAGAAGACAGAACAGGCCGAGCCGCCCGACCCGATCCCGTCTCCCGTCGTGCGCAAGGAGCCCGGCAAATACGAAATCGATGCCGCCTGGGAGAGCGACGAGATCACGACGTTCAACAGCGACATCCGGATTCCCGCGACGGCCGTCCGGCCTGGACGGACCTATCGCGTCCGCTGCCGGATGAAGGACAACACGGGTCGGTGGAGCCATTGGTCCAATCCCGTGCAGTTCACCGCGGGCGATCCGGTCGCGGCGGGCGTCCTGGCGGACCTGCGAATCACCGAGCTGATGTACAACCCGCCTGCGATGGACGCTGGGATCGACAACGACGAATTCGAGTTCATCGAGCTCAAGAACACAGGCGACAAGACACTCGACCTGAGTAGCGTTTGCTTCGACGGCGGCGTGACGTTCGATTTCGCAGCGGGCGACATTCAAAGCCTCGATCCAGGCCAGTTCGTCCTCGTCGTCAGGAACAAACAGGCGTTCGGCTCCCGCTACGGCTCGGCCCTCGCCGACCTCGTCGCGGGCGAGTACGTCGGCAAGCTGGCCAACGAAGGCGAGCGTGTTTCGCTGGTCGATGCCTGGAATGGGACGATCTCTGAGTTCGAGTACGACGACGGTCGCGGCTGGCCGCCCTCGGCCGACGGCGCAGGGCATTCGCTCGTTCCGCTGGATTCGGCCCTGCCCGAGGAGCCGGAAGGTTCGTTGAACTGGCCCGACAACTGGCGGGCGAGCACGTACATCGGCGGTTCGCCGGGGCAGGACGATCCGGCTCCCGGTACGATGCTGCAAATCAACGAGTTCATGGCCGATGGAACGCAGGGTGCCGACTGGATCGAACTGTACAATCCGACGGCCGCGAGTGTGAGCCTAACCAACTGGTATTTGAGCGACAACGCCGACGATCTGAAGCAGTGGCCCCCCCCGGGCAGTAGAACTCGATAGATTATCGTTCTTGGGCGAACCGTGGTACAATCGAGCGGACTTGAGACAAAGCAAACGTCGGATGAAGGAACTGCATTATGCGCCGCCGGAGAAAGAGAGCTTTTACGCTGATCGAGCTGTTGGTCGTGATCGCGGTCATCGCGATTCTGATGGCCATCCTCATGCCCGCCCTGTCGCGGGCGAAGGAAGCGGCCAAGACGATAAAGTGCCAGGCCAACCTGCGGACGCTGACGACAGCCTGGTACGCCTACGCCACCGACAACGAGGATCGGATCTGCGGTTCGTGGAACTACAACAGTAGCAACTGGGGCAGTCCCTGCGATTGGGCGTGGGCCCCTTGGCAGGTCGACGGGTCCGCGTCCGTATCCGACTACTTCAACGCCACGCTGGAGCAACGATACGAGGGCATCGAGCGGGGGACGCTCTACCCGTACACCAAGAGCGTGGCCTGCTATCATTGCCCGAGCGACAAGAGCGTGGGCAAGAACTTCCGCAGCTATTCCATGCCGGACAGCCTGAACGGCTGGTGGGCCAAGGACAAACCCGGCGGCACCGCCAACTGGAAGAACGTCCTGCGTCTGACCCAGATGCCAGGCCGGCCGAGGCGTATGTGCTGCTCGAAGAGAACGACCCTCGCGGCTACAACATCAACGCCTGGGTAATCGATCCAACCGGGGGCGTCAACGCGACGAAATGGTCGGACCCCATCGTGGTCTGGCACGGCGCCCGCAGCAGCTTCGGCTTCGCCGACGGCCACGCCGAGACGTGGAAATGGAGCGTCGAGACGCTCAAGCTCTTCCGGGACTTCACCACATGGCAACAGCCCACGCCGCAGACGACGGAGGGCATCGAAGACCTCAAACGCACCCATCGCGGCTGGCCCGCTCCCGGCCACGGCGCGCGCATCGGGAGATGACGGCGCCACAGGGCAGGGCATGTCTTCCTGCGGGGAGAAGGTGACGCATCGCCGCGAGCACGGCGTGCGAACCTGATCCGCGTTCGACGGAGGCGCATTCGCGCAGAAAGAAGGCGGGGCCTTCGTCCTGCAACGCGGGCCCCGCCTGGATGTCATACGGTATCGTACATCAGCCGTGCTATTCGGCCGCGTGTCCGAAGCCGATATCGTCGATGTAGACGATGCCGCTGCCACCTGCCGTGGCGGCGTTCTTGTCGCCGATGGTAATGGCCATTTTCTCGACCTTGCTGAAATTGACGCCCGCAAAGTCGCTCATCGGGATCACCCATCGGGTCCAGTCGACCGACGTAACGATGTCGGCGTTGGTCGCCGTGGCGCTCTTGCCGGCGCTGTCCGAGAGGGTGACGTACATCGGCGCCGCGTCGTTGCCCGGATTGTCGCCCACGTCGGCAACGATCCAGTCGCCGGTAACGTTGCCCGTCGTGACGACGTCGGTGAACTCGGCGAAACAGAAACCGCCGACAGCGTTGTTGCTGGTCACCGCCAGACCGATGTACGTGCTGGCGTCCATGCCGACGGTCTGCGGGTTGGGCGAGTTGTCGGTGCCGGTGTTCTCCGTGTCGGGCTGCCTGGTCCAGGTCGTTCCGTCGAGCGAGTAATAGGCGGTGATCTGGTTGCCCTTTCGTTCCACTTTCACCCAGACCGGGAAGGTGATCGCACCGGTGTTGCTATGGGCTGAGACAGCGTTGGCGCCGGTGGTTGGACGATTCTGGAAGGCCCGACGGCCGTCCGGAGTCGGGTGCATGAGTGCGTACGCGGATGCGGGGTCCAGGCTCTCGCGGATCATCACGCCGGGCTTGGCCCAGGTAGTTGAACCGCCGGTGATGCTGAGGACCTTCGCGGAGATCGACCCGTCGCCGCTGAGCCGCTTGTATACGAAGCGGAAATTGTCGGCGGTGCCCCAGATGTCCGCGGTATTGGAGCTGATCGTATACTGGCCGGGCGCGGTTTCGACGAATTTCGCCGCGTTGCCTCGTACCCACAGGCACATCGCGTCGGCGCCGTTGCGCGTCCAGTTCTGCACCGGATCGAATTCTCGCTCGGCTTCGCTGTAGAACGGCACGCCCGTTTTCTCGAATTCCGTACCTTCGCGGAACGTCCCGTCGTTGTCGTATGCCAAAGGCATGGACTGCGCGCCGCCGTGGACAATGGTCGTCTCGGCAAACGGCGAGTTGTCGTATCCGACCTGCGAGCCGCTGGCGCCGGTGGTCATGCCGTCGATCCAGGTATTCCAGATGGTCGTCTGGGCCTCCATGTCGTCCGTGTAGCTCTCGAAATCGTCGATCGGGGCAAACTCCAGGGTCGTGAAATCCCACAATGCGCCTGCATAGGTCCCCGCGTCACCCACTTCGTCGACCTTCCAGTAGTACGTAGTCCCAAAGTCCAGGGACGCAGGCGCGTAGCGGTGGTCCGTCACGGTCTCGGCCGCCACGGCGCCTTCGGCGACCGCGTTGGCGTCAACGCCGAGGTAGACCTCGTGCGAGACGGCCTCGCGACCGGGCCGCCAGTTCAGCACGGGGTCGAGGTCAACTTCCGTGGTTCCGACCGCCGGATCGGGATCGAATGCCTGCACCGGCGTGTAAAAGAACCGCACCTCGCTGAGGCTGGCCAGCGCGGTGCTGCCCCAGTTGTCGTGGATCGTCAGCTTGACGTATTTCGCCATCACACCGCCGAGATCGATGATGTTGTTGGCGGTGTAGGTCG
Source organism: uncultured Pirellulales bacterium (assembly GCA_964507995.1). Classification (GTDB taxonomy): domain Bacteria; phylum Planctomycetota; class Phycisphaerae; order Sedimentisphaerales; family Anaerobacaceae; genus PLanc-01. The sequence continues at coordinate 31,972 of CAZDTD010000015.1, read as the reverse complement.
GCTGACTGGTTCCCTGTGCGAATTCGGGTACGCCCTCCAACAGAGCCCAGGTCTCGCCGTCGGTGGAGTACTCGATCGTGACATCCTTGGCGCCAAACCCGAGGAAGAGTTCGAGATCCGAGTTGGCATTCCAGACCCAGAGTTCGTGGAGCTTGTATTCCTTCTCAAATGTGAACTGAATCCAAGCCGGCACGCCCGAGGCGGACCACATATGCTTGGTATCCGTGGAGTGCTGATCGAACTCGTCGAGGCCGGAACCGTCGATAGTCCGGATCGCAGGCGAGGCAGGCTGCTCATTGGAGGCCTCGACCGTCAGGCTCGTAATCGGATAGGCGTACGGCTCGACCGTGAAGCTCCAGATGTCGCCTTTGAAGACCGTGTAATCCGGGGCTCCGTTGACCTCGTCGATCCGCCAGTAATAGGTCTGGCCGTATTCGAGGCCACTTTCGGAATCGTACGTGGTGTCCGCCTGTCCCTGGCTGACCAGGACGCCTCTCGGATCGGATGCGCTGGCGACATTGACGTCGTCGAACGCCATCCCGAGGTATACATCGTGAGTCTGAGCGATCGTGCCTGCGATCCAACTGAGAGTCGTGTCTCGCGGCACATCGACGGCGCCGTCCACGGGCTGGACGATGATCGCACCGACGTCCGTGACAAAGGGCGCTGCGGCGTGAACAACAATCTCAGCGTCCGTCAGGGCGCGATCATAGATGACCGCCTCGTCCATGAAGCCGTTCATGCCGTCCGAATCCCCTGCCGCACGGCCACCGAAACTGTCGATCGGGCAATCCACCAGCGTGGCGCCAGTTCCCACGAGCACGCCGTTGATGAACAGGTCGATTGCGCTGCCGCTCCGGCGATAGACTACGTGGATCCACTGTTCGACCGGAGCCACGAGGTTGCCGCCCGCGACGGCGGTAAATCGTGCGTCGATCACGCCGTACGAGGTGTATCCGAACTCCTCGGCCGAATCGTAACCGACCAGACGCAGGGAATAGGTCGAACTATCGCACAGGGCCTGAGCCGCCGTGGCGCTCATCTTCATGATGACGAACTCGGCGGTCCACTCCGCGCCAGGGACGTTGCCCCCTTGCGTGTACATGACATCGGTTTGGCCGCCGGCTTCGAAACGCACCGCTTCTCCGGCCCCGAGGCACCCCGGTTGGGCCAATTCCACGAGGCTCCGATACTCCCCGTTTCGCCCGGCGCTGCCCATGTCGTTCGCCGTCGTCGTACCGGACGCTTCATTGAACCGGTACCAGTGGAGCGGATTGGCCTCGCGCACCACCGATTCCCACTTCTGAACACCCGCCTGACTGATGCCACCGGCAATCAATACAAGCAAGACAACCGGACAAGACAACCTTCTCCACATGACAGTCCTCCTTCAGAGTTGTTACGGGATGATACACAGACGTGACTGGCAACAAGGGGATCTGCCGCATTTCCCGTTTCCGGTTTTTGCTCGACCCACCTCACTTCATCAGAACCTCCGATCTTTCCTCAACGTCAGCATCTTGTGGCTCGCCCCCTGTCTAAACCACAAGCGACAACATCGTATACTCCTCAATGATGCCAGTTTAGCAAATACACGACCGGGATGCAATGCCTAAACGCAAACCGGACGATCTTTCGCCGGCGACGAAACCGGGAATTTCTTGAATCCTGCCCCTGCGCGTCGTAGGATGGGCACAAACGCGCGACAGGATCGAACTGCATCTGTGACCGGCGACGCGGCCATGCCGCCATCTCCGGGTTATGAGACAATCGGAGTCTTTGCCATGCGGGCCAATCCGCTTCCAAGTCGAGAGGAGTGCCTGGAGTTGTTGCAGGCGTGTCACGTCCCGGTGCACATCGTCAAACACAGCAAGGCGGTCACCAAGCTGGGGGTTTTCCTGGCCCGGAAGCTCGCGGAAAACCAGATTCCCGTCAACGTGGCCCTCGTCGAGCGGGCGTGCCTGCTGCACGACATCTTCCGCGTGTGCGAATTCCCGCTGGAGGATTTCAGCCGGTTCCAGCAGGTCGTGACGGAGGACGACAAGGCCCGGTGGCGAAAGCTCAAGGAACAGCACGGCGGCATTCAGCACGAGGACGCGGCCTGCGCCTACCTGAAGGACGCCTACCCCGTCCTGGCGCAGGCAATCCGCAAGCACCGCTACACCGCGATCGTGGACCCGCAGGATATGCCGTTGACGTGGGAGGAGAAACTGGTCTACTACGCCGACAAGCGGGCGATGCACGACCAGATCGTGCCGCTGCAGGAACGGCTCGACGAGGCGCACAGGCGAAACGCCGCCCGGCGGAAGGCCTCGGGAATCGACTTCGCGGAAATCGAGAGAATCGACGCGGCGATCTTCGACTTGCAGGCGGAACTCTTCTCGCTGATCGGCCTGGACCCGGACGCCGTGACCGGCGAGTTCATCGATCAGTACGACGCCAAGGCCGGACGATGACAACCGCCATCCCCGGCGGGAAAATCCGAAATTCGAAGTTCGAAATCCGAAACCAATTCAAAGCATTTCCTTGATGGGCGGCGCGAAGTAGAGGCCGAGTCCTGAGACCGTCGGGCAGACCCTTGCGTCGAGGATTTGCAGACGCACTTTCGACGCGGTCACCGGCTCGAAGCGGAACAGCCGCTTGTAGCCGACCGTCGTGCCGCGGGCGAATTCCTTCCAGCCGGAACTCGTAAGGGCTTCCAGATAGAACTCCGAGATTCGCTGGCCGCTCGCGATGTGTTCCGCCAGCTCAGCGACATTGAACGTGCATTCCCTGCCCAGATCGATATCGACCGTGGCGGCAGTGGTCCAATCATCCGTGGCCCAGTAGGTTTCCGGGTCGCCGTCGGCGATCTTGTCGGCTGCGAAAGCCGGGTCGTTGCCCTTGACGTGCGACGCGGTCGCTTTGGCCCCTGCGGCGAGGTTTTCGTCGAAGATCGCGTCGAGCGCCTTGCGGAATTCGCGGAGCCGCTGCACATCGTTCTCGTGGATCAAACCTCTCTTGTCCGGCGGCAGGTTCAGCAACAGCACGCTGTTGTAGCCGACGGAACTGAAGTAGATGTCGAGCAGTTTCTCGACGGATTTGACCTCGTCGTCCTGGCCGGCGTGGTAGAACCAGCCCGGACGAATCGAGACGTCGGTCTCCGCGGGGTACCAGATGAGCCGGTCGCCTGCGCCGAGGGCCTGGAGACTACCGAGATCCTTGGCCATGGCGTTGACTCCGCTATTGTTGACCACACTCCACTCGCTCTGGCGGGCGTAACCCGACTCGTTGCCCACCCAGCGGATATCGTGACCGAAGATCACCGCGTTGGGCTGGAGCTCGCGGACGATGGCGTAGTAGCCCGGCCAGTCGTACTCCATATCCTTGGCGTTTTCGCCCTTGGCACCGTCGAACCAGACCTCGGCAATCTCGCCGTAGTTGCCCAGGATCTCGCGGAGCTGGTTTTTGTAGAACTCGTTGTAGCCCTTCGTATCGCCGTAGGTGGGTTCGTGCCGGTCCCAGGGGGACAGATAGAGTCCGAGCTTCAATCCCGCCTCCCGGCAAGCCTGGGCCAACTCGCCAACGATGTCGCCCTGGCCGTTTATGTAGGGGCTGTTCTTGACCGAATGCTCCGTGTACTTGCTGGGCCACAGGCAGAAACCGTCGTGGTGCTTGGCCGTGAGGATGATCATCTTCATGCCGGCGTCTTTGCAGGTCTGCACCCACTGGCGTGTGTCGAGCTCGGTCGGGTTGAAGATCGCCGGGTCCTCGGTCCCCTCGCCCCACTCTTTGTCCGTGAAGGCGTTCACGGTATAGTGGATGAAGGCGATGAACTCCAGCTTCTGCCAGGCCCGTTGCTGCGGGGACGGGCGAACGTTCGCCGCCTGACAGATCAGAGCCTTCTTCTCATAGTCCGGGGCGTAGGCCGCCCCGCCGGCCAGGTCGTACACGCGGACGTAGTCCACGATGAAATAGTCGGGCAGATTGGCCTGGGCGATGTCGCCGCCCCAGGCGCCGATCTCCTCAGTGAGCTTGGCGTAGCCCGGGGTCTGGGAGACGCCGCCCCCGTGAGTGCGCCAGGTCTCTTTGCCATCGACGTAGAACACGTACTCATCGGGCGTCCAGTGCAGACCGAAGGTGTGGAAGCCCTCGCTCAGACCGGGGACATCGAACGTCGTGCCGACATGCTGATGCTCCTTGCCGTAGCCATCCCAGTGCAGGTTCTGCGTGATGCGGTCCTCGCGCCAGGGCTTCTCCATGATGTCGATCTCGGTCCCGTCGCGTCCGGCGTCGCCGATCCGGCCCACCGTGTCGGCATGGAGCCAGAAGGCGGGCCAGTGCCCTTGCTCCTTCGGGAGCTTGCACCGGCAGACCCAGTAGCCGTAGGCGTGCTCGAATTTGCCTCGCGTGCGAGCAGCCCCGCAGGTATAGCGGTCTCCGTCCTTCTTCGTTCGCAGGATCAGGTTGCCCCGGCCATCGATATAGACGTCATCCTTGACCCAGAACCCGTCCCGCCGCTGAAAATCGCCAAGCACGTCCCACTTGGACTGGTCCACTGCGCTGCCGTCAAACTCGTCGTTCCAGATGAGCTGCCAGGTTTTCCCTTCGGGAAGCTGCGGCAGGAATTCCTCCTCGCCGCCTGCCCGCGAGACCGCAGGCAACAGCGACAGACACACAACGGCGCAAATCAATACCAATCCAATTCGCTGCGACAACGACGTGCTCATACAGGCTCCTATTCCAGTCAGGCTGCTGTGACTTGCTGCGTTCTGGTGCGTCTCGTGGCCTGGAGCCCCGAGAAAATGGTCATGGCGATCATGGCCAGGAATGTGATGATGGTGAACCAGTTGCCCCACTCGGCGGTTTGCACGTGCGCCGTCTTGATCAGCACAGTCCCAATCGCGAAGGATTGGAGGAACATCTTGATCTTGCCGGCGGCGACGGCCCCGAAATTGACGCCGTGCGCCTCAGCCATCTGGCGAAGGATCGTGACATAGGCCTCTCTCACGACGAGAATCGCCAGAACGCCCCAGTGGACAACCGCCAGCGTCCCAGGCCCCCAATCGAAGAGCTTCGGCATCCCCACGATGGCGAAGCACGTAAAGGCCCCGCACACCAGGATCTTATCCACGAACGGGTCGATCATGCGTCCGAACTTCGTGGTCGCGTTAAACCGTCGAGCGATGTGGCCGTCGACGATGTCTGAGAGCCCTGCGATAATGAATAGAACAAACGCAATGTCCAGGAAAAACGGACGATTGGTCACCTGCGGCGAGTGGAGGATCATCCATAGAAAGACGATCGTCAGTCCCAGCCGCAAAAACGTCAGCATGTTCGGAACATGTTTCCACATGGCGGAGAGTTTACATGCGCTTGGCGACCGCTTCAATATCAAAGTTGCCGGACGAGCAAATCATAATCCTGTGTCCCGACGACCTCGACATCCACGAACTGTCCCGGCCGGCCCGAGCAGCCCTTGACGATGCAGATGCCGTCGATGTCCGGGGCCTGCCCGTAGAAACGTCCCCTGCCCACAGGAGGGGAACGACGCTTGGCGCCGCGTCCCGAACCGGCGTCCCGCGAGTCCACGAGGCAGGTGAGCCTGCCGCCGATCCGGGACTCGTTGACGGCGAACGCGATCCCCTGCTGCGCGAGCATGAGTTCGTCGAGACGGGCCTGCTTGACCTCGTCGGGAATCTGGTCCGGCATCTCGGCCGCCGGCGTCCCGGCCTCGGGAAAGTACGTGAACGCGCCGAGCGCGTCGAACTTCGCCCACCGCACGAACTCGATCAGTTCGTCGAAATCGCCCTGCGTTTCCCCCGGAAAGCCCACGATAACCGTTGTCCGCAGGACAATATCGGACATAGCGGTTCGCAGCTTCTCCACGAGGCGATAGAGGGCGTCTCTCGTATCCGGCCTGCGCATCGCCTTGAGGATGCGGTCGCTGGCGTGCTGGATCGGGATGTCGAGATAGTGAACGATTTTGCGGCTGGCGGCGATTGTCTCGATGAGTTCGTCGTCAATCCCTGTGGGATAGGCGTATAGAAGGCGAACCCAGGAAAGTCCGGAAATCTCCTCCATTTGGCGCAGGATTCCGGCAAGTCCGCCGGCAAGCTTGAGGTCCCGGCCGTACATCGTCGTGTCCTGGCCGATGACGTTCAGCTCCACGGCCCCCGCCGTCACGAGTTCCTTCGCCTCATCGAGGACGGCTTCCGGGAGTTTGCTGCGAAATGGACCCCGGATGGATGGAATCGTGCAGAACGAGCAGCGATGGCTGCATCCTTCGCTGATGCGAAGATAGGCCCAGTGGGACGGCCCGATCCGCAGTCGCTCGCGGTCGTCGAAGACCGTGCGGGACACGGGGCTGTGGCGGACCACGGGACGATCCGATGCGAGCACGTCGCGAATCACGCGAACGATGGCGTCACGGTATTCCAGGCCGACGACCGCATCGATGCCGGCGGCCTCCTCGAGCAACCGCTCGCCAAGACGCTGCGACAGGCAGCCTGTCACGATCACCTTTCGCACATTTCCCCTCTTTTTGTTCGCGATGGCCTGCCGGGCGGCCTCGAGGGATTCGATCCGGGCCGGCTCGATGAAGCCGCACGTGTTGACGATCACCACGTCGGCCTGCTCGGGTTCGGCCGCGAGAAGGAATCCCGCCTGCACGATCTCGGCCAGCATCCGTTCGCTGTCCACCATGTTCTTGGGACAGCCCAGCGCCACGAAGCCGACCGTTACCGGATTTGTCTTTTTCTTCGTCATATCGCGGTACCATACCACGAGAACGCCGTTCGTTCACCACATTAATATGGGCAAATTTCTGGGACCGCATTTTTGTTAATCCAATCAAAATGACCTTGACGATAAGGAACAGTGCAATAAAATGGTAGTTGCCATCGTCTCCCTTCGCGGAAAGGAGATTCCAGGGGTAGACAAAACAAAGATGGAGCTTCGGGGTACTTGGACAGGAACAACCGGTAAAGGCTTATGAAGATTCACAGCCACAAAACCAGCCAGGGTGGGAGACTGTGCGTGGCTCTTGCCGCCTTCTCGCTCATCGGTTTGACGGGTTGTCACGATTGGCCTGACGAGCGCGTCACGGCGATCGAAGCACAGAACATTCTGCGAGATCTCAGCCGGATCGAGACAATCCCGGATCCCAACCTCCAAGGGCCCGCCATCTACAAGTCCCCTCCAAAGAAGATCAAGCAGGTCGTCGGCGGGGGCGAAGAGTGGAAGCTGATTTATTTCTGCCAGTATCACACCGCAGACGAGATGAAGACCCTCGTCACCGAGCAGTTCGCCACGAAGCTGTTCAACGAGAAGGGTGTAAGCACAACCATTGCCGATTATACGGTTTCGAGCAGCCCCGCGTCCAATCAGCTCATTGTCCGATGCCCGCTGGAGAAGGACATCGACGCCGTCATCGAGATTTTGAAAGAAGCGGACATCCCGCCCATCCAGGTTCGCATCGACTGCCTGGTGTCCGAGTTGTACGCGGACATGACCGTGGACCGCGAAACGTCCATGGAGATCCAGAACCTCTTCGGCGAAGGGATCAAACTGACCGGGGAAGAAGACAACGACTTCATCGCGTTCCCCGGAGCCGAACTACGGGATTCCGCAAGGGCCAAGTTCGGTCTGAAAATCGGCGTCCAGGAGGACAACTTCATGGCCCTGGTGGATATCCTCGTTTCCCGAGGCTATCTCAAGATCCTGATGAACCCGAGCCTTGAAGTCGTGAACGGAGAAACCGCCAAGATCCAATCCAAACAGCACCAGCCTCTCCAGGAGGTGACGGTTCAATCCGGCGGATTCGGCGGCGAGGTGATCCTCCGGACCCAGCTCGAATACTATGAGATCATCGACTCGCTCGAGATCACGCCTCACGTCTACGCCGACGGCTACATCGGCCTCAAAACCACGGCCCAGATCGCTTCGTATCTGACGCCGGAAGGCATCAAGCAGAACCCCGTTGTGACCGAGCGCACGATCACCAACAAGGACAACCGCATCCGGCTCGGCGAGAGCCTCGTCATCGGCGGCATCCGCAAATCCGAGAAACGCGATGTGATTCGTGGCGTGCCCATCCTGAAGGACATCCCGATTCTGAACCTGCTCTTCTCCGGTCGGGATTTTGAGGAACGGGCCACCGAGGTGATCTTCATCCTCACGCCGAGCATTTCCACCGGCGGCAGGTCGAACCAGGAAATGGTCGAGGAGATGAGGGAACGCCACTCCTCTCCGATGACGCAGAGCCTCCCGGAAGCGGTCCTGGACCCGCTGGGCACGAAGGCCCGCGAGGACGAGCAGCAGCGTCGGGACGACCTGTCCACCCGCCAGGAGGTTCAGGCCACCCGGAATGCAGCCCGGATTGACGCCATTCAGACCAGTCAGCAGGTCGAGAACCTGGAGGCGGAGCTCGAACAGACCAAGATCAAGATGGCACAACTGAACACCAAGGCCGAACAGGCTCAGGCAGAGACCCAGAAGGCCACTGCGGAAGCGCAACAGGCCAAGACCGAGGCGGAGAACGCCACCAAGGCCAAGACGGAAGCCGAGGCCGCCAAGACGAAGGCAGAGGCTGAGGCCACACAAGCAAAAGCCGAAGCTCAGAAAGCCAAAACAGAAGCAGAAGCGAAGGAGGCCAAGGCGGAAGCCGAGGCCCAGAAGCCTCCCGCTCAGAGCGATCAACCGAAACCCCAGGAGGCCCCGAAAGAGCCGGGTCAATCACCGCCGCCGCCAGCTCCGGGCGACGCCGCAAAACCCCCGGCGTAGGATTCTCTCGCGACAGGGATTCTACAGTCCATCAACAGCAGGAATTCGGGCTGTCCATGCTGCCGTTAGCTCGGCGCCAGGGACAGACTCGACAGCGTAATCGGCGACTTACGAACATCGACCTGACTTGTATGGAGGACTGGACATGGACAACGTGGGCACCAACGGACCCCAGCCCAACACGGGCAACACGCCTATCCCCCAGGAGGGCGCCGCCGGCAAAACATCGCCAACGGAGAACCACGCCACAACCGGACCCGCCCCTGTCTCGCGTGCCCCCCTGAACCTCGGCGGCGTCACCGTCCCACCGGCGTCTGCCGTGACGCCTCCGGCAGTAACACCGCCGGCAGCGTCCGGTCCGGTCAGGCCTGCGACTCCGACGGCAGCGCCGAGACCCCTGCCGGCGCGTCCAATGCCCGCAGCGGGCCTTCCCGAACGAGTCACCGGCTGCAAGACGTTCTTCACCAAACTGCATCCCGGCGCGATCGACTTTCTCGACGAACAGATCACCCAGTGGCTCAAAGACAATCCCGGCGTCGTCATCAAGATGACGAACACCACAACGGGGGAGGTCCAAGGCAAGAAGACCGAGGCGAATATCCTGATGACAGTCTGGTATCACGGCGTGGCGACAAAAACAATAAGCCACATGGGGTGAGAGCCCTCGCCGAGAGATAGAGCCATTGCCGACCCCACGGAAGGCCCCCTTCCCAACGGGAGTGAAGGGGGTTCTTCATGGCTTGGGCGGTCGGAAGGGGTATTCTTACGCTCCGCCGGATTCCAGCGTCGCGTCAATCCGCCGACAAATTATCGGGATAAAACGCTTGACACGCCGTCGGCATTTCGTTAAACAGTTATAATTTCACGGTTTGTTTCTGCGTTCAAAGAACGGTCAGACGTGTTTTGGAGGTATTTGTGGCTAAGCAGTTGGCTAGGGAACTCATCAACGCGGGAGTACACTTCGGACACGGCGTAAGCCGCTGGAATCCGAAGATGGCTCCCTTCATCTTCGCAAAGCGGGGCAATATACATGTCATCGACGTCAAGCAGACTCTCAAAGGCGTCCTGATCGCCAAGAAGTTGCTTGCGGAGATCGTATCGTCCGGCGGCGACGTGGTCTTTGTGGGCACCAAACGGCAGGCCCAGAAGGCCGTCGAAGCGTCTGCCAACCGCTGCGGCATGCATTTTGTGTCCGAGCGGTGGCTGGGCGGCATGCTCACCAATTTTCGGACCATCCGTTCCCGCTTGCAGCGTCTCGAACAGCTCGAGGCCATGGAGCAAGACGGGCGAATGGAGGCCGAGAGTAAGAAGCAAGCCTCGCGATACAAGCGCGAGATGCGAAAAATCCGCACCAACCTCGACGGCGTGCGAAAAATGACGAGGCTCCCGGCGGCGATCGTCGCAGTTGACGCCAAGAAAGAGTACCTGGCTCTGCGGGAGGCCCGCAAGTTGGGCATTCCCACCGTGGGCATCCTGGACACAGACTCGGACCCGGACACGGTGGACGTGGCCATTCCAGCCAACGACGACTCGATCCGAGCCGTTGAGATCATCCTCAACGAACTCGCGGACGCCGTCGCGGTCGGCAAGACGATGGTTTCCGCTCGCCAGCAGGAACTGACGCCCAGACCTCGCAGGGTCCGTTCCCGACGACCCACGACCGCGCGTGCGGATGGCTCCGAGGCAAGCCCCTCCGCCGGGGAAGAACCGGCCGAGGAGGAAGAGCCGGCAGCCGCCGAAGAGAGCGAGACGCCCCAGGACACCGGCGGTGTTCAGCCGCCTGCCGGCGCCTAATTACCTGTGCACGCTCGACTTGTGGCATGTGGCCACAGATGCAGAAACAGTCGTAACGTGGTGAACAGTCAGCGTAGGAAGAAAACGGACTCGGCTTGGTTCCCCGAGGGGGAGAGCGGTTCGCATGAAGCCTGGAGCAATGGGTGACCAGCTAAAGGCATAGGAGATCGGTCAAATGGCGGAAATTTCGGCGGCAACAGTGGTCAAATTGCGGAAGTTGTCGGGTCAAAGCATGGGCGAGTGCAAAAAGGCCCTGGAAGAAGCCAACGGCGACATGGACAAGGCTACGGAGATCCTCCGCAAAAAAGGGCTGGCCACACTCGCCAAGCGTGCCGAGCGTGAAACATCGGAAGGGGCAGTCGTCCTCTGGCAAAGCGAGGACGGCAAGACCGCCGCGATGGCCACGCTCTGCTGCGAGACCGATTTCGTCGCCAAGAGCGATGATTTCATCGCCCTGGCAAAGGAACTCCACGGGTATATCGCGGTCGCCGGAGCCACGCCGGGGGCGGATACCATCCTCCAGACCACCGTCAACGGCAAGAACTTCCAGGAAGTGCTCACGGACGTCGTCAGCAAGACCGGCGAGAAGATGCAGGTCGGCGACTACGCGAGGTTCCAGTTGGACGGCGCCGGGCTCATCGGTTCCTACGTCCACTTCAACAAGAAGGTCGGCAGCATGTTGCTGATCGAGACGGACAGCGCGCAAGTCGCGCAATCGGAGCCCATTAAGCAGGCCGCTGCGGATTTCGCCATGCACATTACGGCGAGCAAGCCGATCGCCTTGGACCCTGCAAGCCTCGATCCGCAGACCGTCGAGAAAGAAAAGGCGATTTACGCCGACCAGGTCAAGAACAAGCCTCCGCAAGTGGTCGAGAAGATCGTGGAGGGCAAGCTGAAGAAGTTCTACAGCGATTACTGCCTGCTGATGCAGCCGTTCGTCAAGGACGACAGCAAGAGCGTCGAGCAGGTCCTCGCGGAAGCGGCCAAGCAGGCGGGTGGCAAGGCCACCATCAAGCGGTTCGTCCGGTTCGAGGTGGGCTGATCGCTTACGACTGTCCGGTCGTTCGAGACCGGAGGCAGAGAAGGAACTCGCGTCACGCCAAGGGTGGGTTGTAGATCGATGGGACAGAGTAGGTACAAACGCGTTCTGCTCAAACTTTCCGGGGAGAGTTTCTGTCTGCCCGGTGAATCCGGCATTGACGGTCCCTCGCTCGAATCCCTGGCGGAACGAATCGTCGAGATCAGCCGGCTCGGGCCCCAGGTGGCCATCGTCGTGGGCGCAGGCAACTTTATCCGCGGCGAGGCCTTTTCCCAGAAGAGCCGCATCCCTCGCAATACGGCCGATTACATGGGTATGCTGTCCACGATCATCAACGCCTGCGCCCTCCAGGAGACCCTGGAGAAGCTGGGCCAGCCGACGCGGGTCATGAGCGCAATCGAAGTGGCCGCGATGTGCGAGCCCTTCATCCGCCGGCGGGCCCTGCGGCATTTCGAGCAGGGTCGAATCGTGATCCTGGCCGGCGGGACGGGCAATCCCTTCTTCACAACGGATACGTGCGCCGCTTTGCGGGCCTCCGAGCTCGATGTGGAGCTGCTCATCAAGGCCACGAAGGTGGACGGGGTCTACAGCGACGACCCGAAGAAGAATGCCGATGCAAAACTGTTGACGAAGCTGTCGTACGATGACGTGTTGAAGCAGGGCCTGCGAATCATGGACCACGCCGCGATCAGCCTGTGCCGGGACAATCACATCCCGATCATCGTCCTGAACATCTTCAAGAAAGGGAATATCACGAAGGCCATCTGCGGCGAGCAGGTGGGCACCTTGATTGATAATGGATGACCGACGGCGGATCGCAACAGGGAATTCGTCGTCGTCAACGATCCGTGGTCGATAATAGTGAGGGCTGGCAATGGCAACACTGGCTGTCGTTTCCGAGAGCAAATCGAAGATGCAGAAGGCGGTCGAGGTCCTTCAGGACGACCTGAAGGCGTTCCGGGGCGGACGCGCCACTCCGGCGCTCGTCGAACACATCAAGGTCGAATACTACGGCAGCCCCACGCCCATGAAAGCGCTGGCCACGATCTCGGCCCCCGAGGCGGACATGCTCGTCATCAAGCCCTTCGACCCCGCGTCCGTAAAGGACATCGAGAAGGCGATCAAGAGCAGCGACCTGAGCATCGCGCCGATCATCGAAGGCAAGTTCATCCGCCTGAACATCCCGCCACTGAGCGAAGAACGCAGGAGACACCTCGTCCAGCAGGCCAAGCAGGCCGGCGAGCAGACCAAGATCAGCATCCGCAACATCCGGCGCGACGGCAACAAGACCCTGGAAAAGCAGGAAAAAGACAAGCAGATCACCGAGGACGATCTGAACACGGCCAAGAAACAGATCGACGACATCACCAAGGAATTCTCGGACAAGGTCGATTCGCTCGTCACGCACAAATCGGACGAGATCATGAAGGACTGACCTGCCCTGCCAGCCCCAGGACGACGGCAGTCGTTCCCTTCATGCTTGGTCGTCGCGAGGTGGTCTTGATGTAACGGCCCGCGCACGCTTCCCCCTCCCAACGGGCCCTACAGCGGCTTGAACATCGGGTGCGTCCTGTCGTACCAGTGGACGTAACGTACGCAGGCTGAAGTTGTCCTGAACGAATCGCAGCCGAATGAAGGGAACGGCATATGGCGGACACGCGAGAACCAAAGCAGCGAAGGCGATCGAGGAAATGGCCGTGGGCGATTGCGGGCGTACTCGTTTTCATCGTCCTGCTCGTGTTGCTGGCCCCCGTCGCGCTCTCATCCCGCGGATTTACGCGCTGGCTCGGAACGAAAATCGGCGAAGTCGCAGGCGGGCAGGCAGGCATCGGCGATCTCTCCATCGGGTGGCTCAAGGGCGTACAGGTCGCGGATTTCAGTTTCCGAGGCCAGGACGGATGGGCCCAGGTGGATATCGGCCGGATCACAACCCGACCACGGTACGCCCGCCTGTTGGGCGGTAATCTGGCCCTGAGCAGCACGGTGATCGACCAGCCGAAGATCGCCATCGATCTGAGGCACATGCCGCCGTCGACAGACGAGGAACCCGTATCGATCGATATGGCCGCCGTCGCCGGGCTCAATGACCTGACCGTCCACAACGGCAGCCTGGAACTGACCGACTCCGGCGGCCGAACGGTCCGGCTCGCCTCCTTCGATTCCACCGTCGCCATGAGGCCCGCGGGCCAGACTTCGCGATTCGCCGTCAGTTCCGTCGTCGCGCAAGCCGGGACCCCGGGTCGAATCCAGGCATCAGGCCAGATCACCCCGGACAAACAGCAGGGTTGGAGCCTCAAGGGCACCTCGGGCGATCTCACCATTGAGGTGAACGACCTGGATCTTGACGCGATCTCGCCGTTTCTCGAAATGGCCGGCATCGAAGTACAGGCCAAAGGCGTCGTGTCGGCCGATCTCGCCGGGGCAATTCAGGATGGGCGTATCGAGAACCTCACCGGCAAGGTCGTCGGCCGGGACCTTCACGTCACCGGAGAAGCCCTCAAAGGCGACAACGTGCGCACCTCGCAACTGGATATCCAGGCGGGCGTGACTCAAACCGACGACGGCATCCAGGTGGACCGGCTGAGCGTCAAGACTGACTGGGCCTCCCTCTCGGCCACCGGCCGGCTCCCCACCACGATGCAATCCATGACGGAATTGCTCAAGAGCGACGCGTCATACTTGAAAGGCGAGTTCGACGTCGATCTGGCCAAAGTCCTGTCGCAGATGCCCAATACCATCGGCGTCCAGGAGGGCATGGAGATCCAGGGGGGACGGGCCACCGGCACAATCAGCACAACCACCGAAGGCGGCCGCGCCGCCATTGTGGCCGAGACACAGGTCGCCGGACTGGCCGGGAGGATGAACGACAAGCAAGTGAGCCTGAGCAAGCCGTTGCTGACCACGTTGCGGCTGTCCACCGACGACAAAGGCAACTCCCAACTTGAAGGGTTGAATGTCTCGGCTCCGTTCGCGCAGGTGACCGCCGGCGGGGACTTCAAACAGATCCAGTACAAGGCCCAGATCGATCTGGCCTCACTCCAAAAGGAGCTGGGTCCCTTCATCGACCTCGGCGCCTATGGGATCTCGGGCCAGTTGTCGAGCACAGGGAAGGTATCGATCGAGGAGGGACTCGTCGGCGCTGCGGGCTCGCTGTCCGCCAAGCAGCTCGTCTTGATCGCCCCCGACGGCAACAGCGTCTCTGAGCAGGCGACAAACATCGATTTCGCCCTGGGACTCAACCCAAAGGACCAGATCGTGACGGTTGACACTCTCTCGGCCACCGCCGGGTTCGGCACGATCCGCGTTGCCAAAACGGCGATTCCGCTCAAGCAGGACGCCGCAACTCCATTGAATGTCGGGGTCTCCGCGCGTGACATTCGCCTGGCAGCCCTGAAGCCCTATGCGGTGATGTTCGCATCGTTCCCCAAGGAACTGGGCCTGGACGGCGTCGCACAATCTCAACTGACCTTCACCCGCAGAGACGGCGTCTACCGGCTCTTTACGGACGCGACGAACATTCAGGACTTCACGCTGATTTCACCCGACACACAGAAGAAGCCGTTCACACAGAAGGAAGTGACAGCGGCGTTGGATATCTACATCGATCCGGCCGCCAAGAGCCTCAACGTGGAGCGCGTCCAGGTGGACAGCCCGCTACTGAAGATTCGAAAAGGCGCAGTCAAGAAGACAAGCGAGGGCAACACGGCGCGGCTCGAAGGACAGTTCGATGCCGATTTGGACTGGGCGGCGGTTGCGCAGGCTGCCTCCGTTTTCATGCCGGAGACACTGGACATCGCAGGCCAGAGACAGGTGTCGCTCAACTTCGCGAGCACGTATCCGGCCGACGATCCAAACGGTTTCCTCAAGAACCTCGACAGCGCCGCCTCGTTCGGATTCGACCGCGCCGCGTACAAGGGCCTGAACTTCGGCTCGACGCAGATCGACGTCCAGGTCGCGAAGGGCTCGATGCAGATCAAGCCGTTCACAACGACCGTCAACGAAGGAAAGTTGAGCTTCGCGGCCGAGGCGGACCTCGGTCGCACGCCGATTCTTTTGAAGACATCCGGTCCGCTCCAGGTCGTCCAGGGCGTCAAGATCACGCCGGAGATGACCGAGAACTTCCTGAAGTACGTCAATCCCATCTTCGCCGACGCGGTGGGCGTCAGCGGCGTTGTGAACTTCGACACTCAATCCCTGACGATTCCACTGACGGGCAGCGACAAGCAATCGATGCAGCTTGACGGCACGATCGGGATCGAGCAACTGCGGCTCCAGGCCTCCCTGCTCAACAAGATCCTCAGCGTCATCAAGGAATCCGTGCGCGACCAGGTCCTGACGATCCAGCCGACGAAGCTCGCTCTGCAAAACGGCGTGCTGCGATACGAGAACATGCAGATCGATGTCGGCGACAACCCCGTCAACTTCAGCGGTGCGATCGGCCTCGATGAAAGACTCGACATGACGGTTCTTCTGCCGTACACTATCGAGGGCCGTACGGTACGAATTGGGGACCAGGAACAGGAGAGCAAACGCATCTCCGTGCCCCTGACCGGCACGTTGAGCGCCCCGCAGCTCGATATCCAGAAGCTGCTCGAAACCCAACTTCTGCAGGGTCTCGGAGAACTGTTCAAGAAGATAAGATGAAAGCCTTACGAGAGTTCCTGATGACGCCCGCAGCAAACCTCGGCCGAGCCGGCCGGTTCGTCGTCTTCCAGTACAAACTGTGGGCCCACTGTCTGACGCTCCTGAACAAAAACCGCGCCGGGCAACTGGCGGCGGCCCTCTCGTATTACACCATCTTCGGCCTCGTCCCCCTGGCGATTGTCGCAGTGCTGATCTTCAATGCCATGCCTGGCTACCGCGATACGGGCGAGCAGATCAAGAACCTCGTCTACCAGGAGCTTCGGCTCACCCAGATCGAGTATCCCAACCCAGACAACTCCGAAGAGAACGTCGTCCTGACGGACTACCTCGACCAGATCATCGACCGCTTCTTCGAGGGCCTCAACAAGGGGTCGCTCGGTTTGATCAGCGCAATCCTGGTGATCTGGGCGGCGTTGCGGCTGCTGGCGCTGATCGAGACCGCGTTCAATCACATGTGGCATGTGCCCAAAGGCCGCCGATTCCTGCACCAGGTGATCAACTATTGGGCGCTGCTGACGCTGAGCCCCCTGCTGCTGGCGGTCGGGCTCTACACGACGACGCGGTTCTCCCTGCTCAAGGACATCCAATCCGGTCCCCTGGCGGCGATGGGTCCAGTGATTTCCTTTCTCGTGTCGTGGACGACCCTGTTCCTGCTCTATCTCGTGATGCCGAACGCCAAGGTGAAGGCGGGCCCCGCCCTCTGGGGCGCAGGGGTCGCGGCGCTGGTGTGGAGCTTCGCGAAGTGGGGCTTCGGCGTATACGTCCTGCGGCTGATCCCGTACAGCGCGATCTACGGCGTGCTCGGCCTGATCCCGCTCGGCGTCTTCTGGGTCTACGTCACCTGGATGATCGTCCTGTTCGGACTGCAACTGACCTTCGCGGTCCAGCACTTCGCGACGCTCGAATCGGCGGAAAGGCTCCTCGCCAAGGACGCGGACAACCGGTTCATCGCCAACGAGATGACAGGCATCGCAGTGGCCCGCGAGATCGCCGTCGCGTTCGAGAACGATCGAGGCCCCCTCTCGACCGATGCGATCTGCAGCCAGCTCGACATTCCAGGCGACTTCGGTCAGAAGCTTCTCGACGAGATGGTCGGGCGCGGCCTGTTGGGCAGGACCTCCGAGCCCAGCCGGGGATACGTGCTCGTTCGAAATCCCGCTCACATCCGGCTGTCGGAGATCGCCGAGGCGGTGTCCGCTGTGGCTCTCGCACAACCCAAGCCGGACGCGCAGAAGGACCTCCACCGGATCGCACAGGCCCAACACAACGTGCTGACGCAGTACAGCCTGCGGGACATCCTGGACAACGCCCCTGAAACCATCCAGGAGAACATGCAACAGTCGATCAGCGCACCAGCCCAGGAGACCCGCCCCACCGAAGATCCGCTGCAGTAGCGTACGTTGTTCACAGCTTCGCGATCTGGGCCGCGATGAAGCACAGGCCGAAGCCGAACATCGCCGCGGCGCAGACGGCCAGAACGATTCGCTGACTACGTGGCCCGAAGATCGCAGTGCCCTTGTAGCTCGCCCAGGACAGGGTCGTCAGCCAGATCAGATCGACCGACCAGTGTGTCAACGCGAAAAGGACGAAGGCCCAGCCCCCGAATCCTCTGGCCTGCGTAATCATCGCCAGTCCGACCGTAGCCCACCAGATGAGGAAATAGGGATTGCCGCCGGAGAGGAAAACACCTGCGGCGAAGGGCCCGCGTCCCCTCGTCTGGACCGCCGGATCATCGACCTGTTTGAGCCCTCGGAGCATTTGACAGGCGATGAAAATCATGATCGCCCCGCCGGCCAGGCCGATGCCGATCTCCACCCAGGGGATCTGGAGGAACCGGCCGACCCCGAAGATCAGCAGAACCATCAGCGGAAACTCCACCACGCCGTGGCCCAGAGCCATGAGCGTGCCGGCCCAGCGGTTTCTCGCACCCGTCGCAATGGCGACCGCCGTCACCGGTCCCGGCGACAGCGCCCCGGTCAGGGAAATTCCAAAGACCCAGAGAAGAAAAGAAAGCAATTCCATGGCGCCGACTGGTCATTCTCCAATGATCTTGACGAGGACCCGTTTGTCGCGTTTGCCGTCGAATTCCCCGTAAAAGATCTGCTCCCAGGGTCCGAAGTCGAGACGGCCCTGGGTCACAGCCACAACGACTTCCCGGCCCATGACGCTGCGTTTGAGATGGGCGTCGGCGTTGTCCTCCGCGGTATTGTGCCTGTACTGGCCGTAGGGCTTCTCGGGGGCCAACTTCTCCAGCCAGGTCTCAAAGTCCTGGTGCAGGCCGGATTCGTCGTCGTTGATGAAAACGCTCGCGGTAATGTGCATCGCGTTGCACAGCAAAATCCCCTCGCGGACGCCGCTTTCGCGGAGACACTGCTCAACCTGCGGCGTGATATTGATGAACTCACGCCGACGCTGCGCGTGAAACCAGAGTTCCTTCCTATAGCTCTTCATGGACACTGCCCTTTCCTGCAGGTTGTCGATCAACCAAGTAGATTTCCAAGGCGGACCATTGTATCACGGACCACGCCCAAACGAAACGGTCCAATAACCAACGTTTGATTCCCTGCACAGCATCTGGTACATTAGCTCAGAAAACGTAATTCCAAAAGCAAATCGTCACAGAAACTGCGAGGTCAATCATGCTTAGGAATACGGCGGTCCTTCTCATTGTTGGCGTGTTGTTCATCCTCGCGATAGGGATCTGCCTGTGGCTTGTGAAGGGGGACCATACACAGATTTCCGGCTGGGGACAAGGGAAGCTCGATGTCGCCGAGCGAGCCTACTATGTCGGCCGCGTCACGGCCATCGGCAAGGCCTGGAAGGATATGGCGTGCCAAGCACCACGAGACAGCGACGGTCGGATCGAGGAGTCTGGCTTCACATGCCTGGTCATAGACACGACGGAAAAACGCCTGTGGCTCGAAAGCGATGGACAGCCTCTGCCCGAATACGAGACAGAGCTTCCCTCTTGT
The DNA here is from genome assembly GCA_964507995.1 of uncultured Pirellulales bacterium. Lineage (GTDB taxonomy): Bacteria > Planctomycetota > Phycisphaerae > Sedimentisphaerales > Anaerobacaceae > PLanc-01. Next base: position 12,760 of record CAZDTD010000015.1, on the reverse strand, counting down.
ATGGCATGGAAACTCCAACGATTCACGCCGGAGGGCCAAAGCGAACTTGACTCGCCGTGTCGCCTGCGAATTCATGGAATCCACTCCGATAGGCTGCCCCGAGAGCTGATCACCCTTGTCGGCAGGCAAGAAGAGACTCTCTATTTTTCATTCGCCCCCTCGGGGTGTTGTGGCCATGGATATTCCAATGGTCCCCTGACGAAGATGGAAATCCAATTGGACCCACCCTCACAGCGGGCCGGAGAGGTAGAGAGATACGGGTCCCTGGTCGTCAGCAAAGAGGAATACGAGCGGGCAAAGGAACAGCTCGGAACAAACGAATTGCCCTCGCCCGAGCTGACGGCAATGAAGGAGAATCGAGTCGCTTGGCAGCGCGTGGAGGAGCGATTGTGCCAGGAGCTTGACAGACAGGTCTCATTGCAGGGATTGCACCTGGAAACCTTGAAGTTGGCCACTGGGCCAGACTGTACGGGAGCCTCGGCGGATCTCCGCGCCGCCCGCAACGGCCTGTTGAAGCTCGTCCACCCAGGAACATCGTCCTGGCGAGCCTATCTCCAGATCGACTATCTCGGGAACGATGTGTGGTACGCCAAGAGCGCACCGCATCCGCTGCACCCGATTCCCCAGCCGATGTCCCTGGATATGGAGTTCCTGGTTTCCGCAACAGACTCCATATCCGGAGAAGACCGGTCCAGACTGCTTGCCGAGGGACAACAGAAGCAGCAGAACCTGTCATCCTCGCAGCCCCCGAAGTGGCGAGCCACTCTTCCCAACGGAGCCGCGGTCGAGTTCCTGGGCGTCTGTGACAACCCCAGCGGAGGCAAACCGTGGTGGGGTCCAGACGGTAGTCCCCTGGGAACCCCGCCCTATGTCCACTACGAACAGTACGGAAACAAGCGAGAAGATCACGCAATCTACGAGATCGCCTGGCGCGTCGATCTATCGCAACAACAGGGGCCGTCCGAAACACGCTCCACCCTGGAAGGGGATATCGGCTCCTATAGCCACACGATCCACGACCGATACGGCAACCCAATCCACTCCGGATTGGAAGCAAGAGGCTATGCATTCGAGAAGTCGAGAGACAAGACAACTCTAAGAGTCGCCGTAACCGTCAACAATGGCCCCATCGCCTGGGTGACCTTCAGAAATATCGCCCTTGTGGCAGGCAAGAACATGGGATTTGAGATCATCCAGGGAGATGCCAACATCCCGTGGAAGTGATTACGCCAAGAGCGTCGTATAGACTCGTTCAATCGTATCGACCATCGTGTCGGGGGCGAACTTGGTTTTGACGGACTCCTGGGCGGCTTGGCCGAGCTTGTCTCGCAGGGCCCTGTCCGCGATCAGTTCGGCGCAGGCTTCGATGAGCTGGGGGACATTCTTCGGCTCGACGAGCCGGCCCGTGTCGGGGTTGACCACCTCGCGTGCGCCGTCCACGTCGAAGGAGATCGCCGGGCGGGCGCAGAGCATCGCCTGCGGCAGCGTCCGCGCGAGACCCTCGCGGAGCGAGCAGTGCACGAGGATCTCCGAGGACTGGATCGCCAGCGGGATATGATCGGGCGGCATCAGGCCCGTGAAGCGGAAGCGATCCGTCAGGCCCAGGTCGCGAATCTGACGCTTGTAGGTATCCATCAGTTTGCCGTCCCCGACGAACAGCCAGATCACATTGTCGAATCGCCTGGCCAGTTCCTTCGCCGATTCGATGATGTAGTCGTGGCCTTTGAGCATGAAGAGCCTCGCGATGGTCACGAGCACGACTGCATTACCTGGAATCTCGTGCTTGCGGCGGAAGGCCGCCCGCTGGCGCTCGGGGATCGGAGTCATGAACAGATCTTCGTCGATGGCCGAGTAGGCCGTCACGTGGGGCTTGTCCACGCCGATACCGGCGGCCTTGTTCTGCGCGGTCATCGCGTCGGCGACGCTGATGAAGTAATCGGTCCGCCGGCCGGTGGCCCGCTCGATGGCGATGTAGAACCGGTTGAGCCAGGGACTCTGGTAGCGATGGAAGGACAGGCCGTGGAGGGAGTGGACGACGCCCGGCAGCTTCGGAGCCCACTGGCCTTTGAGGGACCAGGCTGCATACCGGCCCACGATGCCGGCCTTGGCGCTGTGCGTGTGCACAATGTCCGGCTGGATCTCCCGCAGGAGCCGCTTGATTTTGAAGTAGCTGATGGAATCCTTCACCGGCTCGATGGCCCGCCGCATTTCGTCGACGACGATCGTACGATACTTCTGCCCTCGCGTCTGGTCCAAGAGCTGCCCTTCGGGACCAATGGCCGGCCCGGTAATGAGAGTGACATCATGGCCTCGCTCGGCCAGGAGCTTGCAGGTAATGAGCGTGTTCTCCTGGGCGCCGCCAAGGATCAGCCGGGTTATGATGTGCACAATCTTCATTGAGTCATCGTACCCGGCGCATCGGGAATCGTCAACGTCGAAAGGCATCTTGCTTCTCTCGGCAAAAGGCGGAATCTCGCATTGCCCACTCCGTCGTCAAGCGGGCTCGGCGGCCTTCCGGGACCGAAGGGTCCAGACCATCTGGTAGACGACGCCGAGGGCGGCCATGAAGACCAGCGAGGACAGCAGGATCATGGACATCAGAAAAGCCGAGGAATGGGCGACCCCATGAGGCGCCAGCAGGGCCACTAACGTCACTTCCCGTACGCCCAGATTGGCGACGGTGATCTGGAGCTTGCCTAAAAGGAATACGATCGCGCACAGCCAGATCAGGACGCTCGTCGGAACAACCACCGACGCGGCCCGGGCGGCGAACAGGTACCACAACAGTCCGACCAGCACCGAATCGACAACGTTGATTGCGGCGATCATCAGGTGAAATCGCCAGCCGGCAGACTGGAATGTCGAAATCTGTTCCAGAAGAGTTCGGCCTTTCTCTCTCGCCTTCTCCGGCAGTGGCTTGAGCCCCAGGGCGAGCAGGCGGATCACAGGCCCGCCCGTCCGCGGATTCAGGGCCAGCGCGGACACCAGCACGATAGCGGCAAGCAGAACGCCGCACGCCAGCGGCAGAATCCAGGAAGTCGTGGCGCACGGCCACAAAACCCGCGTCGGATTCACCACGATCATGCCCACGAGGCCAACAGCGATCATCACGACGGTCAACGTCACCTGGTTGTAGAGCATGGCGCTCAGAACATGGGTGCCTTTCCCGGTGTTTCGGCGGAGAATGTACCACTTGACGCCCGTGCTCACGAATCCCGGGACCACCAGGCCGTACAGGGAGGTAACGCACGTGGCGCCGAAGATCGTATTCAAGCTTACGCGGCAATCCTGCTTCTTCAAGATCCACTGCAGAGCCACCGATTGCACGGCGGAGAACAGGGTCGTCGAGCCCCATACGCCGAGAAGATACTGCCACCTCGCGTCCTTGACAGCCTGCCGGAAATCCGCCCAGTCCGCTTTCGAGAACACCCATGCCAGCAGGATGGCCGCCACGAGGACCTTGGCCAGCAGTTTGAGAATCGGCTTGGTGCGGATGGATGCGGCCACGTCGAAGATCACCGATTGTACCCCAGGATCAACACCCTGCGGGAGAAGGTCAGTTGGAGTTTGTAGAGCCTGCTGCAGATCGGGCAACGAGGCAGCAAGGCCTCCAACGCACCAAACGGCAGGTGGGAGGCGATGGCCGACAGAATCACTGCGCCGAGTCCGACGAACGGCCCGCTCATGTAGCGGCTCCGAATATCGGCATAGCCCGCGTTCACAAGCAACTGGTCCAGCCTGCGGCGCGTGGTAACATAGTTGTGCGAGAAATCGCAGTTGAAGAAATGGAGTCGCCAGCTCAGGTAGTCGGGACAATGGATTAGGAACTTGCCGTTTGGTTTGAGGATTTGTCGGACTTGGCAGGCGGTGTCCAGGGCCTGCTCCAGGCCGCTCATGTGCTCCATCACGTTGATCATCACCACCAGGTCGAACTCCCGGTCGAGTGTGGGTACGGGAGGGACCCGTGCGCACACTACATTCGCCCCCCTGCTTCGCAGCGACTCGGCCAACCCGGGATTCGGTTCCACAGCGTGGTATTCCAGCTTCCGCTCGATACACAGTTCGGCAAAGTCGCCCCGCCCCGGCCCGATCTCCAGGACACGGCTGCCGACCGCCACGCCGGCAAACGAGAGGATCTGCTCCGCGGCGCGTCGCATGAACCGCATCCCCAATCCCGTCGGCCGTTCCGCTTTGCGCAGATGGTCGAAGAAAGCATCCGTCTGTGGGCTCACGATTTTCTCCTTCGCGCGATCAGGACCCGTTCGTCCGTGCAGCGGTCCTTGTACTCGTTGTAGATCTGAACGTCGTAAATGGCCTTGCACAACAGGTAATCCTGTCGGGCGACGATTTCGAAGCCCTCGGCTGTCACGACCTGCTCGATCCTGTCCCACTCGATGTGGTCATCGGGCCAGACGTGAATGTCCCCCTCCCTCTTGTACCGGGGGTTGCGCAACCGTCGGACGATGTGCCCGTAGCCACGCACATCCAACGCCAGCGACAGCCAGCGTCGCCAGTCCACGCGGGGACGCGCTTTGCGCAGGAACTGGGCGTAGGCGGCCGGTCTCTCGTAATACGTCTCCGTGACTTCGTGATCGATGTAGAGAACGCCGCCGGGCTTGAGCACCCGACACATCTCCCGCACGATCGCAAGGTAATCGGGCACATGGTGCAACACCGAATAGGTGGCCACCAGATCGAAGTGCGCATCCGGCACGTTGCATAGATCGGTTCCATTGAGCTTGAGCACCTCGGACCGCTCGTTGCCGGGGAATTTCCGTTGAATGTCCTTCAAGAAATCGTCGGACAGATCCGCCGAAACCGTCTGTGCGCCGAGTTCGATCAGATGCCTCGTCAGGTTGCCCGAGCCACAGCCGAAATCGAGCGCCTTCGCCGGCGAGGCTCCCGTCTGGACGGATTCCAGAGCCTTGCGAAGCATCGCGTGCAGTCGCTGCTGTTCGACGGGATTGAAGATGTCGCCGTGCGCGTATTCGTACACGGCGGCATCCGCCCCCTTGTAGTATTCAGGCTCCATGTCCCCGTTCCTGTGCATCTTGAACTCGTTCCTTCGAGGCCATGAGCCGCTGATAGACCTCGACAACCTGTCGCACCGCTTGATCGCCGTCGAATCGGCTCGCCAGCTCGAATGCCCGACGGCTGAGCTTCTCGCGGAGCCGCTCATCCCCGGCCAGCCCTCGAATCGCCCGAGCGATGGACTCCGCATCCAATCGCGGCAGGAGGATTCCGGTTTCGCCGTCCCGGACCAGCTCGGGCAGGCCCCCCACAGACGACGCGATGACCGGCACACGCATCCGCATTGCCTCCAGAGCCGCGATGCCGAACGCCTCCCTCCGACTGGGGATCACGACCGCATCGAAGGCCCGCAACAGGGCCGCGGGGTTCTCGTGCAGACCCGCGAGGACAACCGTCCCTTCGAGTCCCAATCGACGGACGCGGCCGGCAAGCGACCTCTTCTCCGGCCCTTCTCCAACCAGATAGCAACGCCAGAACCGATCCTGTCGAGGCAGTCGGGCCGCAGCGTCCACAAACAGATCCGCTCCTTTGGCGCGGTCGAGCCGGCCGACGAAGCCGACGGCAAATTGTTCTTTCGTCAGTCCGAGCGATTCCCTGACGGCATTGCGGTCGAAGCATTCGGGATCGAACCGCTCCATGTCGATGAAGTTCGGCACGACACGCAAGGGAACGCGTGAACTACCCATCGCATGCCTCATCGCGGCGGCCGCGGCCTGCGAGTTGGCGAGGATCGCATCGGCCCGCGACCCGAACCGTCGGAGAAACCAGCGATAAACACAGCCGGTGCCGCCCCGGAAGATCGGGCCATGCTCGTGCAAGACGAGGCTGCCTGCGAATCGAGGGCGGGCCAGCAGACTACTGATGACCGCCTTCTGGAGATGGGCGTGCACGATGTCGATTCCACGCTCCCTGCAGAGGCTCGCAATGGCCCCGACGGCGGCAAGACTGTATTTCCCGGCTTGCAGCGTGACGACCGTCGCCTTGACAGGCAACGCTCTGGGGTTGGGGCGAAGGGCGTACACGCAGCAGTCCACCTGGTCGGCCGGCATCCGCTCGACGAGGTTCTTCACAACGAACGGGGCCCCGCCGTAACCCAGATGATCGATCAGATGGAGGACACGAATCTTCATTTCACCTTCGCATACAGACGCAGGTAGGATTCCGCGACGGCGCCCCAGGAAAACTGTTCCGCCCGCTTCCTGGCGGCCGCGGACATCGCCCGGCGTCGCTTCGGATCGGCAGCGAGCCCTTCAACCGCCTGGGCCAGAGCCGCCGGCTCGGAACCCTCGACGACCACGCCGTTATCGGTGATGAGTTCCTCGACCCCTTCGCAGCAGGTGGTCACAATCGGCAGACCCGAGGCCATCGCTTCGAGCATGGCGTTGCTCATACCCTCCTGCATGGTCGCGCTGATGTAGAGGTCGTGTTGCCGATACAAACTGGGCATCTCCGGCGCGTCGCAACGTCCCATGAGCGTCACTGCTTTCCGAAGGTCCTGGCCGCTCAAGGACTGCCGCAACGGGGATTCGAGCGCACCGCCGCCTACGATGGTCAGATGCACGTTGCACCCCTGACTGCGAAGGAGCGAGACGGTTTCGATCAGCAGAGGCAGCCGCTTCGTCGCGGACAGCCGGCCCACGGTCAGAAGACGCAGCTCGCTGGCCTCCAGCTTGAAGCGGGAAAGGGAGGACGCCGGCTGTGAGGGCGAGACGCTTGCTTCCTCCGCCGTCTGCGCCGGATGGAACAGGTCCAGATCGACGCCGTTGGGAATGACCTGGATCTGGGCCGAGGGCAGAAACTCCAGGGCCCGCTGCTTCAATCCTTCGCTGCATGCGACGAGGGCCGAGGCCCGTTTCCAGATCGGCTTGAAGACCAGCGGTCCCAGGATCTTGTACTCGAACTTCAGCCTGGCGTTGACGCCGGGCACGTCGGACCCGCGAAGCGAGATGATATAGGGCGCCCGCCTGGCGGTCTTGTAGCACAGCCAGCCGGTGGGAAAGCCGAAGAAGGCATGGACGAGGTCGTAACCGCTCGTCTTGACGAGTCGCCGGTGACACTCGCCGGCCTTCAGGAGCCATTCGATCACTTCGCTCCTGCGCCACAGGTGCAGGTTCCTCTTGCGGATACCCACCTTGAAGATCAGAACGTTGGCGGCCATCTGCTCCATGAAAACGCCGGGCTTCGGCGCGGAGGTCACGACATCGACCTCCAGATCGGGCCTGCCGGCGTACTGCTGGAGCAAGGCTCGATGGGCCTGGCCGCCGCCCCCGCCGATCGGCGGGAATTCATAATTGAGCATCAGGATTTTCATTTGTCACACTTTCGGGCGACCACGTACAGATTCGTCTGCAAACCCAAGGGCAGTTTGCGGAAGTCGAGCCGCTCGACCACGCGTCCCAGCGGGCCGAGTTTCCGGAATTTGTCCCTCGTAAACTCATTGACCGGATTCATTTTGACGAAGCGAGCGTCGAACCCCTGTTTGGCCAGACGTCGTCGGAGCTGTCCCGGCGTGTGAAGCGACGGATGCACGCGACGCCATTTCAACGACTTGTGCGTCAGGGTCTCGAAGATCACGTTGCTCCATTTGTTCGGGGTCTGAAACAGGTAGTAGCCACCCGCCTTGAGCACGCGGCGCACTTCCGCAACATGCAGATCGATCCGGGCGATGTGCTCGAACAGGTCGAAACTCAGCACAACGTCGAACATGCCGTCTTCAAACGCCAGCTCTTCGGCCGGTTGCGCGTCCAGGCGAATGCCTTTGTATTTGTTCCGACCGTACTCGATAGCAACCTGCGAGATATCGGTGCCCTGGACGTCGTAGCCGCGTTGCGACAGGTCGAAGACCACTGTGCCAATGCCACATCCGATTTCGAGGACCTTGTCCGCCGGCTTGAGCAGGTTCGTCTGGGCGAGGAAATCCAGATTCGTCTGGAGATTGCCCCGCTGCTCCTTGCCCCTCGCCAGCTCGCCCTGCCAGCCGGCGTCGTAGAAGCCCTGCTGCTCTCTAAGTTGTCCCTGTCTGAGATCGGGCACGCGGCGTCTCCTCTATTTCCGCTGGAACAGGACCTGACCGCCGATATCCTGCACAATCAGGTAGTTCGTCATGACGTATCTGCGGAACGGCTGCATTACCTCGTAACGCCTTGCTTCCACCGGGCCGATCTTCTCCTTCAGCAAGGTCCCATATGTCTGGTCGTACTTGCTCATCGTCTCCTCGTTCGCCGGCAGAAACCCCTGCGACGTCGCGGGCCACAGTTCCAGGGGCGGCCTCGTCAGCGGAAAATGGCGTTTCCGCGTATCCACAATGAATTTCGGTGGATTCTTCTCGAAGGCATGGAGGATCTCCTGAACCCGCAGGTCAAGTTGCTCCGGCGACAGCAGGTGCATCATGCCCTCGAACGCCTTCGGCGTCGGACTCATCCGCTGCGCCTGCACGTAAATGCCGGGGAACCAACCCCAGACGTACATGGCGTCCGTCGGCTGGGAGTGAACGCGAATGAAATCGCCGATCATGGCCCAGGCTTGCGGGCCGTTCTCTGCAATCTCCTGCCACCTTTGGACATATCCCTTGATCCGAGTCGGCTGCCCCGTTCTTTGGTCCGTCGCGAGACTGCCGTTGTACGGCCATCGAGTCAGACCGAAGAAGATATGCCAGGAGAAGATTATCATGGTCAGCAGGCCAAGCAGACCGAGCACGGTCCATCGAGGCCTGTTTCGGTCCATATGCAGCCTGTAGGTGTAGAGACCGACGAGATAACTGCCCAGCACAGCGCTCGACGCGTTCAGCGGCAGGTAGTACTGCTCGTAGGAGTGGGGGCTGATGCAGCAGAAGACCATGTCGAGGAACCACCAGACTGCAAACAGCAGAACGAACCGACCGGGGTCGTCCGCAGTCTGCGCCCGCGACTTCACAGACCTGATGCGAACGAGAACAAGAACCCTCGCCACGATCGCACCGATGGCCAGGGCAATTGGCAGAATCAACACGCGATAGTATCGCAGCACCCGCCGCAATGCTTCCGCCCGTTCCTCAGGACCGAGCAGCCGCCAACTCTCGCTGACGTACGTCGGCAGGAGCCTCAATATGAGACTGTCGTCCTTCGCATCACCGGCATCTTGCTTCCGATTGGAGGAGGTCGCCCCGTCTTCATGCGACGCGACAGCCTCCTGAGCCAGGCCGGTGTCCGCGACATACCCCATTTCAACGCCGGCCAGTTTGAACACCGGCGACAAAGCGAAAGAATAAGGCCAGTAGTACAGCGGCGTATTCATGCTCGCATACCACAGGCAGACAGGCGTCAACGTGATCGCGGCACCCGCGATCAGCAACAGAAGATCGATGCCCGTCTTCTTCCATCCATAGCGATGAAGAATGGGCTGGGCAACCGTGAATACGCCCACCGCCACAATGGCGGAGACGCCTGTCTGTTTGAACAGGGGCCCACCGACCAGCAGCGCCCCGGTCAGCAGTGCCCACCACCGTCTCCCACTGAGGTGATACCAGACGAACGAGCACACCCCCATGGTCATCAGGGCAATCATGAACTGCTCTTTGACATTCCCATATTTGGCGATCACCGGGGCAGATAGATAGACCGCCGCAATGATCACACCGATCACGGCAGCCAGACTACCGTACAGACGCCGAACAGTCAGAAAGACGAACGCCAAAGCCGCCGCCTGGAAGAGCCCCTGGAGAATCTTCGACCCGGTCTCATTGTAGCCCGAGATCATCACGCCAAGTATATTCACCAGGAGCGTGCCGGCCTGGGCGCTGGGTTTTTCCTCGTACCCGACGCGGGCCCCAGACAGGACGTGCTGCGCCGAATACACGTAGGATCCGCTGTCGAACGGATCCGGCTGCTTGAGCTCGAAGTACTTGCCCAGAAGGAATGGGATGCCTGCGAAGACAACCAAAGCGCAAGGCACCAGAAAGGAAGGCCGATTGAAGGCCGCAAGCCCGAGGCCGGAGGCTGTGGACGCCGCCTTTTGCCTTCTGTCCTCCGTTTTCAGTCCACTGCTGCCTCTCCTTCGCGGGGCTTTGCTCATTGTTTGTCTCCCTGTTTATCGGACAGGCCGAGGACCTCCCTGATTACATACGTCGGCCGGTTCTGCGACTCGTGATACGTGCGGACCAGCATCTCGGCGATCAGACCCATCAGAATGAACTGGATCGTCGTGATGATCAGCACGGCACTGAGCAACAGCAGCGGGTTGCCGCTCATATCCGTACCATGGGCAAGTTTCTGACAGACGACGATCCCCACAAAGAGAATCGCCAGGAGGGTCGTGAACAGGCCGATGCCGCCGAAGACGTAAATCGGCTTCGTGGAAAACGAGCCCAGGAACTTGACGGTCATCAGGTCCAGGACGACCTTGAACGTCCTCGCCAGACCATATTTGGCCTTGCCGGCGGTCCTCGGATGATGGTTGACCACGCACTCGGCGATCCTCGCCCCGCTCCAATTGGCCAGGGCCGGGATGAACCGGTGCATCTCGCCGTAGAGCCGCATCTGGGCGATCACCTCCCGGCGGTAGGCCTTGAGCGTACAGCCGAAGTCGTGCAGCCGGACGCCGGTACTTCGCGAGATCAGCCAATTCGCGATCTTCGAGGGCAGCAGCCGCTTGACGGCGTCGTCGTGCCGCTTCTTCCGCCAGCCGCTGACCACGTCGTAGCCCTCGTCGAGCTTCGAAACGAGCGTGGGAATGTCGGCCGGGTCGTTCTGCAGGTCCGCGTCGAGAGCGACCACGACCTCGCCTCGCGAATATGCGAAACCCGCGCTCAACGCGGCCGTTTGGCCGAAGTTGCGTCGGAAGCGAATCACCCGGACCCTCGGATCGGAGGCCTGAAAACCCTTGAGGATCTCGAAACTACGGTCCGTGCTGCCATCGTCGATGAAGATCAGCTCGTATTCGTAGCGACCCGCCAGCGCACGAGTAATCTGCTCGTACAGACTCGGCAGGTTGCCTTCCTCATCGAGAAGCGGCACCACAACCGAAAGCTGCGGCTGTTTCGTATCGTTCGTTGTCGTCATATTTTCTCTGGCCATCGCTCGTTACGTAAGTCCTTATCCTACCGACACAAAGACCCTCGTGCAATGAAAGACGAACCCGGTCCATGTAAGAATTATCGGCTATGAAGCACCCACAGGTCAGTTAAAATACCCACAGCTCCACGGGCGTTCCCGCCGAGCCCGCGAAGACCGATTGCCAAGGAGAAAACTATGCCCAGCGTAAAGAACCGACTCGACATCGTCACGTTCATCATGCTGACGGCAGCCGCCGCAGCGTGGGCCAAGAATGGAATGGTCATTGTCCATCCTCAGGATACCGGCGAAGCCCTCGCTAATCCCGGCATGGGATGGGTCCTGCACCACTACGACAACGTCGCCTTCCACTACGGCGGCAAACTCGAACCGTCCGATACAGTCGATGATTTCCCCGGTGTGACGACGGTTTACCTGCGGATCGCGTGGTCACACATCGAGCCCGAAGAAGGCCGATTCAACTGGTCGGTCCTCGACACACCCGCCCAGCGATGGCTCGACAAGGGCAAGCAGATCGCGATTCGCATCTCGTGTAGCGAGTCGTTCATGCGGTACGCGACGCCGGAGTGGGTCGAGAAGGCCGGCGCCAAGGGCTACAACTTCACGGTGGGCAAAGGCGCCGATCCCAACGGGCCGTTCTGGGAGCCCGACTACGACGATCCGGTCTTTCTCGAAAAGCTGGACCATTTCCTCGCCGCTTTGGCGAATCGTTACGATGGCAATCCCAAGGTCGCCTTCATCGACGTAGGCTCCTTTGGCGTCTGGGGCGAGGGCCACACTTTTGCCAGCACGAGATTGTCCTACTCGGCCGAAACAGTCCGCCGGCACATCGACCTGCACACAAAGCACTTCAAGAAGACCCTGCTGGCGGCCAATGATGACTTTGCCTCGCAAGACCGAGGACGCGGAACCATTGAATACGCCGCCCAACAGGGTTTGACCCTGCGCGACGACAGCATTCTCGTCCAGGGCGGTCAGAACGCGTACTTCAACGCCGACTTCGCACCGTTGTTTTGGGATCATGTCCCCGTCGTGCTGGAGAGCGAACACTTCGGCCCATCGCGGGATCGTGGCAATTGGAAAGACGGCAGCCAGTACCTCGAAGCCATCGAGAAGTACCACGCCAGCTACGCATCGATCCACTGGTGGCCGAGAGAGTTCCTGGCGGAGAACGAGCCACTGGTCCGCAAGATCAACCTGTGTTTGGGCTACCGGCTCCAACTCGTAGAAGCGTCTTGGCCGGGCGAGATCGCAGTGAACGGGCGATTCTGGTTCGCGACAACTTGGCGAAACGCCGGCGTCGCCCCCTGCCTGCCGGGCGGTCACCCGGCGATTACAGTCAAAGACGCCAAGGGGGGGATTGCCGCAGTGTTCGTGGATGATGGAATGGAGATGCGAAAGCTGCTCGTCGCAGAGCCCAACCAAGCTCCCGCACAGACCCATAAGGCCGATTTCGACCTGCCTCTGGCCTCCGACGAGCGGACACGTCTGCTGAAGCCGGGCGACTACGAGGTCTTTATCTCGGTTGGCACGGCGACAGGCACGCCCAGAATCGCCCTGCCTCTGCCCAACAACGACGGCCACCGCCGCTACCGACTTGGCGGATTGACGGTGCTACGCGCCAATCCCTAATACGACAGCGCTATGACGAATCCATCTGTTTGTTGGCTCGACGCTGAGTG
>CAZDTD010000014.1:0-41982 GCA_964507995.1 uncultured Pirellulales bacterium | reverse complement strand
GTCACCAGATTCCAGCAGACCCTCTGCCGTCTCATAGCGGCGAATCGTCTTGAACGGGGAGAGGCGTATGTGGCGGGAGGTGTTGCACTGAACCTTCTGGCCGGAGGCAACCGAATCTCCCGCGACATCGACCTTTTTCACGATACGCTCGATGCCTTGGATGCCACATGGCAGGCGGACCGCAGACTGCTTGAGAGCCACGGCTACGAACTGCGATCCATCCATGAACGCCCCGGCTATGTGGAGGTCCTGGTAGGCAAGGGGCCTGATACGGTTCTGATGCAGTGGACGCACGACAGTGCCTTTCGGTTCTTTCCTCTGGTCCAGCATGACGAACTGGGATTGACGCTGCACCCGTTTGACTTGGCGACCAACAAGGCTCTTGCCCTGGTGGGACGCCTTGAGATTCGGGATTGGATCGATCTGATCACATGTCACGAGCGGATTCAGCATATGGGATATCTGGCGTGGGCAGCCTGCGGCAAAGACCCGGGCTTCAGCCCCTTGACGATTCTGGAGCAGGCTGGTCGTTCCGGACGCTATACGGCCGGCGAATTACAGGGGCTCTCCTTCGATGGGCCGCCACCCGTCCTTGAGGATCTTCTGGGAAGATGGCATCTCATGCTGACGGAGGCCCGCGAGGTAGTTGCGACTCTGCCTGCCCGATGGGTCGGTACATGCGTACTCCAACGTCACGGGGGCCTGTACAGCGGAAACCTGACGCAACTCAAACAGGATCTTGCGGCGAACAATTTGGTCTTTCACGCCGGCAGTGTTCGTGGCGCGTACCCACAGATCATCGGATGATACCCCATGTGGTTGGTGTGTGCTTGCAGGCACCGGACAGCCGGGTCAGGATGCGACCGGCGCCAGTTGGGGCTGGAAGCGGACCTTGGCCTGGCCGATCAGGTAGAAACTGCCTGTGATGCAGATCAGGTCCTCTTTGCCGACGGCGCTGCGGGCCAGCATCAGGGCCTCGCCCAGCGTGTTGGCGGTCTGACACATCTTGCCGCAGATCTCGGTATAGGCGTCCGCCAGCTCCTGGGGCGAGACCGCCTTGTTGGAGCTGCTTCGCGTGAAGATGACCTTGTCGGCTCCGTACTGGAGCTCGTTGAGCATCCCGGGGATGTCCTTGTCGCAGTTGCAGCCGAAGATCATGACCATGGAGTCGTAGGGGATATTCTGCCCGATGGCGTGGATCAACGCACGGATGCTGGCGGCGTTGTGAGCGCCGTCGATCATGATGCGCGGATCCTCGCAGATCATCTCCATGCGTCCGGCCAGGTGGACGTTGCTCAGCCCGACCGCGGCCTTGTCCACATCGATCTCGTAGCCGGCCGATTTCAGCTTGTCCAGCATCGCCAGGGCCAGGCCGCAGTTGATGGCCTGGTGCCGGCCGTAGAGGGGCACTCGCAGGTGCTCGAACTTGCTCGTCGGAGTCGAAAGGCAGATACGCGTGTGCGGGCCGAGTTCTCTCGACGTCTCGAAGCGATAGGAGAAGTCGATGTCGGCGCCGGTGACGCTCAGAGGCGTCTTCATCGCCAGGGCCTGGGCCTTGAGCACGTTCATCGCGAGGGGCTCCTGCTGTACCGTGACGGCGGGGACGCCCTTTTTGAAGATACCGGCCTTCTCCATGGCGATGCGGTCCAGCGTATCGCCCAACTGCTGCTTGTGGTCGATGCTCAGGCTCGTGATGCCCACCACCTTGGGCAGGATCACGTTCGTGCTGTCCAAGCGACCGCCCAGACCGGTCTCGATGACGCCGATATCGATCTGGCGGTCGGCGAAATAACAGAACGCCAGCGCCGTCATGATTTCGAAGAACGTCGGCGGGTCTTCTTTCGACAGGGTCTCGATCGGGCCGTACAGACGGTTCATCAGGCCGAGCATGTCAGCCTCGCTGATCATCTCGGAGTTGATCGTGATTCGCTCGTGCAGGTTGACTAAGTGCGGCGAGGTGTACAAGCCTACCGTATAGCCGTTCGCTTCGAGCATTCGCGCCAGCATCGTGGCGGTTGAGCCCTTGCCCTTGGTGCCGGCGATGTGGACTGTGTTGATTTTGGTGTGGGGATCCCCCAGGAGAGACAGGAATCTCTCCATCCGTTCCAGGCTGAACGTAGATACGTTATAACGTACGTGCTCTTCCTTCTCGTAATCCGTTCGCTCAAGTAGATAAGCCAACGCTTCCTGATACTTGCCGAAAGCCCTCTTGGCTTTGACCGGGGCGAGTTTGGAAGAGTCCTTTTTCGCCTGTTTCTTACCCGTTGTCCTTATTGTCTTGGCCATGAATCCGCCATGTTAGCAAATCGCATTCTATCCGTCAACTGCTTACCCACGGGATTTCTGCGCCCTTCGGCAGGCTGAAATCCCGTAAATGCCTGCCGTTAAGGGCTTTACAAAAAGACCTATAATACTGTTCCCGTGACACTTTGCCGCCGGATTCATGCCCCTGACGATGGTCGTTATCGTTATCCGATTCATCGTAAGACGACCCGGGTTGATGCCCCACAACTACGGTCCGATATCCGCTGATTCCTGCATGAATAGACGCAGAAAGGGGGCGATTTATTGCACGAACGCCCATTTTGTCATTCGGTTGAGGGGTCGAGACAGAGAAGGCCTGCACATCGACGACTCCTGCCGGCCGAGACGGGCGAGAGCCAAAAGCGATGCCGTGGCCTTTCCTTCGACCTTACCAGCGATGCCTGAGTATGAGCAGGCCACCGAGCTCCCGGATCGCCAACGCGGCGGGCTCTGGGACCATCATCACGGCCGGAGAGTGCACAGAATCGACATTCCCACAGTTAAACTGGAAGCCCCGAATCGCCGCATCAGCGGCGAGAGACTTGCCATCGGCGTCGAGCATGGCAAGTCATTGCGAATGCCACGTCGCCGATGGGCTGACCTCCATCATATAATTGCATACTCACTCAGCGTGCCTTGGCGCCCCTGTGACCTCGTTACGAGGGCGAAAGACCTCTTCCAAAGCTTCACTATTCCCTAATCTACCCACTCTCGCTGTTTTGTCAAGTGAAATTGGCCTCGATCTGGCGATCGAGCTTATCACCGCTTCGCGAAGAGGTTGCCGGGGAGTTGCCTGATAAGGCCCTTCAGACGCAGCGACATGACTGCTGCGTTGGCTGTGCCGGCGGGCAGGCCTGTGTCGGAGATGATCTCGTCGATATGCACCGGCTCTTTGTTCAGAGCGTCATAGATGGTCTTCTCATGGCCTTTAAGACTGATGTTGGCCCGGTCGAACAGGGGGGCCTCAACCTTCTCGACTGCCTTGTTGGCTGCAAGTGTCGTGTGGTCTTTGAGTTGTTCGCCCACGTAGCCGAGGGCCTCCATGATGTCCTCGACCGATTCGACCAGTCTGGCGCCCTGCTTGATGAGCTGGTGAGGCCCTTGGCTCAAGGGCGAGTCGATCTTGCCCGGCACCGCCATGACTTCGCGGTTACTTTCCAAGGCGGTCTGGGCCGTAATCAGGGCTCCGGATCGCAGGCCTGCTTCGACGATGATCGTCCCGAGCGACAGGCCCGCGATGATCCGATTACGGGGTGGGAAGTTCTCTGCGAGCGGTTCCGCCTGCAACGGAAGCTCGGAAATACAGGCCCCGGAGGCACTGATGAGCTCGAAGAGTTTGGCATTCTCAGGCGGGAAGACACGAGACAGGCCGCAACCCTGGACCGCGATGGTTCGGCCTTGAGCAGCCAAAGCCCCGGTATGGGCGGCGGTATCGATCCCTCTGGCCATGCCCGAAACAATCGTAAAGCCCGCCGCGGCCAACAGATGCGCGAATCGCGACGCCTGCTCCTGGCCGTACAGGCTGCACCGCCGGCAACCGACGATGGCTACGCCGAGCGTATCGTCGCGAGTGAGCGTTCCCTTGGCGTACAGCACCGGCGGCGGGTCGTAGATCTCCTTGAGCAGGGCGGGGTACCGTGCATCCTCCATGTGCAGGAGCCAGATGCCGAGTCTGGCCGCCAGCTCCAATTCCTCGATGGCATCGAATCTATCCCGGCTTGCCGCGATCCGCTCGGCGGTCTTGAATCCGATCCCTTCGACCTGGGTCAACCCGCTGACGGATGCCCCCAGAGCCGCATCGACCGATCCGAATCGCTTCAAGAGCCGCCCGAATGTGACGGGTCCGACCTCGTCGGCCCGGATCAGCTTGAGCCACAGCTCGATATCCTTGGAGTTCTCAGGGATCTGCGCCATGTTTCCTCTCGTCGCATATCCTCAAAATGTATGGCCCAAGTGTAACCGAAAGTACGTCACCGGTCAACCCGGTCCCGCGACACGAAGTGCCCTATTGCACGAATGCGGTGGATTGTGTGTTTGCGTCCGCCGGGGTCGGGGCTTAAAATGGGCGCATATGGATTGTGACAGGCAACGGTGAAACGTGAGTCAGAAGGTAGTGGACAACTGGGTTTCGCTGGCCGAGTACGACTTGGCGACGGCGGCTGCCATGCTGCAGACCGGGCGGTTGCTGTACGTCGGATTCATGTGTCAGCAGGCGGTTGAGAAGATCCTCAAGGCCCGCTATGTGAAGTACCATGGCACGACACCGCCGTATACGCACAACCTGCTTCGCCTGATCGCCGAGCTGCCCCTGAAGGACGACATCGACAGCCGAATGCTGGGTATGATCGAAACGCTGAATTCGTACTACATTGAGTCTCGCTACACCGAGGACATTGAATCCCTGGCGAAGACCATGACGGAACCGAAGGCAGACCAGATCCTGCAATCGACTCGGGAGACATTCGTATGGCTCAAGTCGAAGCTGTGATTCGCGAGAAGGTGCTGCGGTTCTATGAATCCGCGCGGGAGTCCCTGGCGATTCGCAAGGTGTTGCTGTATGGCTCCCACGCCAAAGGGCAGGCGCGAGAATCGAGCGATATCGATGTCGCGGTGGTTGTAGATGAGCCGGACCACGCGAGAAGAATCGAGATCACCGCCACGCTGTTTCATTGGGCGTTTCAGGTGGATCCCGCCATCGAGCCGAAGTGCATCTTCTCGGATGAATATGACAACTACGACAAGGCAAGTATCCTCTCTGAGATCATTGGCACGAGTGTGGAAATCGTGTAACTCGAGGGGGCCTGACGGTAAGGACAACAGCATCAAGGTTTAGACAAGGAGGAACAACATGCGGTCACTGAAGATTATGACTCTGGTTGCGATGATGGCGCTGGTCTTCTGCATGGGGGCCGATCCGGCCAAACCCGCGCCGATCAAGGTCCTGCTCATCACAGGCGACGACGTCTCCGCCCATCCCTGGCGGGAGATGTCCGAGACCACGCGGGAGATCCTGGTCAACACCGGCAAATTCGACGTGAAAATCTGCGAGGACCCGCTCATCCTCGAATCGGCGACGGCACTCAAAAACTACGATGTGATCGCGTTCTTGATTTTCTCGACCAAGCTGGCCGAACTGCCCGGCCAGGCCCAGGAGAACCTGCTGAACTACGTCAAAGGCGGCAAAGGCTTTTTCGTCCAGCACTTAGCCAGCGCGTCGTTCCCGAAATGGGAGGAGTTCGGTAAGCTGTGCGGCCGGCACTGGGTGATGGGCACCTCCGGCCATGCCGCGAGGACCCCGTTCCTGGCGAAGATCGCCGATAAGCAGCATCCGATCACCGCCGGGTTGAGCGATTTCGAAGTGGACGACGAGCTCTACGCCAAGCTCCAGGGCAATGAGAAGATCCAGGTGCTCGTTACGGCTGACTCCGACTGGAGCAAGAAGACCGAGCCGCTGGTCTTCATCCAGAATTACGGCAAGGGCAGGGTCGTCCACAACGCCTTCGGTCACGACCGAAAGGCCCTGATGACTCCGAACGTCCAGAAGATCATCGCCCGAGGCACGGAGTGGGCCGCGACGGGCAAGGTCACCGAGTAGAAGGGCGACCCGTGACTCGTGCCCCTTGGCTCGTGTCAGGCGATATGCAGGGTGGTTCTCAACCTCACGCGCGAAGTCTTTGTCGACGGGTGGCAATACCAGGCGGCGACTGTTCGTAGTGTGCGAAGGAGAATAGAGCCAAAAAGAACGAAAGAGGACGAAAGAGAAGACAGGGACAAGACAATTGCTTCTGTTTCGCCTTTTTCGTTTCTTTTGGCTATTGTTGGCTGGGTCGCGGTCGAAGACTGCTCCAAGTTATTCATTGTCCGGCTGGTGACATGCTGGCTTCGGCGGTCCCGCCGTAGACGCCGAGGTTGATTCGACCGCCGTTGGGCGTCGGTTCGTTGGCAGCGGAAACGCTTGTAAGACCGGCGTCGATGCAGGGGCTGGTCACATCGTCCTGGAGCCAATCCCGGGCTGTCGGGTCCCACCGGCCTGCTTGAGATCGCAAGTGGTAGTCGCCGTCGGCCCAGACCGACCATGCGATGTCTGCCCCGAGGAGCGTGGCGGGATCGTTCGGATCGACCCACGTGCCGGGTTGGGCGAACAGCGGATCTTTGTCGAGGTTGCCCACGCCGGACCAGCCGCCGCGGATCGTGCAGAAACGCACATCGGGCAGGCTCGTCCCGATCGGGAGGATTTCCTTGGCCACGTCGTTCCACAGGATCGAGTTGAGCACGGTGACATTGCTGTCGATGAGGGTCAGACCTGCGCCCTGCTCGCCGGCGTGGTTGTCGGCGATCGTGCAGTTCATCAGGACTGCCGTGCTGTTCTTGCAGTAGACAACCGCGCCGTCCGAGCAGGGCGTGCGGTTGCCGACGATCAGGCAGTTGACGATTGTCGGGCTGGCGCCGTCGCAGCAGACGACGCCGGCCGCGCGGCCGCTGCTCCGTGTGATGATGAATCCCCGCAGACCACAGTCGTCCTCGCTGCTGGCGGAGACAGTCACGGTGGGTTTGTCGCCGAGGCCTTCCAGGGTCGCGCACGGCCCGCCGTTCGGGTCTCCCGGATCGACGGCCTTCAGATGGATTTTCTTTCCCAGCAGGTCGATGTTCTCGCGATAGGTTCCCGGACGCACAACGATCGTGGCGACCTCGTCGGCGTCGTCGAGGGCCTCCTGGATGCGGTCGAAGGGGTGCGCTTCCGTGCCGTTCTCTGATGGATCGCTGATGTTGGGATCGCCGGGAGACGCGTCGCCGGACGCATCATCGTCAACGTACAGAACATCCTGCGCGAATCTCGTGAAATTGGCCTGGATCGTGTAATCCTGCGTTATGGTCAGAGTCGCAGGATTCTGCGAGGTGGAGTAGTTTCCGGTCCAGTTCACGAACACAAAGCCTTCATCCGCCTCGGCGGACAGGATGATCGTGTCCCCGAGTTCGTATGTGAATTGGCCTTCCCCCGGAGTCGTCACGGACCCGCCCTCCGAAGACGTGAGCGTGAGGGTCCGGGGGTTGAGATAACGTCGTGTGTAGGTGATCTTGATGAGGGGGTTGCTGGCAAAGAGCTGCGGTATGTAGAGATAGTACGAATCGGTGCTCAGCGGGGCGAGACGCAGATCGAGAGTCGTCAGAGACGCCAATCCAAGCAGCGGGGAGATGTCGCTAACTTGTGTCCTGTGAAGGCTCAGCCACGACAGATTGCTCAGTCCGGCCAGTGAGGACACATTGACGATCGGATTTGCCTCCAGGTCGAGGGTCTCCAGTTGGGTCATGCCTGCCAAAGGGGACAGAGTGCTGACCTGGTTCCATTGGAGAATCAGAGTCCGCAGTTCTCGCAGGTTGGACAGCGGCGTCAGATCGCTGAAGTCATTTCGCAGAAGGGATAACGACCGGAGATTCGTCGCATACTCGAGCCCCGTCAGGCTCGTGATCCGGGGGGCCCCTGCCCATCCACTGTCGTACTCCAGACTGGTCAGTTCGAGCATGTTCGATGGTGTCGGGTCGGGGGTCCAGAGAGCGTCCTCCACGGCGGCTTTCAACGTTGCATCCGGGAAATAAACCGGCTCTTCAGACCAGGCGCACGCACACAGCATACCCCACATGAACAGAACCAGAGTGCATCTTTTCACCAGGGAAACCTCCATCCATTGAGCACCAATTGCACCGGGATACTCTGCCGAGAAATACAACCTATAGTATATTCGATACCGTCGCACTTGTCAAGCGTTCCGACACGGCAGCGGAAGACGTCATATGTCGGAGCGCGTCCCCTGTTATCTGCCTCGCCGCAGACGTTTGGGTGACGATTGTGCCGTGGGTTCTTGTATTTTGAGAATTGCTGTGGTAGCTATTACGGTCGAAAAGGGCCTTTGTTCAAGGAGATTCGCTATGACCGATTCGTCTAATGTGTCATCGTCGCAGGTCGTTCACGGGCAATCGTTGCGTCTGTGCTCCCGGCGGGAATTCCTCCATTGCAGTGCGGCCGTCGCAGGAGCTGCCTTGCCGCTGTATTCGACTCTGGCCGTCAATACGGCGCCCAAGAAGGTTCGGATTGGCGTCGTGGGCGGCGGGTTCGGCACGAGCTTCCAATGGCACGAGCATCCCGACTGCGTCGTCGAGGCCGTCAGCGATCTGCGGCCCGAACGACGCGATCACCTCATGCAGGTGTACAAGTGCCCCAAGTCGTACAACTCGCTCGAGGAACTGGTGCTCGACAAGAACATCGACGCGGTCGCGGTCTTCACGGAGGGACCGAACCACGTCAAGCACGTCGCAGAGGTGATGAAACACGGAAAGCATGCGATTTCCGCCGTGCCCGCCTCGGTGGGCGGCGGTGTCGAAGAGGCCGAGCGGCTGCTCGACGCCGTCAAGACCTCCGGCCTGACCTACATGATGGCCGAGACCAGCTACTATCAGCAGCCGACGATCTCGGTGCGGAAGTTCCACGAGCAGGGCAAGTTCGGCGAGATCTACTATTGCGAAGCCGAGTACCAGCATCCTGGCCTGGAGGTGCTCTACTTTGAAAACGGCAAACGGACTTGGCGTCACGGCCTGGCGCCCATGCACTATCCGACGCACTGCACCGCGTTCCTCGCCGGCGTCACAGGCGAGCGACTCACCGAGGTCTCCTGCTACGGCTGGGGCGACGACGATCCGATCTGCAAGGACAACGTCTACAAGAACCCGTTCTGGAACGAGTCGGCCATGTTCAAAACCGACCGTGGCCACGCCTTCCGCTGCAACGTCTGGTGGAAGGGAGCGCATCGCGGGACCGAGCGGGCCCAGTGGATCGGCAACAAGATGAGCTTCTACTGCGATGAACCGACCGGGTTGCCGCCGGTGATTGTCCGCTCGGCCGAGGGACGCAAGGAGAAGGACGATGCGGGCTTCGTTCGCGACCTGCCCGAGATGGAGAGGTACGAGCAGCCCGCCTGGTGGAAGACGGACATGCTGCCCGAGCCCCTGCGCCACGACAGCGGCCATTACGGCTCACACACCTTCTTGACGCACGAGTTCATCGACGCTTTAGTACACAA
This sequence comes from uncultured Pirellulales bacterium, assembly GCA_964507995.1. Taxonomy (GTDB): domain Bacteria; phylum Planctomycetota; class Phycisphaerae; order Sedimentisphaerales; family Anaerobacaceae; genus PLanc-01. Next base: position 32,605 of record CAZDTD010000014.1, on the reverse strand, counting down.
CCGCCGGCCCGCGGTCGATGTCTACGAGGCGTTGGCCTACACCGTTCCCGGCATCGTTGCGCACGAGTCCGCTTTGCGCGGCGGCGAGCAGAGGAAGATTCCGCAGTTCATCAGGCCCGCGTGATCGCGGAGGGGAGTTCCTGTATGTCGATGAGACAGACGCTCGTATTTTCAGCTTTCGTGATTGGTGCGATCCTGGTTCCCACGACGGTGGGGGTGCAGGAGGATCCCGTGACCCAGCTTGCCAAAGAGGTGGGCAACAAAGGGTGGATCGTCTTCGCGGCCCGCGCGGAGAACGGGACGTGGGACCTGTTCCTCATGCGTCCCGACGGCTCCGAACGCCGGAACATCACGAATACGCCCGACTTTGAAGAAGGGGGCCCGCGGTTCTCGCCGGATGGCGCTCAATTACTCTACAGACGCTTCGCGAAAGGCACGATCATCAGTCACGACCTCTGGGGATTCCAGGGGAACCTGATGATCGCCGGCGCGGACGGATCGAATCCCGTCCAGATCGGCGGGGACCGGGAATTCCCCTGGGCGTCGTGGTCGCCCGACGGCAAGCAGATCGCCTGTCTGACCCCCAAAGGCATTCAGATTGTGGATCTTCAGACGAAGCAGATCGTCCGCGAGCTTCCGCGAAAGGGCATCTATCAACAGCTCTTCTGGTCGCCGGATGGGCAGTGGTTCTGCGGCGTGGCGAACGCACGCATCCTGTGGACGGTCGTTCGCATGCACGCGCAGACAGGCGAGTTGAACATTGTGCATGAGTTCCAGAGCTGCACGCCGGACTGGTTCCCCGACTCGAAGCGCGTCATTTTCCCATCCCGGCCTGCCGGCCAGGGTGGCTACGGCTTTACTCAACTCTGGATGGGCGACGGAGAGGGCAAAGACGCTCGGATGATCTACGGCGAGGATGGCTTTCACATCTACGGCGGGGCCCTGTCGCCCGACAGCCGGTACGTGCTGTTCACGCGATGCGCCAAGGATGGAGGCGGTTCTGAGGATTCCGGGGCGCCCATCTGTGTGATGCGGATGGCGGATGCCCCTGCGATAGGCGGCCCGAGCGCCGCGCTGCGAAAGGTGCATCCCGATGCCAAGGATGCCGTCGTGATCCAGCTCGTCGAAGGCTGGGAGCCCTGTTGGACGTATGCGAAAATAGGAGTGCAGAAATGAAGATTGTCTCGGCTGGGATCTTGTCGTTGCTTGTGTTGGCGGGTGTCTCCTGTGCGAAGAAGGGGGGACCTGCCGGGGTGGACCCGAACGTCACGACTCGCGGCAGCATCGAGGTCACGGCCGAGCTGGCCGAGATCCGAGGCGATTTGATCGATGATCCCATGTACGACTACGCCCACGTGATGAAGTACAAGGTCGTGCAGGTCCATCGGGGCAAGGTGGACGAGGAGGTGATCTACGTCGGCCACTACAATCCTGCGGAGCCTCGCAGCAGCGTTGCGGACGCCCGCGTTCAGGAGATCGGCGGCAACGTCAAACAGTTTCGCGTGGGCGACGTCCACCGAATGGCCCTGGAGGTCCCGATCGACGACTACTACATGGGCGGGATCATCAACAAGTACTTCGGCGAGGTGAACGATCCTGTCTACTGGGCGATCTGGACCGATCAGACCGCGAAGTGATCGATGGCATTCACGTCGCACATATTCCTGTTCTACTTCCTGCCGGCGTTGCTGTTGCTGTATGGGCTTGTCCCGCGGCGGTGGCTCACGGCCCGCAACGTCCTGCTGCTGGCGGCAGGGTACATCTTCTATGCCTGGGCGGACTGGCGGTTCGCCGTTCTGCTCCTCAGTGCGACCGTGGTCAACTACGTTCTCTCCCGGTTCATCGCGGCGGCGGGGTGCCATGTCCACGCTTGCGCGGGCGTGGTTTCCGCACCGAAAGCATGCTTACGCGAGCGTAAGCATGGCACCCGTTGCCCGTTGCTCCTGACGAGTCTGGCTGTCGTGATTGACCTGGCGGTCCTGGGGTTCTTCAAGTATGATGTGTTCGTTCAGGAGAATCTCAATAGCATCCTGTTGCTCGTCGGACGCGATGTAATGCCCGTGCTCAGGATCATCCTGCCGGTCGGCATCTCGTTCTACACGTTCAAGATCGTCGGCTATGTCGTGGACGTCTATCGGGGCCGGCCGCCTGCCCGGTCGCTTCTGGATTTCGCGTGTTACGTCGCATTCTTTCCGCAGCTTCTTTCGGGCCCGATCCAACGCTACGGCACGGTCGACCCCAAAGCGGAGTCTGCGCCGACGGTTGCCGATCAACTCGCGGCCCGCGAGCACACGATGGACAAGTTCTCCCGAGGCGTAGCGTTGTTCATGCTGGGGTTCGCGAAGAAGATCCTCCTGGCGAACGCTGTGGCGCAGGTGGCGGATGCGGTCTTCGCTGCCGCATCGCCCGGGACGCTCGATGCGTGGTTCGGGGCCCTGGCCTACTCGTTCCAGTTGTACTTCGATTTCTCCGCCTACTCGGAGATGGCCATTGGCATTGGTCTGATGCTGGGGTTCGAGTGCCCGCGCAACTTCGACGCCCCGTACCGGGCGGACAGCTTTACCGACTTCTGGCGGCGCTGGCACATCTCGCTGTCGGGCTGGCTGCGCGACTATCTCTATATCCCGCTCGGCGGCAGTCGGGCCGGCGTCGCTCGCACCTACGTGAACCTGATGATCGTGTTCCTGCTGTGCGGCCTGTGGCATGGCGCCGGCTGGACGTTCATCGTCTGGGGCGCCTGGCACGGGTTGTGGCTGATCGTCGAGCGGATTCGCAGGGGGATAGGACTGGTAGGACGGATAGGACCCATAGGACTTCACGCTTCACGCCTCACGACCTTCGTCCTGGTCACGCTGGGATGGGTGGTCTTCCGGGCTGCGGATCTCGCGGAAGCGTGGCGAATGCTCTCGATCATGCTCTGGCCCAGAACCGCCCAGGGCGGCTCGGCGCTGCTTGGTGCCGCGATCTATACGCGAGGCCATCTCATTCTCATGGCTCTGTGTGCACTGCTCGTGTTCCAGCCGGTACAGGGCTTCGATTGGGCCCGGCGGCTCAGTTGGCCGAAGGTTCTCGTGCTGGTCGTTTTGTTCGGTCTTTCGTTGATGACGATGTTTGCTCAGTCGTTTCGTTCGTTCTTGTACTTTCAGTTTTAGGAGTGTCCCGGTGGCGGCAGGCCGCTCACAACTCATCTGCCTGATCGTCGCCTTCCTGGCGATGATCGGCGTCGTCGCGCCCAGCCAGATCGCGTTCGAGCTGCGCGAAGGCGACACGCCGCAGATCGTCGAGCTGTTCCACCGGCCGCCGAACCGGGCAAATCTCAAGAGTTTTGAAACCATCCTGGAGAATCAGTGCCGGCCGGCGCGGATGGCCCGCCCCTGGATGCAATTCGCTCGTTTTGTCCTCCTGCAGGACACGGGGGACAAGGCTCTGCTCGGACGCGATGGATGGTTCTTCTACAGACCGGCCATTCAATACCTGGTCGAGCCTGCTCCGTCGTTCGAGGAGGTTCTGTCCGCCGTACTCACGTTCCGCGAGGACCTGGCAAAACGTGGCATCGAGCTTGTGGTGATGCCCGCGCCGAACAAGGCCAGTGTCTACCCCGAGAAACTGGCGACACGAGCGGCAGGGCTCGTCAACCCAGCGACGCGGGACGTCCTGGCAAGGCTGGAGCAGGCCGGCATCGAGATCGTCGATCTATTCGAGGTCTTTGCCAAGGCCCGGCAAGTGCCCGGCGGTCCCGACTACTATCTGGCCCAGGACAGCCACTGGTCGCCGGAAGGGATGAGACTGGCTGCTGAGACGGTCGCCCGCAGGCTCCTCGACTCGGGGTGCGTGGAGAAAGGCACGGCCCGCTACGAGTTGAAGTCCCTCCCGGTTGAGCGGCATGGCGACGTGCTCAAGATGATTCGTGTGCCGCAGGTGGAGAAGCTCTTTCAGCCCCAGAAGATGAACTGCACACAGGTGGTTGACGCGGAGACTGGCAAGCCCTACGTGGACGATCCCAACTCGCCGGTCCTGATCCTGGGCGACAGCTTCCTGCGAATCTTCGAGCGAGACGAGCCCGGCAGCGGCGGCTTCGTCGCCCACCTCGCATACAATCTCGGGTTTGGCCTGACCAGCGTCATCAGCGACGGCGGCGCCTCGACCCTCGTCCGTCAGCAACTCGCCCGCAAGCCGGCGTTCCTGAAGGGGAAGAAGGTCGTCGTCTGGGAGTTCGTCGAACGCGACATCCGCTTCGGCACCGAGGGCTGGCAAGTAGTTCCCATGCCGTTACAGTAGAGTCTCCGAAGCGCAGCGGGTGGAACATTCGAAACGCCGGGGGCACATCCGTGGCATTGTCTTCAAGGACGTCGGCCACCCTCGCGGCTTGTGTGGACAGACGCAGTCCTGTGTGATATTGTACCGGTGTGAAGATGAAATCGGAGTCGTCGATTCAGGAGTCAGTCATATGCCGAAGACAAAGATCGTCGCGACGCTCGGGCCCGCCAGCAGCAACTGTACCGTGCTCCGGAAGATGGTCCAGGCCGGACTGGACGTAGTTCGACTCAATTTCTCCCATGGGACGCACGATCAGCACCTGGAGAATGTGAATCTCGTTCGCCAGATCAACAAGAAATACAGGCGGCATATCCGCATCATGCAGGACCTCGAAGGCTTCCGCATCCGGATCGGCCGCTTCGACGGCGAGAAGACCCGCACCTTGAAGGACCGCGCGACGGTCTGGCTGACGAATGACCCGCATGCCCGCGGTGAAAAGACGATTCCCTTCGACTACGCGGGCGACCTGACCCGCATCAAGCCGGGGCAGATGATCTATATCGACGACGGCCTGCTTGCCCTGCGGGCCGAGAGCGTCCACGCCGGCAGCATCCGGGCACTCGTGATCGAAGGTGGCGTCTTGAAGGAGCGAAAAGGCATCAACATGCCCGGCGCGAGTCTGGCGTTCAAGGCCATGACGGACAAGGACAAGCAGGACATTGAGTTTGGTATCCGCAACGAGGTTGACTACATCAGCCTGTCCTTCGTCCGGGATGCCGACGATGTGCTCGAGGCTGCGGCCCTCGTCAAACCCCGTTTGCCCGACTGCCAGATCGTAGCCAAGGTCGAGAGCCGCCAGGCGATTCGCAATATCGACGAGATCGTCGACGCCGCCGACGGGATCATGATCGCTCGCGGCGATATGGGCGTCGCGATTCCCATCTACGAGGTGCCCGTCATCCAGAAACAGATCATCCACAAGTGCAACGCCGCGGGCAAATTCGTCATCACTGCCACTCAGATGCTCGAACACATGACGGAGTGCAGCCGACCCACCCGCGCCGAGGTCACCGACGTGGCCAACGCGATTATCGACGGCACGGACTTTGTCATGCTCTCGGCCGAGAGCGCTGTCGGGAAGTACCCATATGAGTCGGTGCGGATGATGAACGACATCATCAAGTTCACCGAGCAGTCGTTGCCCGAATTGAGCAAGCTCAAGGCACAAAAGCCCGGTCGCCCCTCCCGGCGGCCACGCAGGAAATGAAGCAGGAATCGTGGATCGGTGGGCAGGGCGACGAGACTGTCGAGATTCGAAATGCTCGAGCAGACGATATGGACGGCCTGCTGACTATCGACCAGCAGTGCTTCAACGTCCCTTACTACGCCTTCTACACGCTGGATCGACGCGACTTCGAATTCTACCTCGAAGACCCGGAGTCGCTCTTTCTTGTTGCCAGATCCGATAATCATCTCGTCGGCTATGTTCTGGGCCCTGTCGAGGCCTGGCGCGAGCCGCCGGCCGCACACATCGACAGCATCGCTGTGCAGCCCGATTCGCAGCACAGGGGAATTGGCTGCCGGCTGCTGGAATCGTTCATCGAACGGATTCGCCGGCAGAACTGTGAGATCGTTACACTCGAAGTCTCGCCCGTCAACAAGGCCGGCATGGCCTTCTTCGCCAAGTATGGCTTTCGCAAGGTGCACAGGCTCCGCAACTATTACGGCAAAGGGCTCCACGGCCTGCTCATGGCCGCACCCCTTGACCCGCAACCATAGGGCGAATCACCTGCCGCCATGGCGTCAGTATGGCGAACAGGGCAGCTTTGAGCCGACCTGTGAAAAGTTTAACTGCATATCCAAGACTTCCCATTTTCACTCAAGTTTTTCAAATGCCCCCTCCGATACCATACTCAACAAGGCTATGTTGCCCAAGTTATCATTCGTGTGACAATTGGGGCTGTGCAAGTTAAAGATGACCGGCATGACACGATAAGGGATTGACAAAGGAGAATTGCATGGTGAAGGAAGAGACACTCGCGCGTTACCTCGAAGCCCTGCTCCAGGGCGACCGCAGCACTTGCCGCTCCATCATTGAGGAGACGATGCAGCACGGCGTGCCGGCCAATTCCGTTTACCTCCACTTGATCTGGCCCGTGATGGCCGAAATCGAACGGCTATCCCGCACGGATCGTGTCACGTCTGTGCAGGAGCATCTCGCCACGAGGATCAACCGTACGATCGTGGACCAGTTGCAGAACAAGCTGCCCCGCCGGCCCGCGAAGTACAAGAAGGTTGCCGTCTGCTGCTCCCGCGAGGAATTGCAGGAACTCGGGGCCCAGATGATCGCCGACCTGTTCGAGAGCGACGGCTGGCAGGTGCGGTTCTTGGGCGGCGGCCTCTCGAACGACGACATCTTTGCCTATATTAACGAATACGCCCCCGATGTGCTGTTGGTCTACGGGACGATGCCGAAGCAGGCGCCCGACGTCCGGCGGCTGATCGACCGCATCCGCACCGTGAACGCGTGGCCGGACATGCGGATCGTGGTCTCCGGCGGGCTGTTCAATCGAGCCGAGGGCCTGTGGGAAGAGATTGGCGCCGATGGATTCGCCGCGACCGCGGCGGAAGTGCTCCAGGTGGCCTCCGACGAGCAGCCGACGCCGAGCCTCGACCGGCGGACGGTCAATCGACGCAAGCGAAGGCAGCACGCAACAGCCCAGGAAGCCGTCCCGGTGGAATAGGGTTCGCTCCAAGGCCGAGATTTGGAATTCGACAGGTCCCTCGGGGGCATGCAACCCGCGGGGACCTGTCCATTTCCATCGTCCTGGCGGACTAATCGGCGTCCTGCTTTTCCGGTTGTGTGCCGTCCCTGGCCTTCAGAAGCCGCTCCTGCTCTTCGTGAAGTTGCACGGCATATCGGCTTGCTGCCTCTGACGAGTTGAACTTGCCCAGATGCCTTCCGGTCCGCCTGTATTGCTGAACCGCTTCGTCGTCGGACATGATCCGACCCTCTTCGCTGACCGTGGGAATCAAGATCTCCTGCCCGTCAATCCCCACCGAGAGTGACCGGATGGTGCTGACCGAGCCGTCGGGGTTCCTGACAACAGGCCGGTTGGTCAGGTCGATATTGCCCTGTTCGATCATGCCCTCCGGCAGGATGGCTCGCGAACCGTCTGTCTTGCTGCTCTTCGACGGATTGTTCAGGACCCTCTGCAGGAACGCCGGCAGGCCGTGGAAATGGTCGATATGGTCCGGCGCGCTGTTGCCTGCGAAACCGAGGATCGTCAGACCGTTTCGATGCGTTTCACTCAGCATCTGCATGCCCACCGGGCCCCATTCGAGCACTGAATGCCTTTGCAGATGCAGCGAGTCAATCAGATAGTCGGCCGTCTCCGTAGTGCTCGCGTAGGTGCCGGGGAAAATCTCCGAGTGCGTAATCACGAACCGTTTCTTTCCATCCATTGCCAGTTGGGCGTACTGGAGGAAGCCCCTCAGGTTCTCCACGTTGAGCGTTCCACCCTGTGACAGGACGCGACCTGAAGGCACATAATCCGTGTGGAGACCGTCGAGCAGCAGAATTCCATCCACCACGGTCTGGTGGTCCCTCAGTATCGCCCGGACTGCGCCGTATCCCGCACTGAATGAACTCAGGTAGACCCTCCGAATCTCCAGTTGAGCCGATGCGTTCCGGGAGACCGAATAACGAATCATGTCAATCAGCCTGGGGAACGTGGATTCATCGCGAAACGCGTTCTCATAGACCCCTGAACCCGAACCGAGATTCACGACAGCAACGATCAGGGGCCCCCCGGAATTGCGTCCGGCATGTTTGGGAACGTAACTCAATCCGTGGAAGTGAATGAGCAGATCCATGCAGGAAAGCTCGCGTCCTTCGTCGGCGAAGAAGACCTCGACAGGCTTGGACAGGACATCGTTGAGAACAATCGATACGCCGGGGACGTCCTTCTCCTCAATACGTTTGTGAGCCCGGATCCAGTCCGTCATCGGAGACGGAAACTGATCCATCGCCCGCCGAGGAGCTTCCTGTCCGAATGAGCAGCCGCACAAACACCCGAGTAGTGCGATTGAAAACGCCAGCATTGTCCTCGCAGCAATCATCATCCGCAGTCCCTGAATCTCGATATTCTACCGCACTGGCCGGCGGACAACGCGTCGCCAGCGTCTTATCGGCTGAAGACTCTGCCCATGGCAATCAGCCCCTTGTCCCTCTCTGCCTTGCACTCTCCCCCATGAGCCATTCTCACAGGCATGCGCGACGCAGGCAAGAAGAAATCTCTTCGGACTCTGGATGGTGTCTGTGCAGATTTCAGGTCACATCGCTGGGTGGCACAGGCAAACTCGTTTGCCTGTGGAATCTCGAAGGAGCCGACGCTGCCGGAACAGCACCGTCAAACAAGTTGGGCGGCGCCACCCAACGCCAGAATATCTTCACACACACTCTGAATACAGGCCAACGCAAGGTTGTTTGAAAGCCATGCCCCGCGCGGATGGCTGGCGACGGAGCCCTCCCTGACGACCGCCAGGTCCGAGAATGGAGGTGTCGGCCGGATTTGTGTCCGGCATGCGTCCGGAAGGCGAGAGGTCCTGTGAGCCATCGTGACCCCGACGGAGAGTGGTGCGGTGGAGACCCCGGCCTGGAAAACTCGTTCGATGGACGCTGTTATGGGACCCGCAAAATGAATAGGTCGAGACCTCGGGAAACCGTCGGGACAATTCCTTGCTGGCAACGGGCGGAAAAGGTCAAGAACCAATGCCAGGCCCTGATAGAGACGATAAAAGGGGATGTTTAGGGCGAGTCGCGTGGGTCTATATGGGTAATTAAGGGGTTTCTCCTTGAATTGTTTGCGTGAGGATGTACAATAACATGATCCGGCGAGGTATCTGGGTCAGCCGGAGCTCAATGATTGAGGCAGGTGGTGGAAAGGCAATTGTCGGAAAGTATTTGCCTGCATGAATAGGGACATCCGGATTCATCCTGTTCGGGCGACGATGGCTCTGGGGCTGCTTGTCCTGGGTCTGCTTGTTGCTGCGCCGGTGGCGCGGTGTCAGGCCCAGCCGGGGCAGATCGTCGGTTGGGGCAACAATCTCGGTGGTCGGTATAATCCGCAGCCGAGCGACGAGTGCATGGCGATTTCCGCCGGGGGCTACCACAGTCTGGCTCTGACCGCAGGCGGGCGGCTTATGGCCTGGGGCGAAAACTCCAACGGCCAATGCAACATCCCCTACGGCAACAATTTCGTCGCCATCGCCTGCGGGCACTACCATAACTTGGCATTGAAGGCCGACGGCACGGTCGTCGCCTGGGGAGACAATTCTCGCGGTCAGTGCAACGTCCCGCAGAACACGAAGTTCCGAGAGATCGCTGCGGGAAGCTGGCACAGCTTGGGCGTTCGCCTGGATGGATCGCTCGTCGCCTGGGGCTGGAACGAGCAGGGACAATGCAATGTCCCAGAGGGGCGGGACTACACGAACGTCTGCGGCGGGTACAGCCACAGCATGGCCCTCAAGATCGACGGTTCCATCGTCGCCTGGGGCAGCAACGGTGACGGCCAGATCAATGTGCCTCAGGGAACCGACTTCATTCAGATCGCGGCCGGGACGCTGCACAGCCTGGCCCTGAAAGCCGACGGAAGCGTCGTGGCTTGGGGTCGCGGCGGCGAAGGCCAATGCAGGGTCCCGTCGGGAAATGACTTCATCGCCGTCGCGGCCGGATCGCTCCATAGCCTCGCCTTGCGGCGGGATGGACGTGTCGAAGCCTGGGGGCAGAATAACTACGCCCAGTGCGATGTCCCGGAGGGCGGCCAGTTCGCTGTGATTGCGGCGGGGGACTTCCACAGCATTGCCATCCGTGACGGGAGGAAATACACGGTCCCGGTCACGCCGGTCGTCCCGGTGAAGGCCATCGAGACGCCGGAAACGGCGCGTACGCCCGTTCCAAACGAGATCGAGTCGGCGACCAGCCCCAAGAACGCTGTTCTCGTGACGCCCAAGGAAGTCAAGGACTCCAACGCACCTGTTGCGGTTGTGATCCCGTCGGAAACTGAGGGGAAACAACCGATTCTCGTGGAGGAAGTCGAGCCTGCAGTGGTCAAGGCGTCGCAGGGAGAGGACGTAAATGCGCCGTCTGCGGTCGAGGATCCCAACCGGGCCAAGCAGGCGGCAACTGCATCGGCGCAAGGCAAAGATCCAAATGTGCCTTCAGCGTCCCCGACGACCGCATCTGCCGTTGCGGCGGAGAAGACCCCGGCTGTGGCCGAGAGGGAGCTGTCGAAACAGTCCACATCGGCGCAGAAGGAAACCGTCGCGGTCGAAGCGGTGAAACCCCCGCCCACTGCGGCGACAGAGCCGAACAAGCCCAAGCTCGATCTCGAAAGCCCCGCCAACCAAGGCTACGCCCCCAGTATCTACATGGGCGTGATCGAGAATGCCTCGCCGGTCTACCACTTCACCTCGGTCAAGACGAAGCGGCACTTCTGCACGATCAGCGAGCAGGAGAAGTACAAACTGCTCGATGAACGTCCTCCCGCATGGAAGTACCAGGGCATCGCCTTCTTCGCCTATGCCGAGGGGAGCCAGCCCAAGAACGCCCGGCCGGTCTATCGGTTCTGGTCCAAGAGCCTGGACCAGTACTTCTATACGATGGATGAGGTCACCAAGGAGATGATGGTCAAAGAACTTGCGGATGCGTGGAAGTTCGAAGGCATCGCCTGGTACGCCCCGCCGATCAAGCAGTCAGGTCAGAAGAAGTAGCAGGGTTTCACGCGGCTCATAACGCTTCTCTCCCATTGCTGCGGATCATCTCACCGACCTTGCGCAGTGTCTGCACGTCTACGTTACGTAACCGCCCTGCGTAGTCCGGGCCGACATCGAGCGAGAAGATGTTGCCGAATTCCACTGCGCCGAGGTAATCGTGATAGAGCTTCTCGGCAGGATGACAGAGCGCATCGTGGACCGGCAACGAGTAGAACCACATCGCGCCGCCCTCGTGCGGCGGCAGAATCGGGTACGTGAACTCCGCGATCTGATAGCTCTTGCTCGGCGAGTCTTTCATGTATGGGCCGGCGGCCGCGGGGTCGTTCAGCGGGCCGGGCCGTCCCATTTCGCCGAGACGGATGTCGGCGCCCTCCTGATCGCCATGGTTGAAGCCGACAAAACAGCCGGGCTGGAGCGATTTGCAAAAGGCAATCGTCTCGGCGTGGTTGAGACCGCCGTCGCCGACGGCGTGATCGAACCAGATGTATTCAACCGGGCCATATTGCGTGAGCAGTTCCTTCAACTGCGCCTTTTTCATTTCCGGATTCCGGCCTACTCCCGCGTTCCCGCCTTTCCCATCCACCGCGCCGGGCCATGTCCAGTCGCCCTCGGAGAAATAGAGGGCCAGCTTGATGCCGTATTCGTCGCAACTCCTGCGCAACTCGGCGAGTACATCGCGGCCGAGCGGCGATTTCGTCACCTTGCGGTCGGTTGTCCTCGTGTCCCAGAGGCAAAAACCATCGTGGTGTTTGGTTAGAAACAGGATGTAGCCCATGCCCGCTTCCTTTGCGGTGCGAGCCCATTGGTCGGTGTCGCAGCCGGTGGCCTTGAAGAAGCTCACGTCGGTCACGCCCGGTGTCCACTCCTTGCCGGAAAAGGTGCTGAATGACCAGCAGATGAACATACCCCAGCGAAGCGACTTCAATTCGTCGGCCCGCCGGGCCATGTCCACAGAATCCGTCATCGCGCAGACCGGCTGGACTGCCGCAGCAACGATGGATGCCAACACGACGACACAAGCTGCCTTCATAGCGTCCCTTTCTGTGCTGTTTTGCCGATTCGTTGGGGTTCTGTGGTCGGGCCGAAGGATACGTTTGCCTCTGTGTTGAATTGCAGCTCTTCACCGGTGAAGTTGAGACGGAGCGTGAAGACATAGGGAGTCTCATAGAGGCAGATCTTGGCCGTGAAGACGCCGTCTGCAGTCCAGTCGCCGCTGGCCGCCATCGGCTGCTCGGGGAACTGGCCCCAGGCGATTCGGCCGTTCCGCCATTCGCCGCGTCCGCAGACAATCCGACGCTCGGCGTCGTTGATTCGAACGACGAGAGTCACGGCATCCTCATTGCCGCTGTTTTCGAGCGTGATCGCTTCGAGCTTGCGGTCGTTGGCGGGGAATGTGTATTTCTTGGCGAATACCTTCGCAGGCGAACCGTTGCCCTGGACCGGACGGAGCACGAGACGCTTCAACTTCTGTTCGAGCTTCCTGTAAGCCGCATCGTCGGGTGCGAGAGGCGACGGTTTCATCGCCGGCAGCAGCTTGTCCCAGACCAGGTTCATCACCGCCTGCATGTCCCGTACACCGCTGTTGATCGCGATCACCGCGTCCTGCTCGGGCATCACGATGCAGTACTGGCCGAAGGCGCCGTCGCCGCGATAGACATTGTGACGACATCGCCAGAACTGGTAGCCATAGCCCTGGTCCCAGTCGCTGTTCGGGTTGCTGCCGTTGGAGGTCTGGCGGGCGGTGGCCGCGTCGATCCAGGACTCGGGCACGAGTTGCCTGCCCTGCCATTTGCCCTTCTGCAGGTAGAGCTGGCCGAAACGTGCGATGTCCTCCGTGCGAACGCTCAGGCCGTAACCGCCAGTGGCGACGCCTTCCGGGCTCATCTCCCAGGTCGGGCGCTCGATGCCGAGCGGCTCGAACAGTCGCGGCGTGAGGTAATCGAGAAGGTTCTGGCCCGTCGCCTTTTGGACGATGGCCGAGAGCATGTAGGAACCCGACGTGTTGTAGAGGAAGTGGGTCCCGGGCTTGAACGGGACCGGATGGGCGAGGAAGGCTTTCGTCCAAGGCTGATCCGGCGGGAGCGGCGGCTCCGTCTGCTGTCCCGTGTTCATGCGGAGCAGATCGCTGACCCGCATCTCCTTAAGATTGTGGCTCGGCTCAGACGGCACGCTGTCGGGGAAGAACTTCAGCACCTGGTCGTCCACGCTGAGCTTGCCCTCAGCGACGGCCAGTCCGACCGCGGTGGAGGTGAAGCTCTTGCTCAGGGAGTACAGCATGTGCGGCGAGTCGGGATTGTACGGCGACCACCACCCCTCGGCAACCACGTGGCCATGGCGCAGGAACATGAAGCCGTGCAGCGAGTCGATGTCACGGTCGGCCGACTCGATGAACGAGAGGATGGCGGAAGAGGAGACGCCCTGCGCCTCGGGGCTGCTGCGCGGCAGTTCCACGGCGATACAGGCAGAGCTGCTCATGGTGATCCATGCGACGATGGAGAGCGTTTTCATGCTGGTGACCTCACGAGAATCCACAATACAAACCCTCGACGCCGGTTTCCGGAGTCCACGATGGCAACCATCGGCTATTGTAGGGTCACGCCCGCGGAAAGCAAAGAGAAACAAGCCAGTGGGCCGCTGACGTGTCACAGGGATTCCGGCAGATCGTGGGACCACGACCTCATGATCCCACCGCGGTGTTATTCTGCCGACGCCACATGAGCGCCGCAAGCCAGAACAGGAACACCTGCACCGGCACGCTCAGGTCGTCCGGGAATTCCACCGTGCAAGCCCGCGTCAGAAAATGGTCGGGAACGACCTCGCCGATGACCGAGTCGCCCTCGATCAGCTCGAAACGTCGGAAGAGCCATGCCGCCGCACGGAACAGCAACTCCCGACCGTCGAAGCGGATGGTGAAGCTTCGGAAGAATACACTGTCTTTCGTCGCACGAGCCAGCACCTGGTCATCGGCGGTCAGCAGGAAATCACCGGCCCAGGGCCCTTCTCGCGACAACTGGTAATCGGTTCCACCCCAAGTGAAGCGGCCTCCCTCGCGGAGCCAGGCCATATCGAAGCTGACCGATGAAGCCCCATCAAGGTCCAGGTCGAACCCCCAGGAGAACAGATGCTTCGGCGTTGCCCGAATCGTCGCCATCGTCGTGTCCCTTCCAACAGAGATCTCCACACCAAGGCTCCGGATCATCAACCCCGTCGATTATACTCCGCGCGGCGCTCTACCGCGAGCGCGGTTTGCGGCGAGGGTGTGGCGTGGCGGATTGCGGGGACGGGCGTTCGAGGTGGAATGCCTCGATGAGGTCGTCGATGATCTCCTGAGACATCGCGACGTGTCCCCCGATCGGCTGGGCGTCCAGCACGGCCTCGGCCGAGTGCTCGAGGACCTCCAGCTTGTCGAAAGCCGACAGGACGGTCTCGCCGACGACTATGACGCCGTTGTTGCACAGGACTGCGGCCGGACTCTGCGGGGTCAGCGTCCGCGCCAACGTGGCGAAATCGTTGAACACGGTCTCGAACGGCAACAGGGCCACATCGCGGACGAAGATGTAGCTCTCCGGGATTGTGTATGTATCGATGGTCCGGCGGCAGACTCCGAAAGCCATCGCGTTGATCGGGCAGGCGTTGATGATGGCCCCCACGTTCGGCTGGGCGTCGTAAATCGCCTGGTGGGAGAGAACCGCCCGGCTCGGGTGCTTGCCGAACTCCTTCTTGCCCTTGCGGATCATGACCAGTTCCTCGGGCAGGACGGAATGACGATCCAGCGGGTACGGCGTAATGAGGAATTTCTCGCTGTCGATCCGAGCGGAGAACGTCCCGGTCGTCGTGGTCAGAAGGCCCTGGCGATAGCCCCGCTCGATGAACTTGCAGAGCTGATTGCGGAGGTCCTTCTCGCGGATGGTCATCATGGTTGGATCGTACTCGAACGACTCCAGCAGGGGATCGCTCTTGCTCTGGAGTTGAAGCTGCTGATCGGTGAGGTATGTGGGTTCGCCGATGGAGTGGGCCTTGATGAGGACCTTGCAGCAGACTTCGAGCGTCTCGAACTTCTGGAAGGCGTCCTGGAGGGTCGCGCCGCCGCAGCAGACGCCGTGGTTTTCCAGGATCACGCTGTCGAACCCTTCGGCGAATTTCTGTGCGATCTTGTTGCCGAGGTCCTCGCTGCCGGGCGTTCCGTACGGCGCGAATGCGACGGTCCCGTTCGACCGCCAGGCCTGGTGGAAGAGTCGCGTATCGGGCACCTTGTGCGCGATGCTGAACGCCACCAGGGCCATCGGGTGGGCGTGCACCACCGCCCGCAGGTCCCGCCGGGCCGCGTAGATCGCCTTGTGGAAGGGGTATTCCGAGGAGGGCTTGTGCAGGCCCTCGATCCGCCCATCGGCGCGGACGCAGACGATGTCGTTGGGCGTGAGCGTCCCCTTATCCACTCCCGTGGGCGTGATCCACATGTCCCCGTTCTCGTCGAGAATCGAGAGGTTCCCGCCGGAGGTCGTCGTCATTTTGTACCGGTAGATCCGCTGCATGGTCAGAACCAGCTCGTCCCGCGGATGCAAATACTCATATCGCATAATCAGTCCCTATTCGAAAGCAACCAGACTTCCACCCCTGCCGGCCAGCGGCTCGCAGACGTCCAGGCCGACTTTCACATGGAGTTTACAGCGTCCTTTGTAACCTCCAGAGTACTCCAACGTCAAGATAATACATATGCTGCAGCAACCATGAAAAACGCCCCGGCCGACGGCAAAGCCGGCCGGGGCGTGATTGCCTCCTGGTGCGATCGAGCCCGTTGAGATCAGCGCTCCCTCGCAGGCTGGATCGCGACTCAGTACTCTCGATCTTTCACGATGCCCGGTTGTGGAACAGGGTATCGGCCATTGGCATCGGGTTGCAACGGAGCCGGCGAATCCATCGTCAGCTTGTCCAGACCCGGGGCCATTTCGTGCTCGCAGTTGAGCATCTGCTCGAACGTGATTTCCTGCCCGGTGTGGGCGGACATGCGGCCCATGCTTGTCACGAGGCTGCACTCAACGCCGTACTTGGTCTCATTGTACGGCTTATCGGCGCGGATCGCGTCGACCAGGTCGTTCCACTCGTTCTGGTACGGGTCCCGCTGGTCCATGGGGATCTTCGATTCCCAGACCGCGTTGGCCCTCGTCGGCTCCTGGCCCTTGTGAATGCTGGAAGGCAGGCCGCAATCGCCGCTCTTGGACGCGATGGCGACGCCCTTCGTGCCGTGCACATAGCTTGCATAGGGGCTCGCACAGTTGTTCATGCAGCGGCCGTCGAAGAAGAACTTCGAGCCGTCGGCATAGGTGTACTCGACGGAGTAGATGTCGAAGTTCTGGTCCACGTAGGTGATGCCTTCGGGACTCTGACGATAGTGCCTGCCGCCCAGGCCCATTGCCTTGACCGGCCATTCGCCTTTGATCCACCCCAGATGGTCAATGATGTGGATATAGAAGTCGCTGAAATTGCCGCCGCTGGCCCAGATGAAGCTGTGGAAACGTCTGATCTGGTAGCACAGATCGCTGATGTCTGCCGGCTTGGGCGGGGAGCTGAAGAACCCGGCAGGGCCGTGCATGCGGTACCCACGTTGCAGAATGATGTCGCCGAGTTCACCATCCTGGACGCGTTTGACCAGTTCCCCAAGCGCCCGGCTGTGACGGGACATCAGGCCGACGCCGACCTTCAGATTCTTGGCCGATGCTTCTTCTCCCAGCTTGAACATCCGCTTGCTGGTCGGGCCGTCCACGGTGACCGGCTTCTCCATGAAGACGTTGAGCTTCTTCTCGATGGCATAGGTGAAATGCACCCAGCGGAAGGCCGGCGGAGTCGCGAGGATCACGATATCGCCCGGCCGCAGGCAATCCATGGCCTTGCGGTACGAGTCGAACCCAAGGAACTTGCGATCTTCGGGCACGTCCACCTTGTCTCCAAACTGCCCCTTCAAGCCGGCATAGCTGTCCTTGAGCCGGTTCTCGAAGGCATCGGCCATGGCGACCAGCTTGACCGGACCCTTCTTGACGTTCATGGCGTTGGCCGCTGCGCCGGTGCCGCGGCCGCCGCAGCCGACCAGGGCCACCTGGATCGTGTTGTTCTCGCCGGCATACGCTCGGGGCGAAATCCCCGCCGCCAGCGCCGACACTGCCGCCAGCCGGCCGGTGTCCTTGAGAAACTCGCGGCGTGACGTGCCCTTGCCAATGATTTCACTCATAGTGATCTCCTCTTACGATTTGCCTTAGCCCTTGTTGATACACATCCGCGACCCTGGCCATGGGGTCCCGATCGAATGCCCTTTCCACAAATGCAGAATCCTGCCTGTCCTGCTGGTCTGCCATTATCGACGATGCACCGGCTTTCAACAACCATTTTTCCCAGGACAATCGCTTCGTGTCCGTGCTGGGGGCTCGTGGACCGAGATTGAGGTGGCGGGGGGAGGCCGCAGCGCGTATAGTGATGGTCCAGTGTGCGGATGGTTGGAGTTGGAACCGGCAAGGAGTGAAACGACATGGCTACAAAACGCATCCGATCGATTGCTGTAATGACAGGCGGCGGCGACTGTCCCGGATTGAACGCCGTGATTCGTGCTGTGGTGAAGACCGCGATCAACAAGCACAAGCTGGACGTGTGGGGAATCCAGGACGGCTACCTCGGTCTGATCGAGAATCGGATCGATCGCCTGGACTATAACGATGTGAGCAACATCCTCACGCTCGGCGGGACCATCCTTGGCACGAGCAACATCGCCAACCCGTTTCGCTATGCCTACAAGACCGGTCGCGGACTGCAATACAAGGATGTATCGGACGGCTGCATCCAGGCCCTTCAGGAGCGGGAGATCGACGCCCTGGTCTGTATCGGGGGCGACGGCACGATGGCCACCGCGGCGGCGTTTGCCAAGAAGGGCCTGACCGTCATGGGCGTGCCGAAGACCATCGACAATGACCTGTACGGGACGGACGTTACGTTCGGCTTCGACACCGCCGTGACGACAGCGACCGAGGCGATCGACAAGGTTCACACCACGGCCAGTTCGCACCATCGGGTGATGATCGTGGAGGTGATGGGCCGCTACGCCGGCTGGATTGCCCTGCACGCGGGCGTCGCGGGCGGAGCGGACGTGATCCTCATTCCGGAGATCCCGTACGAGTTGCCGAAGATCTGCGACTACGTCCTCGCCCGGTCGAACCGGGGCAAGCGATTCAGCATCCTTTGTGCTGCGGAGGGGGCGAAACCCAAAGGCGGGTCGATGGTGGTCAGCCATCGCGTTGCGAGCAGTCCCGATCCTATCCGCCTGGGAGGCATCGGCAACAAGCTGGCAGCCGACATCAGCGACAAGACCGGCTTGGACTGCCGGGCTGTCGTCCTCGGGCACGTCCAGCGGGGCGGCACTCCCACGCCATATGATCGGACCCTGGCGACGAATTTCGGGCATACGGCCATGGAACTTCTGATGAAGGGTGTGAAGAACCATCTGGTCGTTCTGAAAGACGGGCGGTTCACGAGCATCAGTTTGCGGCTGGTGGCCGGTCGGACGAAGACTGTCCCGAAAAACTGCGGGCTGGTCAGGGCCGCTATTGCCGTAGGAACCAGCTTCGGCACATGATGGCTGACTGAGTCGGACTCGATTCCCCCAAGGAAGGGAAATCTCACTTCTCCGGGACGCTTCCGGTCTGCGCTGCGATTGCCCGATTTTCTCTGTGCGTCTGCTTAAGGCCCCCCCTGATTCGGTCGATGAATCGGCAGTGGCACGAGGCCACAGGTGACCCATAATAGTGGAGATTCGAGCAATGAAATGCAGTGTGATGGATCCGTTCCGATGCGATCTCACGGAAGAGCAACGGCGGCTGTGCGACTGGATCGCCCGGCAGGCCCGTACGGGACCCCGCCGAATCCGCTATGACGAGGCGAAGGCCGCCCTGGACGTTCACGATGAGCAGCTCACGCGCATGTTGAGAGACGTGCGGGAGCGGCTCGACGAGATCCACGAAATGGTGGAGGCGCCGATCGTGAACACCTGGACGCCGTACTTCGAGGTCCCGCTGGAGGCTCGCTATATCTGGGATAGCTACTGTCGTGCCGAGAAAGAGACGGAGCAGCCGCCGGTGGAGGATTGGCTGCCCAGAGAAGTCGCCGTCTCGCAGTAATGCAAATGGGCCGTGAAGTCCCGCTGGGCATTCGCCATGTGGAGACGAATGAGCCTGGATTGATGAAGAGAGGGTACCGATGAATGGCACGAAGACAAAGCCCGGCACGCAGGACCAGCAGTTGAGCTGCTATCGGCTGTGGATGAAGCCCAAGGTCGCGAAGAAAGGCGACAAACGCAGCCATATGATGCTCGGGCAGTATCTGCTTGGGATCAAGAAGTAGACGAGGGCCGTACAGCCGCCGGCCGGCTCTGTACAATCTCCGAACCAGTTGGTAGTATAGGGCCCATGCCGAGCGAAGGAATGCAGCGTGGTTTTCACAGGAAGTGGCTCATCGCCTCGCTTTTGAGCCTGGCGGTGGTGTTGCTGCTAACGCATATCCCGCAGGACGCGATGCCGCGCGTGTTGCAGAAGCACATGCTCGACAAAGTCGAGCACGTCGGCGCCTACGGGCTGATTGCGATCTTCTTTCTCCTGTCGCTCCCCAAACCCGTGCGAATCGCGCCTGTGGCGGCCGGCCTCCTGCTGGTGGCCGGCGTGGGAATCCTCGACGAGACGACGCAACCATTCGTGAACCGGATCGCCAGCGTGGGCGACTATGTGTCGAATCTGATCGGCATCGGTCTGGCCTGTATGGTTTACGTTCTATGGATACGGAGGTGACAGTGACGCCGCGTAACGAAGCGAATCGCAAAACGACGGGGCCTTTTGTGGGAATTATCGGCCTGGGATATGTGGGCTTGCCGCTGGCGCGGGAATTCACTCGGGGCGGCGCCCGGGTACTTGGGTTCGACATCAACGCCAAGATGGTGGGCGTGATCAACCGGGGACGAAGCCCGATCAAACACATCCGCCACGAATCGATGGCGGAGATGGTCCAATCGGGACGGTTCCGTGCCACCGACGACATGACGAAATTGTCCCGGCCGGACACGCTGATTATCTGCGTGCCCACGCCGCTGACGAAGAACCGCGAGCCCGATCTCCAGTACATCGAGTCGACCAGTCGGACCGTGGCCAGGTACCTCCGCAAGGGCCAGCTCGTGGTCCTGGAGAGCACGACCTATCCCGGCACGACCCGCGAGGTCGTGCTGCCGATTCTGGAACAGTCTGGGTTGAAGGCAGAGAAGGACTTTTTCCTGGCGTTCTCCCCCGAACGCGAGGACCCCGGAAACCGGAGATTTCACACCGGCACCATTCCCAAGGTCGTTGGCGGCTATGGCCGGGAAAGCCTCCGTCGCACGCTGGACGTGTACAAGGTGGCCATCGAGACGCTTGTGCCCGTCGAGAATTGCGAAGTCGCCGAGGCGGCGAAGATCCTGGAGAATACGTACCGTTGCGTCAACATCGCCATGGTCAACGAATTGAAGATGCTGTTCGATCGGATGGGGATCGACGTGTGGGAAGTCATTCGGGCGGCCAGCACGAAGCCGTTCGGATTCAGCCCGTTCTATCCGGGGCCGGGCCTCGGCGGGCACTGTATTCCCATCGATCCGTTCTACCTCACCTGGAAGGCGCGTCAGTACGGGATGGCCACGCAGTTCATCGAGCTGGCGGGCCAGATCAACACCGGGATGCCGCATTACGTCGTCGAGAGGGTCATTGATGCGCTCAACGACCGCCACAAGAGCCTTCGCGGCTCGAAAGTGCTCGTGCTCGGCCTGGCCTACAAGCCGGACATCGACGACGTGCGGGAGTCCCCGTCGCTCGAGCTGATCGAGTTGCTCAAGAACAAAGGCGCGAAGGTAGACTACAACGATCCGTATATTCCACAGACGCACAAGCAGCGCGAGTACGACCTGCAGATGAAAAGCAAGAAGCTCACGGCCGGGATGCTCAGGGGCTACGATGTCGTTCTGATCTCGACAAATCACAGCGATTACGATTATGCCTGGATCGTCAAAAACTCGCAGCTCGTCGTGGATACTCGCAATGCGACAGCCAAGGTCCGCATCGGCCGCTCGAAGATCGTGAAGGCGTGATCCCGGCGGGGATTGTTGCGAATCGTGGACCAGACGGATGGGTGTTTCCGGCCGGGTCCTGCCCTGTCACGCAAGGCCTGCGGTCAGCGAGTCCAGTTCGGCCTGTAGCGCATTGACTTGCAGCGTGTGCAGACAATCCGGGCAGAGCCATTGTCCGGAATCGATCTGTTTGAAGTTCATCGCGGGGATGTCTGTTCTTCCACAGCATTCGCAGGGGCCGACCTCGGCTCGCGTCTGATTGCTCTCGGCCGCGGCTGGGCAGGGGGCGGCGGCCCGCAAATCCTCGGGCAAATTCCACCCCTCGGGCGATGTGACCGTCGCCTTGTGTCCCACGTCCCCGTCTTCCCATCCGGCAGCCTGGATGATCGCGTTCAACTTGCTCTCGATCTCGGCCCTCGCATCGGCTTCGGCCCGGGCCTTGGCGGTCGCCGATTCGACCATCTTTGTGAGTCGGCCAAGCTCGTCGAGGAAATGCGTTTTGAATCGTTCCACTCTCTGGGTGCAGTCAAAGAGAATCCTCGCGGTCGTCTCCCGCACGAGGGCCTGTTCCCACATCTGGACGGCGGCCTTCTCGGCGATCTCGGGATTGCAGACGGCGGTTCCGTCGTCGGGCGTTCTCACGAGATGAGTCTGGACCGCATCCTCTCCAGGCAGTCTCACCTGCCACCACCACTGGCCGGCCCGCTCGAACATCGAGCCGGGCAACGCCACCTTCCGCGATTGTTCCTGCATGATCGTCATCCGTCCTGTTCGGTTTTTTCCGCAGTCGTAGAGGAGGGCAGCGGGGCCCTGAAATCGGTTTCCTGGTACGCCTGTGTTTCGCCCTCGGTCATCGAAGGCTGCTCCACGATCCACGGCGTGATAAATACGAGAAGCTCGCTGTTGATCGTTTCCTCCGCCTTGAAGCGAAACAATGCGCCGGCCAGAGGGATGTCCCCAAGCAGTGGGATTTTGTTGATCTGCTGGTTCACTTCCTTCTTCTTCAATCCGCCCAGGACGACGGTCTGGCCGTTCTTGACGATGAGCGTCGTATCGGCCTCGCGCCGGTCCACGACAGGCTGGGCATAGCTTATGTCGGTGCCCGAGACCATGACTTCGCCGGTGACGACGCTGAACGAAGGTTTTAGTTGCAGGCGGATCATCTGGTCGCGGACGGCCAGGTGCGCCGTTACTTGCAGTTCGACGCCGGCCTCCCGGAAGGCGGTTGTGCCGATGCTGCCGCCCAGGGCCGATTCCTGGAGCTGCTGGTAGGGGATTTCCGAGACGATCTTGATTTTTGCCATCTTATCGTTGAGGACGAGGACTCGCGGGTTGGCCAGCAACTTGGCGTTGATGTTCTCCTGCTCGGCTCTGAGCATCGCGTCGATGTCCACGTCGGAGGTCAGCCAGCCCAATCGGACGGAACCCACGGTGTTCTCCGCCTTGGGGGCGGTGCCATTGAACAGCCCCTTCGAAAACGGATTCGTCTCCGTCGTGACGTCCGGGACGCCGTCGGCGTCGTACTCGGTCCTCGTCCCTGCGGACCATTGCACGCCCAGATCGAAGCGGTCCTTGCTCGTGACGTCGTAGATGCGGGCCTCCACGAGGATTTGCGGCGTCATGCGATCCACCTCCTTGATGAAGTCGCCCATGGCCTTGACCTTGGCCTCCTTGTCGGTGACCAGGATATGGCTGGTGCCTTCGATGTACGTGACCGACCCGGTTTCGGATTTGAACTTGTCGAGCGACTTTACCGCCTCGGCGACGTCGGCGTAGGTGATCTCGAAGATCTCGGTGATCTGCCTTTCGGGCGTCTTGGGCATCTCCTCCTGTGTCAGGACGCGGATGATGTTGTCGCCCACGACATAATTGAATCCGTGCACTTCCAGGATGCTCCGGAGGGCCTCCTGCAACGGCACGTCGGTCAGTTTCACGGTCGCTTCGCCGGTAATGCTCGGGCTGGCGACCACGTCGACGTCGGCTTGTTCGGCGATGATGCGAATGACATCCTCCAAGGGTGTCTTGCGGAATTCGACGCTGATCTTCTTTTCGAGCCGCTGCTGGAGGAGCGTCTGTGCCGGAGGATTCTCCGACTCGCCGCCTCGGGCGTTTTGTGTGGTCAGGAAAGACCACAGGAGCCAGGCGACGGCCGCGAGTCTCAGCAATTTCTTCGGCTGTCTTATCTGATGCGTCGCGCAGGGTGTCCATTCCCACACGGGTACGGCACAGGATCTCATGTTCGTCCTCCCTATTGTCGCTTCTCGTCGACCTCGACCGCCTGTTTCCAGGTCCGGCCGTTCATCGCAAATTCCACGCTGTCTTTCTCGATCTTCTTGACCGTTGCCCCGGAGATTCGCTCTCCCTCGTGCACGACGAACGTATCGATGATCGCAGCGGATTGGTCCTCGCTGTACAGGATCCCGGTCACGATCAGGTCCATGTGGGGTTGCGTCGACGCGGTTCCAGGGGCCTCCACGGTCGTGACGGGCTCGATCGGCAGTCGCATGGGGTCGCGTCCGACGGGCTGATAGACGGGCGGGATCTCCCAGGCGATCTCGACGTCGAGAATCTCTACGGGGGCCCCCCTGGCGGGCGGCGTGACCTGCGTCGTTGCCGCAGTTGACGAGGTCAATGGATTCTTCAACAGGAACAGCAATACGATGGCCAGAACCGGGACCAACGCCATCATCATCTTCTGCCGGCCGGGGGACTCTCCCCACGAGACGCAGGTCACAGGCTTCAGACGTGAATGCCGTGAGACGCTGTCCGCCGGCGTCTGCACGCGAGAACGGCATCCCCGGGTTTCCCGGCGGGACATCGTCGTCGTCGCGACGTCCGTTGTTTCATGGCGTCTGGCGTGTCGTTTGAAATGCAGGCCCAGGGAAGCGATGACGCCAGGCGTTCGTTTGCCGGCGTTTTGCTGTCGGAGGTTGTCTGTCCTGTTGAGGGCCATCTTCAACTCCCCTGCGGTTTCTCGACCAGTACGGCCAAACTCATATCCACTCGGGGCAGGGCGTCGGTCCCCTGAGGGCGGTCGATGGTGAAGGTCTCGACGAAGACGGCGGGATGGGAACGCTCCAGCGCGTTGAGAAAGGTGGCGAAACGCGTGAATCCGGCGCGAAAATGCACAGTCAGCCGTCTTTCCGTGATGCGGCCGCAGTTCTCCGACATCGGGGACGCTTTTGCGCCCACGGGCTTTATCCCGAACGACTCCAACCTCGTCTCCTGCGCCATGTTGCCGATCGCGAAGGCTAATCGCGATTCGTCCTCGGCGCGCAGGAGGAAATCCTCGACACGACCGTGCAGACGATCGACCTGCTCGGTCAGATGGGCTTGGAGTTCCGGTTTGGCGGCTTCCATCGCGAGGGCATGGTGTTTCTTTGCCGTTGCGATTTGCGCCTCGAGATCGTACCGGCGGTCCAGTTGTGGACGCAGAATCATGGCGTACGATGCCGCTGCCATTGCCAGACAGGGCGTCCATACCGCAGCCATAATCAGCAGATACTTGTTCCGGACTTTCATAGGTGTCAGTCCCTTATCGTCAATCGTTCCGGATGGCCGGTTCGGCCTTGAGCGTGCATTCGAGCTCGTACATGACGGCTGCCTGGCTATCCAGCGTGGTTACGCCCTGGGCGACGGCGACTGTGTCCAGCAGCGGTCCGATGACCGGCGAGGCCCGCAGATTCTCCTGAAGGTTCTGCACCGCATCGAGGGCCGTCCCGGCCTGCTGTCCGCAGACGCAAAGCTTCAATGTGCGGACGGGAATGCTCAGGTCCACTTTTCGATTGGGATCGTCCTTGGCCGGGACCTTGCGCTGGACCGTCCTCTGGCTCGCCTCCAGGCGGGTCAAGACCAGAGGGTCCGAGAGATTGTCGGCCAATGCGGCCAGGGTCTGCGACCACTGGGTGTAACCGCTGACGGCGCTCTTGATTTCCAAGAGCGAGGCGTTGGCCGCCGCCTTCTCGTGTTCGAGGGATTCCTTCTTCTTCAATGCGCGCGTCAGGACGCTGGATGCCGCCTCGATATTGCTCAACTGCTTTCTTTCGATGGACAGAATAATCTGCCCGTCCAGATAGAAGCTGGTCATGCCCAGTCCGATCAGCAGGGGGACCACGACGATCAGACAGGCCAGGGCGATGCCGCCCGGTCGGCTTCGGATCGGAATGCCTTCTCCCATGAGCAGATCGACAGTATACATGGCGTTGTTTCCTATTCCTTGTCTTCCATCGTGATCGGGAGCCTCCGGATTGAGGCCCGCCCGGACGTCACGACGCACATTCACAGGCTTCTCATGGCCAACCCGGCGGCCAGAGACATCGAAGAGCCTGTCTCCTGCCCTGCGCATGCCGGCCGCCGGGCTTTCGCCTCGTCGCCTCGCAGGGCTTCGACGGGATTCCAGACTGCTACGTCGATATGCAATTTGGCCCGCAGCAACTCGATGAATTCCTTGACGCCGGCCAGCACGCCGCAGACGAGCAGCCGTTCGACCTTCACGCCCGGCGCGCCCGGCGCGGTGCCCTGCGCGGGCAGTCCAGAGCCGTGCTGGGCCGCGTAGTATCGCAATGTCGTCGCGATATCGTCCACCAGGGGGCCACAGACTGCTTCCAGGTTGTCCCAGGATACGGATTGCGGTCCGGCGGCTTTCGAGTCCGCCTTCCCGGCGCAGTCCCGCGCCGATTCGCAGTTCAGCAGGGCGGCCTTGACGATTTCGAACGGGACCCGGGCGTCATCCGCCAGCCGCCGGAGGATCTGATCGCTGCCTGAATTGGTGTCCCGGATGAACGGTCGGCCTGCATGGTCCATGATGGCAATCGTCGTGCAGGAGCCGCCGATGTCGACGACTGCCGGTCCGTAAGGAGCCGTTCCATCGATCTGTGTGTCGCCCGAACCGCTTGGGGACGCTTGCAGGCAATTGAGCAGCGCCAGGCCTGCGACGTCGAGCAGGGCACAATGCAGTCCGGCCTCGTGTACGAGCTGGCGCGTGCTTCGGATCAGGCCATTGTTGGCGGCCACCCAGAACCCCTGCGTCTTTCCGGCATCCATCGAGGTCACTTGGTAGTCGAAGGTGCTCTCGTCCGGGCTGAACGGGCAGATTTGCGACGCCTCCAGTCCCACCGCCGATCCGATCTCCTCGGGCGGCAGCAGGGGGAATTCAAAGCTCCGGACGACCACCTCGGGACCCCGCAGGCCGCAGACAGCGAGCTTGCCGTCGATGTCGCGATTGGAAAGGCCCTGCCGGATCGCGCCGAGGGTGTGGATTCGACGCAGTTCTGGATCATCCCCCCACGGGGCAATCTCCGTCGCGCACGCACCGCCGACCACGTATCCGTTCTCCTCGCGCCGCAACTGGACCATGCGCACGGCCGTTGTGTCGATATCCAGACCAACGAGATTCTTCTTGTGGAGTCCGAACATATCCCGTTTCTCCAATGCGTCAGGACCCAGAGCACGGTGTATTGGAGGTCCTGATACCTGAGGAGATCGCGATCAGGAGCCGGCGCTTATGCCATTCGTGAACACCTGGCCGCTGGAGTTGGCCGTGAGGGTCATTCCGGAAGGACTCTTGGGCGCGCCGTCGCGCTGCGATTGTGTTGCATCGCAAGTGATGGTGAACGACACCACGCCGCTGGAGATGGCGACGTTGGAGATGGAATAGCACTGATTGGTGAAGTAGGTGCCGTCCAGTTCGGCAGTCGAGATTCCGAGATCGGAAAACGAAGGTGTCCCGGAGACCCCGTCGTCGCCCTTCTCGGCGGCATAGGCTCGGACGGCGGTGGCAATGCTGCCCATCGCGGCCTTGGCTTCAGACCATTTTGACGCATCGACTCGGCCGCTCATGAGGGGCACCATGACCGCGGCGAGGATACTGACGATCAGGACTACGACCATAAGCTCGACCATGGTGAACCCTGTGCTATTCTTCATACAAACCTCCCGAGAACGAGACTCTTGTTGATCTATGGTCTTCCACGGATGATTGCAGGAGTATCGTGGCCCTGCCTGTGGAAATCGATAGTCAGACATCAACGGTTGCCAGTCTTTTATCGTCTGTGGAGACTATCGACTTTACGGTTCAGTGGGCCGCGTCCGAAATCGTGAAGATCGGCAGGTAGAGGGCGATGACGACGACCAGGACGACGGCGCCGACTATAGCGATCATGACGGGTTCGAGCAGCCGGGTGAGGGTGTCGATAGTCGCCGTGATCCTTCGTTCGTAGTGGTCGCTGGTCTTGCGGAGCATCGTGGGCAGTGAACCGCTCTCCTCGCCGGCCTGGGCCATTTTGACGACCATGTTGGGAAAGAAGCCCGCCGCGGTCATACCCAGGGCGACGTTCGACCCGCTCGCGATGTACTGCTTGACCCTCGCGACGGCAGAGCTGATCACGTCGTTGTTGCTCAGGCCCCGCAGAATCTCAAAGCACTCGAGCACGGGTACGCCTGCCTCCAGCAAGGTGGCGACGGTCCTGCAGAACATGGCGACGAACGCTTCGGAAAACAACCTGCCGAACAGGGGCAGCCGCAGGACTACATGGCTCAGCAACCGGTGTCCGCTTGGGGTCCTCGCCAATGCCACGGCGGCGAAGACCGCCAACACGACCGCGAGGAACATGCACAGCATGTTCCGGCACAGGAACCCGTAGAATCCCATGAATGTGCGGGTGAACGCGGGCAATTCGCCTCCGATTTGCGTGAAGATCATCTGAAACCGCGGCATGATCAACGCCATGATGCCGACGATGATCGCCCCGATCAGGGACAACACGAAGATCGGATAGGAAACGGCGTTTTGGACCTTTCTGGCGATGCGGTCACGGGCCTCGAAGTGCTCCGCCAGCATGCGGAGGGCACGGCCCAGATCGCCGCTTGTCTCGCCTGCGATCACGATGGCCAGGGCGAGCCGGTTGAACACGGTGGGAAAATCGCTCAGGCCGTCGGACAGGAGTTTGCCCTCGCGGACTTTGGCGAGCGTCTGCTGCAGGATGTGGCGAAGTTGCAGGTTCTCGGTGTCTTCGGCAATGATCTCCAGCGTCGCAGTGATGGCCAGCCCGCCATCGAGCATTGCGCTCAACTGCCAGGACATGGCGGCCAGGTCAGAGGATCGAATCCGGCTGCGGTGCACGGTCTTGTGCTTCCGGACGCTCCGGCCCACCGTCTCATGGACGTCGACGGGCGTCAGACGTCTCTGACGCAACGCCTCGATGGCCTCGTTGGTCGAGTTGGCGGCCAGCAGCCCCTCTCGCCGCAAGCCGGTGCGATCTCGTGCTGTGTACGTATAGCTGTTCATCGTTCTCAAGTCCCGCTCATGGACGTCGTCCGGATGACTTCGTCCGCGGTCGTCAGTCCTCGCAGGACGGCCCGCGCTCCACTGTCCACGAGATCGCCGTACCCTTTGTTCCGCACGGCCTCCCGAATCTGGGCTTCGCTCTGGCCGGCGATGATTCGTTCGCCGATGTCCCTGTCTACGGCAAGGAATTCGAAAATGGGAAGCCTTCCGTGATAGCCCGTATTGCCGCAGATGGGACAGCCTTTGCCCCGGTGGAACGCCGCTCCGACGGCGTTCTTGGGATCGATTCGCAGGCGTTCGAGGACTTCCCGCGTCGGTTGCACCGGTTCCTTGCAGTTCTCGCAGATCCTTCGTACGAGTCTTTGCGCAACGACCATGTTCAATGTGGACGCCAACAGGTACCGCTCAATTCCCATGTACGCCAGCCGGCTGATTGCGCCGGGCGCGTCGTTTGTGTGGAACGTGCTGAGGACCATGTGGCCGGTCAGCGAGGCTTTGATGGCGATCTCGACAGTTTCCCGGTCCCGGATTTCGCCGATCAGGATGATGTCCGGGTCCTGCCTCAGGATGGCGCGAAGGCTCAAGGCGAAATCCAGCCCGATCTCGGGTTTTACCTGGATCTGGCTGATGCCTGCCAGGCGGTATTCGACGGGGTCTTCCACCGTTGTGATGTTGACGCCGGGGGCCTTGAGGTGATTCAGTGCCGCGTACAAGGTCGTGCTCTTGCCGCTGCCGGTCGGACCTGTGACGACAAGCATTCCGTGGGGCCTTGCCAGCATGGATTTCAGTTCGACCAACGCGGCCGGCTCGATGCCGAGCCGATTCAGGTCGTGGCTGACCCCGGCCGTGTCGAGGATGCGCAGGACGACTTTCTCCCCGTAGATCGTGGGAATGGTCGAGACTCGCACATCGATGTCGCGGCCGGCGATCCGGATTCGCAGGCGGCCATCCTGCGGGAGCCGGCGCTCCGCGATGTTCATTTGGGCCAGAATTTTGACCCTCGTGACCACCGCCGCGTGCATCCTCTTGGGAGGCGGTACGACCTCGCGGAGCACGCCGTCCACGCGGAGACGCACCTGAGTCGATTCCGCCTGTGGCTCAAGGTGCACGTCGCTGGCCCGGTTCTTGACCGCCTGTCTGAGCAACAGGTCGACGAAACGAATGACCGGCGCCTGGTTGGCCGCATCCTCACCGTCGGCTTCGGCTTCAATAGGGTCTTCCTCGACCGGATTCGCGTCGATCTGTTCCCCGACGTCGTTCTCGGTCGCGACGAGGTCGCGGATCTGGCGTTCCTCGATATCAGAGCCATGATAGATGGTCTCGATCGTCCGACGGATCTCTCCGGGCGCGCTGATGACGGCCTTGATCGGATGTTGCATATTCAGCATCACAGTATCGATGGCCACCACGTCGAGCGGATCGGCCATCGCGGTCACCAGCTTGCCCTTCTCCTCCCGCAGAGCCAGCAGACAGAACCGTTTGGCAATGCTCTCCGGCAACGCCCTGGCGATCTTCAGGTCGATCAGCGAGGGATCGTCCAAGGCGACATATTCCATGGACAGATGCTCGGCCAGGATTGTGCTGAGGGTCAGATCGTCGAGGAGATGACGACGAATGAGCACCTCGCCTATGCGGCCGCCTCTCTCCCGCTGCTCGTCGATCGCCTGAATCAACTCCTCGGGTGTGATGACGCCCTTCTTCACAAGCAACTCGCCGAACTGGTGGCGGTCGCCGGTTTCCAACGCTGCGGAACTTCGCGATATCGTCTTCATGGCCCGACCGAGATCCTGTACCTCTAATGAACCATCTGATCGAATCCGACCTCTCCGAACAGAAACTTGAGGTGTGTTCGTTGCGTTCTCTGCGGCCGGCTGATCTCTGTTTGTCGTCCCTATCGGTCGTATCGAGAGTCTTCTTTAGCGAGCATCTGCCCAGGCTACATCCTATGACGCCGCCGCACGTTGCGAACGGCGCAAAAGAAAAGGGCTGCGAATGTCCTCGCAGCCCATGGAGATTCTTTGATCTCGAACAAGAGAGTTTATATCTTATGACGCCGCCGCAGGAATCCAACGAGGCAACTGCCCAGGGCGCCGAGTGCAACGGCGCCGGGAGCCGGGACGGTCACCGTGACGAGCATGTCCTGGTTGCGGTACTGCTCGTCCTCGACATGGTCCAACTCATAGGTGTTCAAGACGCGGACACTGCCGAGACCGACCCATTCGCCCGAATTGACCGCGGCCTGTGCGGCCGTGAGGAACTGGTCCTGGAGCGAGCCGACGTCCCAGGTCATGTCCATCTCGTCCTCCAGGTGCCAGATCACGTCCTGAAGGGCTTTCGCCGAGTTGATTCGTGGCGGGCCCACGGTGTAGTCGTACCCGGCCAGCGTGCCGGCCCGGAAGTGCGAGTACAGGTACGCCGTCCGCGAATCGAGCGGATCGCCGCCGCCGTCGCCGGTGGGGCCGTTGTTGTTGCCGCCCAGAATGGCCTCGTCGTTGACGACGACGCTGTAAAGGCTGCCCGGGAGGGCAATCTCGGACCTCTCCAGGCAGAAGGTCTGGAAGGTCGTCATTTCTCCCGTCCTCTCCGTGAGGTCGAGGTTCGGCGTGAGGGTGAATTCGCCGCCGTCTCCTGCATAGTAACCATAGACCTTCAAGACGGCGACCGTGGGCCCGGCCACCACCGACCCGGCTGTCAGCAGACACGCCAACAACGCGCACAATTGGATCTTTGCCATTTCATCACCTCCAACACAGGATTCTGTACTGTCGAAGTTGACAGACTTCGACGGGTTTCAAGGTCCGGTCAATTTCCTACGTTGCGTGATCCCCCCCAAGGGGAAATTCCCTGTCTGTCGTGGCACTACAGGGTTCCGGGGCATTCCCCGGTTGTCTGCTCGCTACCATCCGATGGCGATATTATAGACATGAGTATACCCGATTTTTCTGCTGTTGTCAAGAATGCAGGGGGAAGGCGACAATGCGACGGCCTATCGCATCTGGCTGTGCGGGTTGCTCTGCTCTATACGGCGTTCTTATCGGAACTGCGAGGGTGCAAAGTTGGGTCGCGTTGATTTTGCCCCAACTATTTTTGCATCGACCGGGATTTCTGCATGTGTCGACGCGCGTGGGCGAGGGGATTCGGAAACGAGCCCGTTGGATTGGTTGGAAATCAAGAGATCAGAACATGCCCGCCAACAGCCATGCCCCGGCGACCGCGGCCGAAATCGCCAGGAGAATGAAGGTGGCGAACAGGGCGACGGTTATGGGACGATCTTGCGTCAGCCCGGACCAAAACCACTGCCGAATCGAAAGGCCCTGTCGCTGGGGGATGGCTTCAACTCTCATTCGGCTCCTTAACGTGCGGCGGCCTCCCGATGACATGGTCCGCCTCGTGCCGGGGCGGGGCGTTGGCTTCCGCAGGGGGATTTGGTCGGCGAGGTCCTGACTTCTCCGGTCGGAGCGCGGAGCCGTCGAGCGAGCAGCGTCTCGCAGTTGCGGCCGACCCGGGCGATCATCCCGCCGGTCTCTGGCCTCGGCGATCGCGGCCACGTCGGCTGTTCTCAGCAGTCTGTGCGGTCCGTCGCGGAACTCGCGGAGAACGCCTCTTCTCAGTAGAGTCTCCATCTGCTCCGGCGTCGCAGCGAGTTGCTCGGCCGCTTCCTTGAGCGTGCAGAACCTGCGAACCATTGTGTTGCTCATGCCTGTCCTCATATCTGCGCATCGGTAAACGCACGATTTCCGCTGGATCCGAGGATCGCCGCGGAATCGCTCTGATTTCTTCGGTGGTTTCGGGGACCGGCTGTACAGAAAGCGGGGCCGCATGTGGCGACATCGCGTCATTGCGGCGGCAACGGAGGCGTTCGAGTCGGCGAAGCGGTTGTGTCTTATCGGACGAGGGATGATTGTCCTGCGGATTTGTGCAGGGCCTTATGGTGCCTTGCTTCGGCCCCATATCGGTCCAAGAGGAATCGGCCTCAATCCGCCGGGCCAACGGTCGATAATTTCACGGATGGATTTGGACAGATTGCGCGCGATCGCGTCTGCGAGGCGTCTTGCCGCGACGTTGACAGGTAGTCGGATCGGTGATAAGATGCGCCGGCCTTGACCGGTTCAGCCGGGGGCATTGGGGGCGGGTGAGACAGCGGCACAGACGCCGATCGACAGCAGGTG
>CAZDTD010000013.1:32642-42632 GCA_964507995.1 uncultured Pirellulales bacterium | reverse complement strand
TCCTGTCCCGCCCGATGCGGAGCCCCTGGCGCATATAGGCCGGTCGGGACGCCTGTGCCGGCGTCCCCCATCCGCGATCATCGAGTTCGCCGCATCTTCGTCGCGTTTGCCGGTCGGAGATCACGGCCTGTCGGCCTTGGACGCCGGCGCGTCGTAGCGATAGCGGAAGCGCCCGTCCGGCGCGGCGTCGCCGTCCACGTAGGCGTTCAGGATGTCACCGGGGACTTTCGCGTTGTCGAGCCATTTGAATTCGATGGCGAATCCGCCGGGCCGGATGCCGAGCAACTGCCGGGGCGCCGCCACATGAAGTTGCCTGCCTTCGACCCGATAGGCGGCGACGCCGACCTGCCGCCACTGCCAGCCGCCCAGGCACGCCTCGATCGAAGTCTCGCCCGCGCCGCGGACTTGGCCGTTCACCCGGAAATGGAACCCTTCCCAGTCCGGTCCCGTGGCTCCGTCCACGCGAAGCAGCAGCCACATCCAGTTCGGGTCCGTCGGGGCGGTGACGAGGCCCTCGGTTTGGGCGTAGAAATAGACGTTCCGGTCGTCCTGGGCGACCTTCAGAACGCGGAAGTCGTTGCGACCCGAACGGACGACGTAGCGGTTGTCCCCACAACCCGGAAAGTCACGGCCCAGCGTGTCGAGAGCGTGGTCGCGGTACGCCGGTTGGACATCGTCCCACTGGCTGAACGGTCCCGACAGGTCGATCGTCTTGTCGGCCGACGCTTGCGGCGTTGGCGACATCCCCTTGAAGCGTCGAATGTTGGCCGCCATCTGCATGTAGTAGTTGTCGCCGTAGCCGCCTCGCATCATCTCCACATCCCGGCTGAATTCCGGACTGAACTGATCGCAGAAGATGGCGGGCCCCTGGCCGGTGTTCAACTGCATGGCGATCCACTCGTTC
Organism: uncultured Pirellulales bacterium; assembly: GCA_964507995.1. Taxonomy (GTDB): domain Bacteria; phylum Planctomycetota; class Phycisphaerae; order Sedimentisphaerales; family Anaerobacaceae; genus PLanc-01. The sequence continues at coordinate 41,728 of CAZDTD010000013.1, read as the reverse complement.
CAGCCGGTGAGGAAGACCACGTTTGGGTCCAGGTCCAGCGCGCGGTTCCATTGTTCCCCGAAGTTCAGGCCGTACACGTAGGCTTGCGGCCGATCGTCGACGCGACCGTCGTGGAAGCTTCGCCCGCGCGCCCAGCCGGTGCTCATCATCTCGACCTGGCCGGTCTTCTGGTGCAGGTTCTGCCCGACGGAGACGTCCACCTGCTCGGGAACCGACGGGTCCTTATCGTAGGAGTAGACCTGCGGATAGGTCGCTTCCCAGTGCCAGGCGTTATGCGTGTTGACCAGTTCGAACGGCCAGTGGGCCTTGCGCAGCGTGAAGAAATCCTGAATCTCCTTCGACGCCTCGGCCGGATCGCAGATCAGCAGGGGCTTGCCCTGCCAGCGGAACCACAACTCGCGATAGCGTCCCGGCTTGTAGAGCAGTTCGTAAATCCTCCGGGCGGTCTGGCCGGCCTGGGTATTCACCATGAACGCGATCTGCGGGACGGCGTCTCCCGATTGACGCTGCTGCTCGAACACCTCGCACAGTCGCAGGACCACGTCCTCGTAAATCACCGCGTTGGTCGTATCGAACACGAGGAAGTCCACCCCGGCATCCGCGAGCAGGGAGGCGTGCCGGCGCAGGACCCAGGGGTCGTCGCTGCGATAGTAGCCGAACAGGGGCTCGCCCCAGAAATGATACGCGTGGACCGGTCCCCAGGGAGGCGAGGCATTGGTCTTCTGCGCCTCCGGGTTGCTCTCCAGGATCTGCGTGTTGTCGTAGACCTGGTCCAGATTCAGCCAGAGGAAATAGAAGATCCCGACGTAGCGGTCATTACGGAATTCTCGCACTTCCTGTGATCCGGGCATCGACCGGCCGAGGGCATCGACGCCGTATAGTGCGGGTGGAACCGAACTGGCCGCGGCCGCCACGACGGGCAGCAGGCCCAGCCAACACATCCAACGGAGGCTCATCGTCTTCAACGTCATCCCCTTGTCACAGAATACATCGTACGCCGGCCCAAAGCCCTCAGAGCCGGACCCCAGGAGTGTACCGGCCGAGCCGCGATGTCGCAAGTCGCCCCGGCGACCGCCGCAGGGCAATCGCAAGTTCCCCTGTGGGCACATCCCTCGGACGAGAACGGCGAGATCGCTCCGTTCGTAGTGACGCCAAAAGGCGTTATCTTCTCAAGTTTGAGGTTTGAAGTGTGCAGTTCGAAGTGTTAGGAACCGGTGACTTGCCCCCGGGCAACGCCCAGACCTTGGCGAACAGCCGACGGCGGGCTCATCTGTCTCGACCCAAGACCGGTTGTCGCGCGAAGCATCTTCCGTTCGTAGTCCAGTGCTCTCTTTTGTTGTGTTGTGTCGGGAGTTGCTCTTTTTCCCATGTTGCCACCCCGCTTTCTTCCGCAGTTGTCTTTGGTTCATTGGTGTATCCCTCGCCTGAGCTTCCGTCCTATATCCTGGTATCGACTGGCGACGGGCGTGACTTAAGGGGATATCGGAGTGCCTGAGGTTGGAAAATGACTGGTCCTCACGCGGAGACGCAGGGACGCGGAGGTCAGGAGGCAAGAAGGGCAGAGCGGCAAAACGGGGGCTTTCTCGGTTTCCGGTTCTACGGCTCTTCATTCTCCCCCTGCGTCTCAGCGGTTCTGCGTGAGATTGTCAAAGGGGCTGGTTGAGCGGGGCTGCGCGGTCCACACGAAGAGGGTGTGCGGGGGAGGGGAGATGGTTCGGAGTTCCGCCTTCAGGCGGCTGAAGGACCGCGTAAACGCGGGACTCCAAACAGGCGAAACGCCGTCACATTGTCCCCGATTTCCGAATGGACGGTGTGCCACGAAAGCTCCGTGGGTGAATAGGCAGGTGGCCGAGCAGGGTGCGTACCACGCACCATCTTCCATCTTTTGTTGGATTCGGTTCTGCCTTGGGCTTATGATTTCGCTCGCAGGGCGGCGCGAGTTGTGCTATCGCCTGCGGTTTGTGGAATGGGCTGGAAAGGAGTTGATCCGATGAAGAGAGGGATTGGTCTGATGGGTGTGGCTTGTCTCGTCGTGATGTCTCTGCAGGCGGGGAGTTGCGGGGCGGCGACGAAGTATGACGCGAATTGGGATTCGCTGGACTCGCGGCCTACGCCGCAGTGGTGGGTCGATGCCAAGTTCGGCATCTTCATTCATTGGGGCGTGTACGCCGTGCCTGCGTGGTCTGTGCGAGGGCAATATTCCGAATGGTACTGGAACAACATCACCAACGACAAGGCCAAGAATGGACCCTGGTGGCAATATCACGCGAAGACCTACGGCGAGGACTTCCCCTATGGCGAATTTGCCCCGATGTTCAAGGCGGAACTCTACGACCCAAACCAATGGGCGGAGGTCTTTCTTCGATCCGGGGCCAGGTACGTCGTGCTGACCTCGAAACACCATGACGGCTACTGCATGTGGCCCAGCCAGGAGGCGGATCGCAGTTGGGGGCGCCCCTGGAACTCGGTGGACATCGGACCCAAGCGGGACCTGCTGGGCGAGCTCACCAACGCGGTTCGCGCCAAGGGCATTCGCATGGGCATCTATTACTCGCTCTATGAGTGGTACAATCCGCTTTGGGTGGCAGACCGGGCCCTGTTCGTCCAGAAGCACATGTTTCCACAGTTCAAGGACGTCGTGACGCGGTACCAGCCGGAAGTGATCTTCTCCGACGGCGAATGGGACATGCCCAGCAAGGACTGGCGCAGTGAAGAGTTGCTCGCGTGGCTGGTCAACGAGTCGCCCGTCAAAGACAGCGTGGTCATCAACGACCGCTGGGGCAAGGACTGTCGGCACAAGCACGGCGGCTACTATACCACCGAGTACACGCCGGGACTCGCCAGCGGGGCGCACCCCTGGGAGGAGAGTCGCGGCATGGGGCACTCGTACGGGTACAGCCGGACCGAGCCGCTCTCGGACTACAAGTCCTCGCGGGACATGATCCTGATGCTGATCGACATCGTCAGTCGCGGCGGCAATCTCCTGCTCGACATCGGTCCGGCGGCGGACGGGACCATCCCGGTCATCATGGAAGAACGACTCACCCAGATCGGCGACTGGCTCAAGGTCAACGGAGAGGCCATCTACGGCACTCGCAACTGGAAGCGGACGACGCAGTGGACTGAGGGTAAACGACCCGACGTCGGCTACGGCAAAGAATACATGACCAAGTACGATATCGCTGAGCTGACCGACAAGCCTATGGCGGACAAGGCTGTTATTGAGGCGTTTTTCACAATAAAGGGCGACACGCTGTATGTCATCACGCCTCGTTGGCCCGGCGAGAAACTGGTGGTGAAGGATATCGAGGTTTCGTCGGATACGGCTGTAACGTTGCTCGGCGTGGCGCAACCTATCCGCTGGGACCGGTCGGGGTCTGACCTCATGATCCACGTGCCTTCGCTGACGGTGGACGAGTTGCCGTGCCGGGATGCGTATGTGTTTGAGATCACAGGAGTTAAGTAGCTATAGAAGATTCACTGTGACAGCGTGATGTGTTTGTTCTTGAGACTCCGAGATCTGGTGTTCTCGGGGACACGTCCCTCGTTGCTACGCGGCAAAATGGCGGGAAATAGAATTGCTTGCGTATCCTCGGTGGGTATAATTGAACAACTTTGGGGGCCCTGGACGCGGGGGTTGGCGTTGGGGTCGTTTCGTGTGCGCTGGAGGACAGAGGTCCGCAGGTGCGATAAGGATGTGGAGAAGGAGGTTGGCAAAGCGATATGCCGCGCCCGCTCGAAACGGGGTGCTTGCAATAAAGACGGGATCGTAAGCGTTCTTCCTGAAGAAGAGACGCTTTGCAGGAACGGCGTGCACCGCACGTCTTACGTGTCTTCGAGTCTTGATAAGGAGGTTACCAGATGGCTAGACCTGTAACGCTTTTCACCGGTCAATGGGCGGATCTGCCGTTGGAGACCCTGGCGCCAAAAGCGAAGGCCTGGGGGTATGATGGGTTGGAACTCGCCTGCTGGGGCGATCACTTCGAGGTGGACAAAGCCCTCAAGGATGACAGTTACTGCAAGGCGAAGCGGGAATTGCTCAAGAAGAACGGCTTGGAGGTGTTCGCCATCTCGAACCACCTGATCGGCCAGTGCATCTGCGACAACATCGACGCGCGTCACAAGGGATTCTGTCCGCCGGAGGTCTGGGGCGACGGCAGTCCCGAGGGCGTTCGCCAGCGGGCGGCCCAGCGGATCATCGATACAGGCCACGCCGCCAAAAAGCTCGGCGTCAAGGTCGTCAACGGCTTCACCGGCAGTTCGATCTGGCAGTACCTGTACTCGTTCCCGCCGGTCTCGAAGGAAATGATCGACGCCGGCTATGCCGACTTCGCCAAGCGATTCCTCCCGATCCTCGATTCCTTCAAGAAGGACGGGATCAAGTTCGGCCTGGAAGTGCACCCGACGGAAATCGCATTCGACATCGTTTCAGCTCAGCGGGCGATTGACGCGGTGAAGGGCCATGAGTGCTTCGGCTTCAACTACGACCCGAGTCACTTCGGCTATCAGCATGTGGATTACGTCAAGTTCATTCGTACGTTCCCGGATCGTATCTTCCACGCCCACATGAAGGACGTGTGGTGGGGCCATGGGGACGGCACCGTGGGCGTCTTCGGCGGCCACACCGAGTTCACGGATCCCCGCCGGTACTGGGACTTTCGTTCCATTGGCCACGGTGACATCAATTTCGAAGAGATCATCGTGGCGCTCAACGACATCGGCTATCAGGGCCCGCTCTCGATCGAGTGGGAAGACGGCCGGATGGATCGCGAGCACGGGGCGGCCGAATCGGTCCTGGCGATCAAGAAGGCCGACTTCAAGCCTTCCCAGATCGCCTTCGACTCGGCGTTCGAGAGAAAATGACAGCAACAAAACCAAGCGAGGCCCGGACGTACAAAGCGTCCGGGCCTCCGGCCTTTTCCAAGAGATTCTGCCACAGAGGGCACAGAGATCACAGAGAAGAATGAAAACAAGAAAGGAACGGGCGAAGGAGATATGCTTGCTGTTCACCTTCGTCTTCCGGCCTCTGTGTCCTCTGTGCTCTCTGTGGCAAAGAAGCATCTGATGGGACGGTGTAATGTCACACAAGGGGCTCAATCGTCGTAATTTCCTCAAAGGGGTGGCCGGCGCGACAGCGATAGCGGGGCTGCCCGGCATCGTCCCGTCGTCGGTTTTCGGCGCCGACGCGCCCAGCGAGCGGATCGCAATCGGATTCATCGCCTGCGGCAAGCAGAGCCAGCACCTGATGCGTGCGTTCCTGAACCAGCCGGGAACGCACGTGGTGGCCGCCTGTGATGTGGATAAGCTCAAGCTCGAACGCAGCAGCAAGGGCATCGTCGACAAACACTACGCGGACAGGAAGGATGGGTCCTATAAGGGCTGTGCGACCTACCATGATTTCCGCGATCTGCTGGTCCGGCCGGACATCGACGCGGTTGTGATCTCCACGCCGGACCACTGGCACACGGCCATTTCGATCGCGGCCTGCCATGCGGGCAAGGACATCTACTGCGAGAAGCCGCTGACGCAGACCATCGCGGAGGCCCGGGCCCTGATTCACGCGGTCCGCAAGTACAATCGCGTCTTCCAGGTGGGCAGCATGCAGCGTTCCTCGCGGGAATTCCGCTTCGCCTGCGAGCTGGTCCGAAACGGCTATATCGGCGACGTCAAACATGTCACCGTCGGGGTGGGTGGTCCGCCGGAGGACAAGCCGCTGCCGGCGGAGCCCGTGCCGGACTACCTCGATTGGGACCTGTGGGTGGGGCCCGCCATGTGGCGACCGTACAACAACGACCTGGCCCCGCACATCAGTTTCGACGGCTACCCGAATTGGCGTTACCACAGTTACTATGGCGGCGGCGGCATGACCGACTGGGGCGCGCATCACTTCGACATCGCCCAATGGGGACTCGGCATGGACCGCTCCGGTCCGGTTGAGATCATCCCGCCGGACGGCAAAGACTACAAGGTCCTGACCTACAAGTACGCCAACGGTGTCCCCATGACGCGGGACAACGCCAACGGCGTGCTCTTCGAAGGCACGACCGGCAAGGTCGAGGTCAATCGCGGCTATCTGAAGACCTGGCCGGACAATCTCAAAGACCAGGTCATCGGGCCCAATCAGATCCATCTTTACGACAGCAAAGACCATTACGCCGACTGGCTCGACGCCATCCGAAAACGCACCGAGCCAATCTGTGACGTCGAGATCGGCGCCAGTTCGGTGACGGTGTGCCACCTCGGCAACATCGCCTACAAACTGCAAAGGCCGCTGAGGTGGGACCCGAAACGCGAGGTCTTCCTCGGCGACGACGAGGCCAACCGTCTCGTGTCCCGGCCGTACCGCGGTCCCTGGCGTCTGTAGTCGAGAAGAGTTTTTTGCCACAGAGGGCACAGAGGATACAGAGAAGAATGATGAAGGCAAGAAAGCACATGTGCAGGAGGGCAAGAGCCGGAAAGGGGAAGAACTGCCAAACGTCTGGTCTTCTCAACTTCCTGTGTTCTCTCTGTGACCTCTGTGCTCTCTGTGGCCTGTTTGTTTTGAATCAGGAGAACGGCACATGAATCGAATCGATCAATCCCGCCGGCAGTTCCTGCGGCATGCCGCGGGGATTTCCGCGGGTGTTGTGGTTTTTCCGCACGTCATTCCCTCGACGGTCTTCGGGGCCGGGGCGCCGAGCGAGCGGATCACCCTCGGCTGCATCGGCGTGGGAGGCCAGGGAACCGGCAACATGCAGGGGTTCCTCGCCAAGGACAAGCAGGTCCAGGTCGTGGCCGTCTGCGACGTGGACCGACGCAACGCCGACCGGGCCAAGGGCCTCGTGGACAAGAAGTACAGCAACTCGGATTGCGTGATCTATCACGATTTCCGCGAGGTTATCGCCCGGTCCGACATCGATGCGCTGTCGCTGGCGATGCCGGACCATTGGCATTCGATCCCCGTCGTGCTGGCCGCCCAGGCCGGCAAAGACATGTACGGCGAAAAGCCTCTGGCCCGCACGATTCACGAGGCCAAGGTGATGCGGGACACGGTGAACCGGTATGGCCGGGTCTGGCAAACCGGGAGCTGGCAGCGCTCGCAGGAAAACTTCCATCACGCCTGCGAGCTGGTCCGCAACGGGCGGATCGGCAAGATTACCCGCGTGGAGGTGGGTCTGCCGACGGGGAACCCCATCGCGAATCCGGCGGTGCAGCCGGTGCCGGAAGGGCTGGACTGGGACTTTTGGCTGGGACCGGCCCCGTGGACGCCGTTCCGCGGCGTATCCCACTGGGATTGGCGCTGGATCATGGACTACTCCGGCGGCCAGCTCACCGACTGGGCGGGCCACCACATCGACATCGCCCACTGGGGTCTTGGATTCGACGAGACCGGGCCGGTGGAGGTCGAGGGCAAGGGCGTCTATCCGAAGGACGGCATCTTCAACGTCCCGACCGAGTACAAGTTCACCTGCAAGTACGCCAACGGCGTCGAGCTGGTCGTGGCCAACGACAGGCAGGTTCCCAGGGGGATGGGGGCCGTCTGGTACGGCGAGAAGGGCTGGGTCCATGTGGATCGCGGCCGTCAGGCCACCGAGCCGGCGAATCTGTGGAACGACACGATCGGTCCCAACGAGACGCGGCTGTACGAGAGCCGGGACCATCAGCAGAACTTCATCGATTGCGTGAAGTCCCGCAAGAAAACGATCACGCCCATCGAGACGGCCTGCCGCTCGATCACCGTGGGCCTGCTGGGCGAGATCGCCATGCAACTGGATCGCAAACTGCGGTGGGACCCGGAGAAGGAAGAATTCGTGAATGATGCCGAGGCCAATCGGATGCTGTCGCGACCGATGCGGGCCCCGTGGCATCTGTAGAGAACTGGAAGTGGGGTAGGGTGTGCCGTGCACACCATTGCCTTTGAAGGAAGGTGTGCGTGGCACATCCTACGGTATGAGAAAGGAGCCAACATGATGAGGTCGAGAGTGATTGCGGCGGCGTTGCTTGCCGGTTTCTGTCTGTCCACGGCGTTGTGGGCGCAGTCGCCGAAGGAATTGCGTCAGTTGAAGGATGAAGAGATCGCCAAGATTACGGAGGCCATGCCGGCCAAGGCGGTGGTCGCTCCGGAGAAGCCCCGCAAGATGCTCGTGTTCTGGAAGTGCGAGGGGTTCTTCCACACTGTAATCCCCGTGGCGAACAAGGCCCTCCAGATCATGGGCGAAAAGACCGGGGCCTTCGAGGTGACGGTGGTCACGGATGATTACTCGGTCTTCAATGCCGAGACGCTCAAGCAGTTCGACGCGATCTGCCTGAACAATACGACGGGTTTGAAATTCGATCCGCAGGCGACGCCGGAGCGGTGCCAGGCCCTGATGGACTTCGTCAAGAGCGGCAAAGGCCTGATCGGCATCCACGCCGCTGCGGATAATTTCAATCAGTGGCCCGAGGGGCAGCAGTTGATGGGCAACAAGTTCACCGGCCATCCCTGGGGCGGCGGCGGCACCTGGGCCTTCAAGATCGACGTGCCCGATCATCCGCTGATGGTCCCGTTCAAGGGCCAGGGCTTCAAGCTCAGCGACGAGATCTATCGTACCGAGGCGCCTCTGTACTCTCGCGACAAGATGTTGGTCCTGATGAGCCTGGACACCAGCGATCCGACCACGCGCAACGTCCGCGAGTGGAAGGACAGCGACGCGGACACCGGCATCACCTGGGTCAAAGAGGTGGGCAAAGGCCGGCTGTTCTACTGCTCGTTCGGTCACAACGACGCGATCTTCATGAACCCTGTGCTGCTCGATCATTATCTCCGCGGGATTCAGTTCGCGATGGGCGATTTCAAGGCGCCGACGAAACCCGCCGGCGCACAGGCCCAGGGCGCCAGCCTGGTCGAGACGGTCAAGGCCTATGATTTCGGCCAGAGCCGCGAGGCCCTGACGAAGATCAGCGACCAGATCCGCGCGGTCTACGGCAAGCCCGACGAGATGAAAAAGTTCGAGGCCCAGTTGATCGAAGTCCTCCAGTCCGACGCCAAGTACGCCGGCAAGCAGTACGCCTGCCGCGAGTTGAGCATCATCGGGACCGAGCAGTCGGTGCCCGTCCTGGCCGGCATG
>CAZDTD010000013.1:0-32542 GCA_964507995.1 uncultured Pirellulales bacterium | reverse complement strand
CCGCGAGTTGAGCATCATCGGGACCGAGCAGTCGGTGCCCGTCCTGGCCGGCATGTTGACGAGCGAGGAGTACTCGGACATGGCGCGGTACGCCATCGAGCGGATTCCGGGCGAAGCCGCGAGCAAGGCCCTCCTGGACGCGATGGGCAAGGCCCAGGGCAAGGCGAAGGTCGGGATTGTGAACAGTCTGGGCGAGCGGAGTTATGCTCCGGCCGCCGGGGCAATCGCGGCGCTCGTGGACAATCCGGACAAGACGCTGGCCGGCGCGGCGATTGGCTCGCTGGGCAAGATCGGCGGTCCGGACGCCCTCAAAGGCCTGGACAAAGCCCTTCAGACCGCGGCGGATGCCCAGAAGATGCTGGTCTACGACGCCTATCTGAAGATCGCGGAGAAGATGGTGGCCGAAGGCAACAAGCTCGGCGCCCAGAAGATCTACGCGGGTCTGAACAAAGAAGGCGTGCCCCAACTGGTGCGCTCGGCGGCCATGAAGGGCATGGTGAAGTCCGCCCAGAGCGGCAACAAATGATTGCGGCCAGGCCGGGGCAGTCTGGCATGCCGACGCGTCCGAAAGATCGTGACATAGAGGCGTTTGCGTGGGCCTGTCCGGCGCTGACGGGCGTTTGTGCAAGGATTTGAGTGTTGAATTAGGATTGTGGAAATGGTTTGGCTATCGAGAAAAACCCAGTTATTGCTGATCGTGGCGATTTTCATCGCCTTGTTGAGTCCGGTTGTCTCGACCACCGCGGCGGGCGAGGACAACCAGGAGATCATCAAGATGGTGATCGACGCGTTGAAGAGCCCCGACGTCGAGATGCAGACGGGAGCCATCGCCATCGTGCGGGAAATCGCCGGCGAGGAAGTCACCAAGGCGCTGGCGCAGGAACTGCCCAATCTGGGCCCGGCCACGCAGGTGCAGTTGCTTTCGGCTTTGGCGGACCGCGGCGACGCGGTGGCGCTGCCGGCCGTGATCGCGGCGATCAAGTCGAAGGACGAATCGGTCCGTGTCGCGGCGTTGAAGGCCGTTGGCCAGATCGGGAACGCATCGAGCGTTTCGCTGTTGGCCCAGCAGGCGGCGACGGCCAAGGGCGAGGAGCAGAAGGCCGCTCGCGAGAGTTTGTACAGGCTCCGCGGACCTGAAGTCGATGCCGCGATCCTGCAGAGTCTCCCTTCGGCTGCTGCCGATGTGAAGGTCGAGCTCATCAGCGCGGTCGGCGAACGCAATATCGGTGGTTCCATCGAGTCGCTGCTCAAGGCCGCCGGCGACGAAAATCGCAAGGTCCGCGTCGAGTCGCTCAAGGTCTTGCGGGTAGTCGGCAAGCCCGAGGACATGCCCGCGCTGGTGAACCTGGCGATGGGGGTCAAGAGCGATTCGGACCGCACCGAGGTGGAGAAGACCCTCGCGGCGGTGGCGCACAAGATCGAGGACAAGACCCGCCAGGCCACCGCTGTATTGGCGGTGTTGCCCAACGTCAAGGACAGTTCGGACCGGGCGTCACTGCTTCGTACGCTCGGTCGCATCGGAGACAGCAGCGCGTTGCCGACATTGCGCACGGCGTTGAGCGCACGCGAAGCGGACATCCAGGATGCGGCGATCCGCGCCCTGTCCGACTGGCCGACCGCGGAGCCTGTGCCCGATCTGCTCAAGGTGGCGCAGACCGCCGAGAACGCCCGCTATAAGACTCTGGCCCTGCGAGGTTTCGTGCGGCTGCTTGGTTTGGAGAGCGGTCGATCCGCCGATGAGACGATCGACCTGTACAAAAAGGCGATGGAACTCGCCGGCGACGCCCAGGAGAAGAAGCGTGTGCTTTCCGGTCTGGCCTCCGCCAGGTCCGTGGCCGCGATGAACATGGCGGCGCAGTACCTCGACGATCTGCCTCTGCACCTGGAGGCCGAATCGGCGACGGTCCAGATTGCCCAGAGCGTGTACGGGGCCGATCCGGCTCGTGCGAAGGAAGTGCTTGCGAAAGTGATCGCGGCCACCAAACAGGATGCGGTTCGCCAGCAGGCCCAGGAGATTCTCAACCAGATCGAGCGGTTCGACGACTACGTCGTTGTCTGGCAGGTCAGCGGCCCCTACACGAAGGACGTCCAGGCCGGCGAGCTGTTCGACACGGCGTTTGCGCCCGAGCAGGAAGGGCAGGAGGTTGCGTGGAAGGCCATGCCGGTCGGGACCACGCCGGAAAGTCCCTGGTTGGTCGAGCCGGACAAGGTGGAAGGCCTGAAGGGCGACAACCGCGTTGCGTATTTCCGCACGCAGCTCTCGTCGCCGAAGGAACAGAAGGCCCGGCTCGAACTTGGCAGCGACGACGGCGTCAAGGTCTGGCTCAACGGCCAGCTTGTGCACGCCAATAACGCGGAGCGTCCGACCCAGCCGGGACAGGACAAGGTTGACGTGACGCTGAAAGAAGGCGTCAACACGGTCCTGGTCAAGCTCACGCAGAGCGCGGGGCAGTGGTCGGTGTGCCTGCGGTTCCGTGCGCCCGACGGCGGCAAGTTGGAAGGTCTGAAAATCGAGCCATGATCGAAGTGACGATGACGGTTCATAGGTAACCTTGAGCATAAGACGGAAGAGCCAATCGACGTTTGTTTTTGAGGACTAACGGACATGAAGAATAGAGCTGAGAAGCAAGGGCGGGATACGAAGTTGTCCCGTCGCGATTTCGTTGGCGCCGCGGCGGCAGTCGCCGCGTTCACGGTCGTGCCCCGGCACGTCCTGGGCGGCGCGGGCAACACGGCGCCCAGTGCGAAGTTGAATATTGCCGGCGTCGGTGTCGGCGGCATGGGACAGAACAACATCGCCGCCTGTGCCGAGGAGAACATCGTGGCGCTGTGCGATGTGGACGCCAAGTACGCCGCGGGCGTTTTCAACAAGTATCCGGATGCCCGCAAGTGGACGGACTACCGCAAGATGCTCGATGAGCAGAAGGATATCGATGCGGTCGTCATCGCGACGCCGGATCATACGCATGCGGTGATTGCGATGGCCGCCATGCAGCGGGGCAAGCACGTCTACGTCCAGAAGCCGTTGACGCGGACCGTGTGGGAAGCCCGCATGCTGACCGAGGCCGCCCGCAAGTACAAAGTGCAAACCCAGATGGGCAATCAGGGTCATTCCAGCGAGGAAGTCCGTCTGGTCTGTGAATGGATTCAGGACGGCGCGATCGGCGACGTCCGCGAGGTGCACTGCTGGACGAACCGGCCGGTGTGGCCGCAGGGAATCGGCCGACCCGAGGGCACGCCCCCGGCGCCGGAGGGTCTGGACTGGGACCTCTGGATCGGTCCGGCGCCGATGCGTCCGTACCATCCGGCGTACCTGCCATTCAACTGGCGTGCGTGGATCGATTTTGGCGCCGGCGCCCTGGGCGACATGGGCTGCCATGTGATGGACGCCGCGTTCTGGTCGTTGAAGCTCAAGTACCCCACGCGCGTCCAGGCCAGCCATTCCTGGGAAGTCAAGCAGATGTGGACGCGGTTCGAGAACAAGGAGACGTACCCCTCGGCCGAGGTGGTGCACTATCTGTTCCCGGCACGCGGGAACATGCCGCCGGTGAAGCTGCACTGGTACGACGGCGGCATCCTGCCGGAGCGGCCCGACGATCTCGAACCGGGACGCAAGATTCCGGAAAGCGGCACGATCTTCATCGGCGACAAGGGCAAGCTCATCTGCGATACGTACGCCGAGAATCCGCGGATCTTCCCGGAGAGCAAGATGAAGGCGTACAAGCGACCGAAGAAGATCCTGCGTCGGGTCCCGGGTGGTCCGAGCGGCCACGAGAAGGACTGGATCAACGCCTGCAAGGGCGGGCCGGCCGCCAGCTCGAACTTCGATTACTCCGGCCCGTTCACCGAGACGGTTGTCATGGGCAACCTGGCCATTCTCAATCCAGACAAGGTCCTGGAGTGGGACGGCGAGAACATGCGGATGACCAACGACGAAGCGGCCAACGCCTTCGTCAAGCCGCAGTTCCGAGAGGGCTGGTCGCTGTAGGAAGACACTTTCATTCACAGGAATTAAGGAGCCATACTTATGTCGAACATCACACGTCGTCAGTTCATCCAAAGCGCCGCTGCCGTCGGCGCCGTCAGCGCAGTCAGTTTCCCGAGGGTCATTCGGGCCCAGGGACTCAACGAGAAACTCCAGGTGGGATTCATCGCCGTGGGCGGGCGTGCCAGTGCCCACACGGAAGCCTCCCACAAGGCGGGTCTCCAGTGCATCGCCTTTGCCGAGGTTGACAAGACTCGCTGGAACGGTGTCCACGGCAGAAAAGGCTGGGAGCAGGCCGCCGGGTACACAGATTGGCGCAAAGTGTTCGAGAAGCACGGCAAGGAACTGGACGTGGTTTTCGTGGCGACTCCGGATCACAACCACTTTGCCCCGTCGATGACCGCTGTTTCCATGGGCATCCACTGCTACACCGAGAAACCGCTGACCTGGTCGGTCCGCGAGGCGCAGCTCCTGGCTGCCGCCTACGCCAAGAACCCGAAGGTCGTCACCCAGATGGGCAACCAGGGCCACGCCGGAAACGGATGGCGGCTCGCCTATGAATACGTGAAGGCCGGCGCGGTCGGCGACGTCAAGGAATTCCACACCTGGACGAATCGTCCCGTCTGGCCGCAGGGCGGCGACCGTCCGGAAGGCTCGGACCCGGTCCCCGACACCCTGGACTGGGAATCCTGGATTGGCGCAGCTCCAATGCGTCCCTACAAGGGCAACCGGGCCTATCACGACTTCAACTGGCGCGGCGTAGTCGATTTCGGCTCCGGCGCGCTGGGTGACATGGCCTGCCACACGACGGATGGGATCTACTCGATCATGAATCCGGGTTATGCCGCGACGGCCGAGCCGTTTATCATGACCGGGCCGGTCAAGGATCAGTTCCCGGCCGGCATGGTGATCAAGAGCACCTACCGCGCCAAGGACGGACGCCCCGGGTTCAAGACCTTCTGGTATGAGGGCAACGACGGCAACGGCAAGCCGCTCATGCCGGATACGCCGGAAGAACTCGAGTGCGATGGCCGCCAACTGCCGAGAACGGGCAACCTGATCATTGGCAGCAAGGGCAAGATGCTGGTCATCGGCGACTACTGGGAAACCCCGATGATCATTCCGGAAGCGCGCCGCAAGGAGTTTGGCAAGCCTGCGCAACTGCTCGAACGCTCCCCCGGCCATCACGAGGAATTCTTCATGGCCTGCCGGGGCGAAAAGCCGCGGGAGTTCAGTCAGTCCAACTTCGGCTACGCTGGCCCCATGACCGCCAACATCCAGCTTGGCAATCTCTGTGCCCGTGCGGGCAAGAAGCTCGAACTCGACGAGTCCGGAAAGATCACCAACGATGAGAAGATCAACGAACTCGCCTGGCGCGAGCCTCGCGCGGGTTGGGGTCCGATGGCGATGAACGTGTAAATGCATCGCGGGGCACGGGAGGCATGCCTTCTCGTGTCGCGATGCGTCGCTGAATGGAACGGTGGGGCCTGCGCAAATCAGGCGCAGGCCCCATTCCCCCTGACACGGACAAGATGCCTATGGCTCGATTTGCGGCAGGAGAGAATCAGATGAACAGAAGGCGGTTTCTTGGCGCCGCGGCGGGGGGGATAGCATTCACGGTGGCTCCGAGTCACATCCTGGCCGGGGCCGGGCAGACCGTCCCGAGCGAGAAGCTGAACATCGCCGGCATCGGCGTCGGCGGCCAGGGGGCAGGGGACATCGCCAACGTCAGCAGCGAGAACATCGTGGCCCTGTGCGATGTGGATCGCAGACAGGCCGCGGAGACTTTCAAGCGGCACCCGAACGCCAGACAGTATGCTGACTTTCGGGTGATGCTTGAGAAAGAAGCGAAGAACATCGACGCCGTCGTGGTGGCGACGCCGGATCATACACACGCGGCAGCAGCCATGATGGCGATCCAGATGGGCAAGCACGTCTACTGCGAAAAGCCCCTGACGTATTCCATGCACGAGGCCCGCGAACTGACCAAAGCCGCGCGCGAGGCCAGGGTCGCCACGCAGATGGGCAATCAGGGCCACTCCGGCGAGGGGATTCGCCTGATTTGCGAGTGGATCTGGGGCGGCGCGATCGGCACGGTCCGCGAGGTGCACGCGTGGACGACGCACGCGGTGTGGCCGCAGGGCATGCAACGTCCGAAGGAGACGCCGCCTGTGCCCCAGACGCTTGACTGGGACCTCTGGCTGGGCCCCGCGCCGTATCGGCCCTATCATCCCGCGTACGCTCCGACCCTGTGGCGCGGTTGGTGGGACTTCGGCACCGGCGGGTTGGGCGACATGGGCTGCCATAACCTCGACCCGGTGTTCTGGGCTCTCAAACTCGGGGCCCCGACGAGCGTGGAGGCCAGTTGCTCGATCTTCGTGCCCACGGTCACCTGGGACAAACCGTTCAATACCGAGAGCTATCCGCAGGCGTCGATCGTGCGGTACGAGTTTCCCGAACGCGACGGATTTCCGCCGCTGGAATTGACCTGGTACGACGGCGGTCTGATGCCGCGTCGGCCTGCGGAGCTCGAGCCCGGCCGGCAACTCGGCGACAAGCTCGGCGGCGTGATCTTCGTCGGCGACAAGGGCAAACTGATCTGCGGCAGCTACGGAAACAGTCCCCGCCTGATCCCCGAGTCGCGGATGAAAGAGGTCGGGCGGCCCGAGCCGAGTATTCCGCGCTCGGTGGGCCACCACAAGGAATGGATCGAGGCCTGCAAGGGCGGCAAGCCCGCCGGCTCGAACTTCGACTACGCCGGCCCGCTGACCGAACTGATCCTGCTCGGCAATATCGCAGTGCGGATGAGCTTGAAGACGCAGGAGAAGGGCCTTCGACTGGCTTACGACGGGCCGAATATGAAAATCACGAATCTGCCGGAGGCCAACGAATGCCTGCATCGCCAATACCGTCAAGGGTGGAAGCTCTGACATTGATGAAGGATGATTGTTGATTGATAATTGGTGGACGCGCGGTTTTCTTTCTCGTCCTGAGGTGCACATGATGAATGCTGAGAACACCGAAAGAAAAGGCCGATTGTCACGGCGGAGTTTCGTGGGCGGAACGGCGGCCGTCGCCGCGTTTACGGTCGTGCCACGGCATGTCCTGGGCGGCGCGGGGAATGTCCCGCCCAGCGAGAAGCTGAACATCGCCGGGATCGGGATCGGCGGGCGGGGCGAAGGGGACCTGGACGAGTGCCGCAGCGAGAACATCGTCGCGCTGTGCGACGTCGACGAAAAACATGCGGCCCGGGTCTTTCAGAAATACCCCAACGCCCGTAAGTGGACGGATTTCCGCAAGATGTTCGACGAGCAGAAAGACATCGACGCGGTGATCATCGCCACGCCGGACCACCTGCACGCCGTGGTCGCGATGGCCGCGATCAAGCGGGGCAAGCACGTCTATTGCGAGAAGCCGCTGACTCACTGCATCTGGGAGGCCCGGCAGCTTACGCTCGCGGCCCGCGAAGCGAAGGTCGCGACCCAGCTCGGCAATCAGGGCCAGGCCACCGAGAGCAACCGCCTCGTTTCCGAGATGATCTGGGACGGCGCGATCGGCCCGGTTCGCGAGGTCCACGCCTGGTGCAACCGGCCCATCTCGGCTCGCGGCGTCGCCCGGCCGACGGAGACGCCGGAAGCGCCCAAGACGTTGAATTGGGACCTCTGGCTCGGACCTGCGAAGTACCGGCCGTATCATCCTGCCTATCTGCCCTTCAGTTGGCGAGGCTGGTGGGACTTCGGCACGGGCGTCCTCGGCGACATTGGCTGCCACCAGCTCGACCCGGTTTTCCGGGCGTTGAAGCTGGGCTACCCCACGTCGGTCGAGGCCTGCTCCAGCAACATGGACGAGCCGGCCTCGGTGAAGGAGGAGACCGCTCCGAAGTCGTCGATTGTCCGGTTCGAGTTCCCCGAACGCGAAGGGTTCCCGCCCTTGACGCTGACCTGGTACGACGGCGGCCTGATGCCGCCGCGGCCGCTGGAACTGGAGGAAGGCCGCAAGTTCGGCGAGGCCGACGACAACCTGTTCATTGGCGACAAGGGCAAGATGCTGGGCTATCGATTGATCCCGGAGGCTCGGATGAAAGAATACGGCAAGCCACCGCAGAAGATCGAACGCTCGCCCGGCCACCACAAAGAGTGGATCGACGCCTGCAAGGGCGGCAAGCCCGCGCGGGCCAACTTCGACTGGGCTGGGCCCCTTACCGAGGTGGTTCTGACCGGCAACGTGGCCCTGAAGATGGAGAGGCAGCTTTACGAAAAGGGCCTCAAGCTCCGCTATGACGGCCCGAACATGCAGGTGACCAATCTGCCCGAGGCCAACCAGTACATTCGCGACGAGTACCGCGAGGGTTGGAGCCTGTGAGATCGATGATGGATGATTGATTATGGATTATTGAAGATGGGCTGGACGCGCTCTCACAATCATCAATTATCCATAATCCATAATCAATTCGAGAGTAACAGAAGGGTTCGTGGCGCAACAACAGGTATGAGGAGTAGTATCGTGGAACAGAAGAACATGACGCGACGTGGTTTCATGGGTGCCGCTGCCGGTGTGGCGGCTTTCACGGTGGTTCCCCGGCATGTGATCGCCGGCAGTGGCAACGCGGCGCCGAGCGAGAAGATCAACATCGCCGGGGTCGGCATCGGCGGCCAGGGCGGACACGACATCAACCAGCTTGCCAGCCAGAATATCGTGGCCCTGTGCGACGTGGACTGGCAGCGGGCGGGCGGGCTGTTCAACCACTATCCGAACGCCAAGCGGTACAAAGACTTCCGCGAGATGCTCGACAAGGAAGACAAGAACATCGACGGCGTCGTCGTCGGAACGCCCGACCACATGCACGCGATTGTCTCCATGGCCGCGATCAAGCGGGGCAAGCACGTCTATTGCGAGAAGCCGCTGACCCACACGGTCCGCGAGGCCAAGATGCTGGCGGACGCCGCCCGCGAGGCCAAGGTCGCGACCCAGATGGGCAATCAGGGCCAGGCCTCCGAGGAGACGCGTCTGTTGTGTGAGACGATCTGGGCCGGCGCGATCGGGCAGGTGCGAGAGGTCCACATCTGGACCGACCGGCCGCTCAACGGGATCGATAAATGGTACTGGCCGCAGGGCGTGGACCGTCCGGCCGGGCAGGATCAAATCCCCGACACGTTCGACTGGGACCTCTGGCTCGGACCGGCTCCGGTGCGGCCGTTCGTGAAGAATGTCTATCATCCGTTCGTCTGGCGAGGCTGGTGGGACTACGGCACGGGCGCCCTGGGCGATATCGGCTGCCACAGCATGGACGCCGTGTTCCGCGCCTTGAAGCTCGGCTACCCGACGAGCGTCGAAGCCGCCTGCACGCTGGTCAACAACGAGACTTACCCGGTGGCCTCTCGCGTGACGTACGAATTCCCCGCCCGTGGGGACCTGGCGCCGGTGACGCTGCACTGGTACGACGGCGGGATGAAGCCGCCTCGGCCGCCGGAGTTGGAAGATGGACGCGTCTGGGACACCAACGGCAAGCTCTACATCGGCGACAAGGGCAAGATTCTCGATTACCGGCTGATCCCGGAAGCCCGGCAGAAGGAATACGGCAAGCCGCCGCAGAAGCTCGAGCGTTCGATTGGACACTACATGGAGTGGGTCGTCGCCTGCAAGGGTGGCAAACCCGCCGGCTCGAACTTCCCCGATCACGCGGGTCTGCTGGCCGAGGTGGTCCTGATGGGCAACATCGCTCTGCGTCCGGCCTTGAAGAACAAGATGCTCAGCACGAAGCTGTTGTGGGACGCCAAAGAACGCAAGTTCACGAACGTGCCCGAAGCCAACCAGTACCTGACCAAGGAATACCGGCAAGGCTGGGCCATCTGATTGATGAAGGATTGCGATGGACAATTCGATGGATAGACGCAAGTTCCTGGGCGGCGCCGCGGGCGCAGTTGCGGCGTTCACCATCGTGCCCAGCAGCGTGCTTGGCGGGGCAGGTGGGCAGCCTCCCAGCGAAAAGCTCAACCTGGCGGCCATCGGCGTCGGTGGCATGGGTTCCTCCAACATCAGCCAGTGCAGCAGCGAAAACTTTGTCGCCCTGTGCGACGTGGACGACAACTATGCGGCCAAGGTGTTCGACAAGTTCCCCAACGCGAAGAAGTACAAAGACTTCCGCGTCATGCTGGACAAGGAAGACAAGAACATCGACGGCGTGGTCATCGCGACGCCCGACCACACGCACGGCGTGATCGGGATGGCCTGCATCCGGCGCGGTAAGCACATCTATTTGCAAAAGCCGCTGGCGCACTCGATCTACGAAGTGCGAAAGCTCACCGAGGCCGCTCGCGTGGCCAAGGTGCAAACCCAGATGGGCAACCAGGGCCATTCCTCCGACGAGATTCGGATGCTGTACGAATGGATCGCGGATGGCGCGATCGGTCCGGTGCATGAGGTCTATGCCTGGAGCGATCGTCCGGTCGGCGGCGATCCGTGGTCGGACTTCCCGGTCCAGTCCAGGCCGAAAGACACGCCGCCGGTTCCGGCAGGCCTGGATTGGGATTTGTGGTTGGGTCCAGTACAGCATCGGCCGTACCACCCGATCTATCATCCCATGTCCTGGCGCGGTTTCTGGGATTTTGGCACGGGCGCCCTGGGCGACATGGGCTGCCATATCCTGGACCCGGCCTTCTGGGTGCTCAAGCTGGGCAACCCGACGCGGGTCGAGGCGACCACCACGCACTATCAGCCGGAGGTGGCGTCGGAAACCTATCCGCGGGCCGCGATCATTCGGTACGAATTCCCCGCTCGAGGCGATATGCCTCCGGTGAAGCTGACCTGGAGCGACGGTCGCCTGATGCCGCCGCGGCCGAGGGATCTGGAGCCGGGACGCAGGCTGGACGGCAACGGAGCGTTGCTGATTGGTGAGAAGGGCACAATCATGCATGGCTCCCACGGAGCCGGTGGCGTGCGGATCATCCCCGAGACAAAGATGAAGGCCTACAAAAGGCCTGAGAAGACATTGCCCAGGGTTCGACGCGGCCAGGGCGGCCACGAGCAGGACTGGATCCGCGCCTGCAAGGACGGCAAACCCGCCAGTTCGAGTTTCGAGTACGGCGGTCCGCTGACCGAGATGGTCCTGCTGGGCGTGCTGGCGATGCGGTTCAAGGATACGCCGCTCGAATGGGATCCGGCGAATCTAAAGGTGACGAATCTGCCGGAGGCTGATAAACTGATTCATCCGCCGTTCCGCGACGGATGGACGTTGTGATGGATGATTGTCAATTGATGATTTGCGGGAGTGGTCCCGCGCTTCTATGAGAGGGTTGAACGGTGAAGAACGTACGAATGAATAGAAGGCAGTTCCTGGGCAGCGCTGCGGCGATGGCCGCGTTTACGATTGTGCCGCGGCGTGTGCTGGCCGGGTCCGGGCAGACGCCGCCCAGCGAGAAACTCAACATCGCCTGCATTGGCATCGGCGGCCAGGGCGCCAGTGACATCAACGACGTCAGCAGCGAGAACATCGTCGCGTTGTGCGACGTCGATTGGGGACAGCACACCGCGGGGACTTTCAACAGATTCCCGAACGCCAGGAAATACAAGGACTTCCGCAAGATGCTCGACGCCGAAGACAAGAACATCGATGCGGTGACCGTCTCGACGCCCGACAACATCCATGCGGTGGCGGCAATGGCCGCAATGAAGCGGGGCAAGCATGTGTATTGTGAGAAGCCCCTGTGCCACGATGTCTATGAGGTCCGTCAACTCACCGAGGCTGCTCGCAAGTACAAGGTGGTCACGCAGATGGGCACGCAGATTCACGGTACCGCGGAGATGAAGTTCTTCGTGGAGATCGTGCAGTCCGGCGTGATCGGCAAGATTCACAAGGTCGATCTCTGGAGCGGCAAGAACTGGGGCGGCGGCGTGCGCCCGACGGACACGCCTGCGGTGCCCGAGACACTGGACTGGGATCTGTGGCTTGGACCCGCTCCGTATCGGCCCTATCATCCCTGCTACGTGCCGGGCAACTGGCGTCGCTGGCTGGACTTCGGGACGGGCACCCTGGGCGACATGGGCTGCCACATCATCGACCCCGCGTGGTGGGCCCTCGGCATCGATTACCCGACGAGCATCTCCGCCCAGCCGGGTCCGTTCAGCAAGGAAACGTATCCCCAGAAGACGATCATCACATGGGAGTTTGCAGCCAAGGGCGACCGGCCTGCTTTGACGGTGAACTGGTACGATGGCGAGAACCAGCCGCCTCGGCCGCCGGAGCTGGAGCCGTCCCGGAAGCTGCCCGATCAGGGCGGCGTCTACTACGGCGAAAAGGGCGTCATCGTGTATCCGCACTGCGGCGTCCCGCGGCTGATCCCGGAAACGGCGATGAAGGGCTTCAAAAAGCCCGCGGAGGTCTTCGACCGCTCGGTGAATCACTACCAGGATTGGATTCGCGGCTGCAAGGGCGGCCCCAAGCCGCTGTCGAATTTCGACTACGCCGGTCCGCTGACCGAGGCGATCCTGCTCGGCAACGTCGCGGCCTTCGTGGGTCAGAAGATCGAATGGGATGGCCCGAACATGAAGGCGACAAACATTCCTGACGGCGACAAGTTCCTCCGACGCACATACCGTCGAGGCTGGAGCTTGTAGCGATGGATGAAGGATGATTGTTGATTGATGATCAATGTAACCCTGTGATGGGTTGCGTGCATCGATGCAGAGGTAGGGTGCGTATGACGCACCACGCATCTTGAGGAGAAGGACACATGGATAGAAGGACAAGGTTGGGTGTGATTGTGCTGCTTGCGGCAGCTTGTGTTTGTGTCAGTGGAGCTGGCGTCGCCCAGGCAAAGGACAAGTGGCGACTCGGCCCCCAGGCGTACAGCTTCAACCGGTTCACCTTTGCCGAAGCGGTGGCCAAGGCGAAATTGCTGAACCTCAAGTACATCGAGGTCTATCCCGGGCAGCGGATCAGCGCCGATATCGACGCACAGATGAACCACAACATGACGGCCGAGCAGAAGCAGGCGGTCCGGAAGATCCTTGCGGATGCCGGAGTCACGCTGACCAACTACGGCGTGGTGGGCCTGTCGAACAACGAGGCGGAATGTCGTAAGGTCTTCGACTTCGCCAAGGAGATGGGCATGGAGAACATCATCGCCGAGCCGCCGGAAGACGCCTTCGACCTGATCGACAGGCTTTGTCAGGAGTACAAGATCGGCGTCGCGATCCACAACCATCCGCAGCCCTCGCACTACTGGAACTACGAGACGGTCCTGAAGGTCTGCGAAGGTCGCAGCAAGTGGATCGGCGCCTGCGCCGACACCGGGCACTGGACGCGATCCCAGATCGATCCCGTCGTGGCGATCCAGGCCCTCGGCAAGGTGGGTCGGATTCGCAGCCTGCACTTCAAGGACCTCCACGAGTGGGGCGGCAATGGACACGACGTCCCCTGGGGCACCGGCGTGAGCAAGGCCGGCGAAGTTCTGGCCGAGCTGTCGCGACAGGGGTTCGAAGGCACCTTCTCCATCGAGTACGAGTACAACTGGGACAACAGCGTGCCGGACATCAAGAAGTGCGTCGAGTGGTTCAAGAAGACCGCCGCCGAGCTGGACAACACGCCTTTCCAGGATGTGTTCAAGAGAGATCTGTCCAATGCGATCATGCCGCCGAAGGGCTGGGCATATGACGCCGACGGCGTTCTGACCCCGACAAGCGACGGCCACGGCGACATCTGGACCAAGGAACGCTACGGCAACTTCATTCTCGAACTGGACTTCAAGGTTCCCGAGAAGGGCAACAGCGGCGTCTTCATCCGCACGGGCAGTCTCGACAACTGGATCAACACCGCCATTGAGGTGCAGATCCACGCCACCGACGACGGCACGAAGCACGGCCAGTGCGGCGCGATCTACGACTGCCTGTCCCCCTCGAAGGCCGCCCAGAAGGCCCCCGGCGAGTGGAACCACTATGTCATCACCTGCCTCGACAACAAGATCTACGTGAACCTCAACGGCCAGGACATCATCGACATGGACCTGGATCAGTGGACCGAGAAGGGCAAAAATCCGCAGGGTACGCCGAACAAGTTCTCGACGGCCTACAAGGACATGCCGCGTGAGGGACACTTCGGCTTCCAGTACCACGGCAACCCGGTCTGGTTCAAAAATCTCCAGGTCAAACCGCTCGATTGAGGCGGACCATGATGAAAGGCCAATCGATGAAGAATAGAAGATCAATCGGCTTGCTTGTTTTGTCCGCGCTGGCGTGTAGCTTGGGTTTCGGCCCACAGCAGGCCGCGTTCGCGGCGGACTCCTCCGATGGCTGGAACGTCCTGTTCAACGGCAAGGACCTCACTGGCTGGGACGGCGACCCGCGATTGTGGTCGGTCAAGGACGGCGTCATCCGCGGCGAAACCACGCCGGAGAACCCCACGCAGGGCAACACGTTCCTCGTCTATCGCGGTGGCAAGTTCGACGATTTCGAGTTGAATCTGAAGTTCCGCCTCTTGAGCGGCAACTCCGGCGTTCAGTATCGCAGCAAGGAGTTCGACAAGTGGCGGATCGCCGGCTATCAGGCGGACATCCTCGATGACCTGAATCTGGTCGGCTTCCTGTATCACGAGGGGGGCCGAGGCTTCCTGGCCACTCTCGGCGATTTCACGGTCGTCGACGGCAAGGGCGACAAGCAGATCATCGGCAACGTCAACGACAAGAAGGCCCTGGCCGACGCCGGCTTCTACAAAGCGAAGGACTGGAACGAGTGCCTGATCGTCTGCCGGGGCAATCACATCGCCCACTATCTGAACGGCTACCAGACCATGGAGTTGATCGACAACGACCGCGCCGTGAACCCGGATGATCCGAAGGACCAGAAGGGGTCTTCGCGGACCGGCCTGCTGGCACTGCAGCTCCATGCGGGTCCGCCGATGGCGGTCGAGTTCAAGGACGTTCGCATCAGGAAGATCCCGCCCGTCTACGGCGACGCGGCGCTCGTCTTCAACGGCCGGGACCTGAGCGAATGGCAAGCCAACGCCGGCTCGGGCAAGGCCAACAAGTGGACGGTCGGGAAGGCGAAGATCTCCGCGGACAATCCGAAGCTGCTGGAGAAGGTCGAGGGCGCAGGCGAGTTGATCAATTTGACTCCCGCCCACGGCGAGAGCCAGGACTTCTACTCGAAGGCCAAGTTCGGCGATTGCCGGATCGAGGTCGAGGTCATGGTGCCTCAGGGCTCGAATTCCGGCGTCTACGTGATGGGCGAGTACGAGGTCCAGGTGCTGGACAGCTATGGCAAGACCTCGATGGGCAGCGGCGACATGGGCGCCATCTACGGCGGTTTCTCCCCGCCGGTGAACGCGTCGAAAAAGCCGGGCGACTGGCAGCAGTACGTGATCGAGTGGCGTGCGCCGAGGTTTGACGCGGCCGGCAAGAAGGTCCAGAACGCCATGTTCGTGAAGGTCGAGCTCAATGGCCAGGTCCTGCACAAGAACCTGGAGATGCCCGGCCCGACCCCCGGTGGCGTGACGGGCAGAGAAGCCCCGACGGGTCCCTTGATGTTCCAGGGCAACCACGGCCCGGTTGCGTATCGCAACATCGTCGTGACGCCTCTGGTGAAGTAGAAGCCGCTTGTGTGGCATGACTGTATGCGTCCGCCGGACGTTATCGGACGGAACGAAAAAAGCCGCCAACTTCCCTTGACAGCGGTTTGGGTCGCCTCCATAATGGCCGGCTAACTCAAGTACATGGTTCTGAACTGCACAGTTCAATTTTTGGAGCAAGTAGAGGTACAATGAGCGAGTCGAAAGCACAATCAGGTATCGATCGACGTAGTTTCCTGCGTTCCACGGCGGCCGTTGGTGCGGGTCTGGCCTTTGCACCGCGGATGTTTGCTGCGGCCAGTGGCGGCGAAAAGGACATCAACGTGGCTCTGCTCGGCGCCGGCGCCGAGGGGCAGATCCTGATGGAGGCCTGCCGCAAGATCCCGAACGTCAAGTTCAAGGCCGTCTGCGACATTTGGCAAGGATACAACCAGAAGCGCGTATCTCGCCTGCTGGATCGCTACGGACACAAGAACAACAGCTATGTCGACTACAAAGAGATGCTCGACAAGGAGAAGGGCAACATCGACGCGGTCATCATCGCGACGCCCGACTTCTGGCACGCCGAGCACGCCATCGCCTGCATGGAGGCCGGACTCGACGTCTACTGTGAGAAGGAGATGTCCAACGATCTGGCGAAGGCCAGGCAGATGGTCGAGTGTCAGAAGAAGACGGGCAAGCTCCTGCAGATCGGCCACCAACGCCGCAGCAATCCTCGCTATCTGCACTGCTACAACAAGATCCTCGGCGAAGCCAAGATGCTCGGCCGGATGACGACGATCAATGGCCAGTGGAATCGCGGCGTCCAGGAGCCGCTCCTGTGGCCGAAGAACTCGGACATCGACGCCGCCACGCTCGCCAAGTACGGCTTCGAATCGATGGAACAGTTCCGCAACTGGCGGTGGTACAAGAAGCTCGGCGGCGGCCCCATCGTGGATCTCGGCTCGCACCAGATCGACATCTACGCCTGGTTCCTCAACGCGCTGCCCAAGGGCGTCATCGCCAGCGGCGGCACCGACTACTACGACAGCAAGACCCACGAGTGGTATGATACGGTCATGACCATCTTCGACTTCGAGACGAAGGAAGGCGTGGTCCGCGGGTATTACCAGGTGCTGACGACCAACAGCAACCAGGGTTACTTCGAGACGTTTATGGGCGACCAGGGTTCGCTGGTGATTTCGGAGTCTTCCGCCCGTGGCTCGGTCTACAAGGAGCAAAGCGCTCAAGTCGATTGGGACAAGTGGGTCAAGCTGGGTTTTGTGAGCGAGCCGAAGAAGGCGGAGGCGAAGGCCGACGCTGCGACCGCGGTCCTGGACGTTCGCGAAACGTTGGCTCCGCCGGCCTACGAGATCCCGGTGACGATGGAAGGCAAGGCGTACCATCAGCCGCACCTCGAAAACTTCTTCGACGCCATGCGCGGCAAGGCCAAACTCAACTGCCCGGGCGAGGTTGGATACGAGACCGCGGTCATGGTCCTCAAGGTCAACCAGGCCGTCGAGGCGCAGCGAAGGCTCGAGTTCACGCCGGAAGAGTTCAAGGTCTAAGGCGAGTATCGTAAGTCGCCTGTTGGGATGGGAAGTCAGTTGCCGGCTGGAAGCCGGGAGCGTAGAAAGGAATTGATACAGCCTTGAAACGAAGACTGATTGTATTGCTTGTCGTGTTGTCGGCGCTGTCGGCGACCGCTCTCGCCGCGGAGGAAGCTGCCAAGCTGCTCGGCGACGAGAGCGACGGGAGCCGGGCGCTGCCGATTCATCGAATTCCGTTGTACGCCGAGAGTGACAAGGGAGAAAAGGGCGCCCAGATCGATCCGAACGATCCGCTGGCGATGCCGTTCTCCACTCGGTTCACATGCGGCGAGTGTCACAGCTATGAGACGATCAGCCGGGGCTGGCACTTCAATGCGCCGGACAGCAACGTTCCGGCCGGTCGTCCCGGCGAGCCGTGGTTGTACTTCAATTCGAAGCTCGGCATTCAACTGCCGCTGTCCTACCGGGCCTGGCCCGGGACGCACCGGCCGGAGCAGTTCGGAATGACTCCTGCGGAGTTCACGAAGGTCTTCGGCCGGCATATGCCGGGCGGCGGCGCAGGTGAAGTGACGCCGACCGAAACGGAAGCGCTTGGCGACCAGTACCTCACGGGAAAGCTGGAGGTCAACTGCCTGGCTTGCCACAACGCGCATCCCGGACAGGATCAGGGCGGCGCCACCGGCTATGCGACTCAGGTGAGCCGGGGGAACTTCCGCTGGGCGGCTGCGGCCTCCTGCGAATTTGCGGATGTCACCGGCTCGGTGGGGGACGCGAGTCCGACGTACGATCCCTTCATGCCCGATGAGAGCGAAGAGAAGGCGCCCCGAATGGCGTACGACAAGAACGTGTTCGACGCCAAGGGCAACGTCCTGTTCGATATCGTCCGGGAGTCCCGCGCAGAGCGGTGCTACTTCTGCCACAGCGATCTGGCCTGCGGCGAGAAGGGCGAGAAGACGGAGAAGTG
This sequence comes from uncultured Pirellulales bacterium, assembly GCA_964507995.1. Lineage (GTDB taxonomy): Bacteria > Planctomycetota > Phycisphaerae > Sedimentisphaerales > Anaerobacaceae > PLanc-01. Next base: position 14,504 of record CAZDTD010000013.1, on the reverse strand, counting down.
GTGTGCCGACGAGGACATCCACATGACCGCGGGTCTCACCTGCGTCGATTGCCATCGCAACGGCCTGAACCACAGCATCATCCGAGGCTATGACGGCGAAGCCTCGGACTGCAACGATCTGGTGGCCACCACGACCTCGTGTCGCGGCTGCCATCTGGGCGACGAAAACGGCCAACGCCTGACCGGCGGTCGTCTGGGCGCGCCGGTGCCTGTGCACAAGGGGATTCCGACCGTCCACTTTGAAAGGCTAACCTGCACCGCGTGCCATTCCGGCCCGTGGCCGAGCGATCAGCCCGTGCTGGCGAAGACCTCGCGGGCGCACCGCCTCGGGACGGTCAACGTGAACAAGGAGCCCCGTGTTCTGCCTCACGTTTACGCCCCGGTTTTCGTCAAGTCGCCCGTGGGCGATGCGAACAGCGTCGCCCAGATCGGACCGCATAAGCTCATCTGGCCTGCTTTCTGGGGCGCGATGGACGCGAACGATTGCGTCAAACCGGTCGAGCTGGCCACGGTGGACAAGATCGTCGGTACGGCCCTGAAGAATGTCGCCATTGCCGAAACGGGCGATTGGAGCGAGTTGAAAGAAGAGCAGGTGGGCCAGGTGCTCAAGGCCCTGGCGGATGCGGGCCAAGCCAACCCCGTGTACGTCACCGGCGGGACGCTCTTTCAGTTGAAAGAGGATGGAACGCTGACCCGCGTGACGGACCATCCGGCGGCGGCGCCGTATGCCTGGCCTCTGGCGCACAACGTTCGGCCCGCGGCGCAATCGCTCGGCGTCGGCAAGTGCACGGTCTGCCATTCGACGAAATCGCCGTTCTTCTTCGGCAAGGTCGCCGTCGATTCGCCGATCATGTCGGTCAGCAACCTGACGAAGCCCCAGTACCAGTTCCAGAAGGCGTCGCACGCCCGGACGTGGGTCTTCGCCTTCTCCTTCCTCTTCCGTCCGTGGTTCAAGGTTGTTGCGATCGGCGCCACGGCCGTGATCGGCGTCGTCGTACTGCTGTACGGGCTCAAGGCTCTGGGCGCCATTGCCAAGGTGCTGTCCGAACAGGAATAAACGTATTGATGGTTGATAATGGATGATGGATTATTGGCGATCCTCCTTCCTCGATAATCCATAATCAATTGAACGGGTAATCAGGATGTTTCAAACGGTTTCGATAATCGCCCTGTTGGTGACATTCATCGGCATCGCCTTGCACTGGATACTGACTCCGACGGGTGGCTCCCGCTGCCCGCTCAGCGGTGCGGTCCACGTCTTCAGCCTGCTGCTCATCGAGCAGAAGTCCAGTCTGCTGGGCGCGTTGAAGAAGCTCTGTTACCTCGTCGCGATAGTCTGTTTCGTGGTCCTGGCGATCACGGGCTTCTATCCGACGGTGGTCAAAGGCGAGCACATCTCCGGGTTCCTCATGTATATCCATGCCACGTTCGCGCCGGTCTTTGCGTTGTGTCTGGCGATTCTGGCGATCACGTGGGCCGGGAGCAACCGGTTCAGTTTCGCCGACGCCCCCTGGCTGACGCGTCTGCTTCGGCGGGTGACGTGCCTTCGCATTCCGGCGGACACCCGGCCCTGGCGATGTTCGCTGGCCGTGTACAAGGTGGCCTTCTGGGCGATCCTGTTCCTGGCGTTGCCCCTGATCCTGTCGATCGTGATCAGCATGTTCCACCTGCTCGGCACCGACTGGCAGTACCTCACGCAGACGGCGCATCGGTGGATCAGCTTGATCTTTGTGATTGCCGTGATCGTTCACACCTACCTGGCGATCCGACTGCGGATGGCGTGCCGGGAATAGATACGTCGCCGGATCGGGCAAAGGGGCGGTAGAGATAAAGCCGGGCCTTGAACGCGTGCGGGCCCGGCATTCGTACATCAGGGCGCAGACGCCGGTGTGGAGGAAACCGGCTTCGCGGCCTGGCGAAGTGAAGGGGAGAAATTGTGAGTCGGGGAAAAATGATTAAGGAGAGCCGATCATGAGTAACGGAACGTTGCCAAGTTACCTGAGTATGGCCAAGCCCAATCCGGTTACGAACCGGGCGCCTTGGTACAAGAACACCGCACCGAGCTACGCTGGCGTTATGCTGTGGTTCGTCTTCTGGAGCGCGGTGGCCAGCGGCGGGGCGAATATGGCCGGCGGTATCCTGTCGCAGGGCATCGGTGTGGCGTTGCTGGGGTTGGTCGTCTCTGCCCTGCTGTGCCATTTCTTGTTCTATCTTGTGCCGGGTATGTTAGGCTTGAAGACGGGGTTGCCGCTCTATATCGTGGGCAGTTCGACCTACGGTGCACAGGGGGGCCTGATCATGCCAGGTTTCCTCATGGGCCTGTTGCAGTTTGGGTGGTTGGGCGTCAACGCGTACGCTTCGTCAATGGCCCTGGCGCCGCTGTTCAACAACAATCCCATGGCTCAGAAGATCATCGCGGTTCTCTGGGCCGTCCTTGCGGCCTTCATCGCCCTCAAGGGCATTCAGTATGTCGCCAAGGTGGCCACCTTCCTGCCTCTGATCCCGCTGGTCATTTTGGTTATCCTGCTGGGCAAAACGCTGGGTGGAATCGGCGATTTTGACGCTGCCAAGCTGGTGGCGGCCGCTCCGGAGGATGCAGGAGCGGGTCTGAGCATGTTCGGTGTGATTGCCCTGAGCATCAGCTATGTCGTTGGCTTCTTTGCCACAGCCGGGGCCGCAGGCGTGGATTTTGGCACGAACAGCAAAGATGGCAAGGACGTTCAGATGGGTGGGCTCGTCGGCATTGCGTTGGTCACTGTCTTTGCTGGTGGCGCATCTATCCTGATTGCTGCCGGCGCGTTTGGGCTTCTGGGCGCCTATGGCCTCAACACGGCGGATACCGGTTTCATGGGTTCGGTGATGGGTTCTGAAACGATGGGGAAATGGATGGGCTTGCTGCTCGCTGTTGCTGCCTTCCCATCGGCCTGTTTCTCGTCGTTTATTGCAGCCAACAGCTTCAAGACGACCATGCCTAAGGTGAACCCTGCGATCTCGGTCGGGATCGGCGCGGCGGTGAGCGCCATTTTGGCCGTGACCGGCTGGGCCGGTAACCTGGCGAGTGTGTTTGGAATCATCGGCGCTTCGTTTGGACCGATCTGCGGCGCCATGGTGGTGGACTACTTCCTGTCCGGCAAGAAATGGGCCGGTCCTCGTCAGGGCTGGAACATGGCGGGCTGGATTTCCTGGGCCGTCGGCTTCGTCGTCGGCATCGCGCCGCTCGTCGGACTGGCCAACATTCCGGCGGCGCCCCTCGTGGCGTTCATCGCCGGCGCGGTGGTGTACTTCGTCCTGGCGAAGGCCGGGTTGCAGCCGCCTGTGGTTGCCCTGCCTGCCGCTGAGGGCAAATGAGTCCTCCGGTTCGCTGTTGATCGCGGACCGGGATATCTGAAATACGCAGGGATTCGGAGATTCCCGAATCCCTGTTTTTTTATGGATATTGCGGGCGATGTAACAAAATGCCCATAGGCGCAACTTGACAATAGACGGCAACGCGGCTACCATGCCGCTTCGGTCGATCGGGATGCGTCCCGCATCGGTTTTGCACTCTGGGACGTCGAGGTGGAGTGTCCTATACTGGGTTTCATATGATTGAGGTTAGTGAGATGGAAAAAAACATGATGAGAGCAGTCTTTCTGACAACTTTGGCGGCGATATTGTGTCTGGGCATGTCGTGCAAGAAAGCGGAGGAGCCCCCGGCTTCCACGGACGCTCCGGCCCAGCAGATGACTCCGGCGGCGGAGGTGAAACCGGCGACGCCCGCCCAACCCGCGGCGACCGAGGCCCCGAAACCGGCTGAAACGACCCCTGCTCCGGTTGCTGCAGCACCTGCCGAGGCTGCCTCGCCAACGGCTGCGGACTACGCGCCCCTCCCCATCGAGCTGCCCAAGCCGATGTTTGTCGGCACGCCGCAGGATATGAAGGTCGAGAATCTGGAAAAGCCGCTGGGCAAGGCCCGTCCGGCGTTCCTGGCTCCCAAGGACGGGGTTCTGCTGTCCAAAGGCAAGCCGGTTTCGGCCAGCGATGAAGAGCCCATCATCGGTGAGATCGAGATGATCACCGATGGCGACAAGGAAGCCGCCGATGGCAGCTACGTCGAGCTGGGACCCTTTGTCCAGCACGTGACCATTGACCTCGAAAAACAGTGCGAGCTCTACGCCCTGGTAATCTGGCACTACCACAAACAGCCCCGTGTGTACTTCGACGTGGTCGTGCAGCTCTCGAACGACAAGGACTTCATCACGGACGTCAAGACGGTGTTCAACAATGACATCGATAACTCCGCAGGTTTGGGCATCGGCAAGGACATGCATTATGTCGAGACCAACGAGGGCAAGCTGATCGACCTGATCTCTCAGGGCAGCCCGAAGGCTCGCTACATCCGCCTCTATAGCAACGGCAACACAGGCAACGATCTGAACCACTACATCGAGATCGATGCCTACGGCAAGCCAGTGGAATGAAAAGGCTGGATTGGACCTCTCCCGAAAGGGGGTTCAGGCTATCCTGGTTCCTGATTCTCATCGTGGCGCTCGGAGCGTTCGGTCTCCGAGCGCCACGATTGTGCATGCGGCCCATGCACACCGACGAGGCTGTCCACGCCCACAAGTTCGGTCGCTACCTCCTCGAACAGGGCGTCTACGAGTACGATCCCAACGAATACCACGGCCCGACGCTCAACTACTTCACGCTGATCCCCGCCTGGCTGGCCGGGGAACGCACCTACGCCGAGATCGACGAGGTTACGCTCCGCATTGTCCCTGTCCTCTTCGGCACGGCGATAGTCCTGTTGATCGCAGGCCTGTCCGGCGGCCTCGGGCTGGCTTCGGTCGCAGCGGCCCTCCTGGCGGCCCTCTCTCCGGCGATGGTCTTCTATAGCCGGTACTACATCCAGGAAATGCTGCTGGCCTGCTTCACCCTTGGCCTTATCGTGTGCGGGTATCGCTACGCGCGCACGAGATCGCTCGTGTGGGCTCTCGCGGCAGGTGGATTCGCCGGGCTGATGCACGCGACGAAGGAGACGGCGGTCATCGCCTTCGGCTCGATGGTGCTGGCGCTGGCTCTTGTGATCCTGACGCAGTCCGGCAAAGACCGATCCCTCCCCCGTGTCCTGGCCGGCCTCAACTGGCGTCACATCCTGCTCGGTGTTGTTGCGGCGGTGGTCGTTTCGGCCCTGCTGTTCTCGGTATTCTTCCGCCGTCCGGTGGGCATCCTGGACTCCTATCGAACGTACGTCACATACCTCGGTCGAGCAGGGGGGCAGGACACCGCGCATGTACATCCCTGGTACTATTACCTTCAGATTCTTCTGTACGCGCGGTACGCCCACGGCCCGATCTGGACCGAGGGTTGGATCGTTCTGCTGGCAATCGTGGGACTGGCGAACGCCGTGCGAGGGACACAGGTCGGTCGGATCGACCCGAAGCTCGTGCGGTTCCTCGCGATCTACACGCTGGCGATGACGGTCGTCTACTCGGCGATCCCCTACAAGACGCCCTGGTGCCTGCTGAGCTTCCTGACCGGCCTGATCCTGCTGGCCGGCGTGGGGGCTGTGACGCTGTGGGCCTGGGCGAGGAGGCCCGTGCTGCGAGGCCTCGTGGTTGTGCTGGTGCTTGTTGCTGTCGGGCATCTGGCGTTCCTGTCGTATCGTGCGAGCTTCATGGATTACGCGGACAGTCGCAATCCCTATGTGTACGCCCATCCCACGGAGGAGATCTTCACCGCCGTGAATGTGGTCCGGGAGTATGCCGCGACGACCGGCGCCGGTCGGTCCGCGGACAAGCCGATCCTCATCGCCGTCCCGGGCATGGATTACTGGCCGCTGCCCTGGTACTTCCGGGACCTCCCGTGCGTCGAATATGCGTCCGGGATTCCGAACGAGGTCGGTCCGCTGGTCCTGGTCTCCGACAAGCTGGAAGGGGCTCTGCAGCGCAAGATCTGCGAGGAAACGCCTGTCGAGCAACGCCGGATGTATATGTACCTGTTCGATCCTCCGTGTTACATCTGGTTCCGGCCGGGCGTGAAGCTGGGGGGATTCGTCCGCAAGGACCTCTGGGATGAGAGCGCGGCGACGCAGTCGGATGCGGCCGCGCTGATCGAGGCAAGCCATGAACGAAAAGAAACGGCAACCCGAGACGCAGTTCGTCCATAGCGACTGGGCGGCCGTGCCCAACGTGTATCGCTTCTCGCATCAGGCGATGGCGACCACGTTCGAGGTGATCGTCCAGCACGAGGACCGGACGTACGCCCAGCAGGCGGCGGACGCGGCCTTCCGCGAAGTGGACCGCATCGAGGGGACGCTGAGCCGCTTCCTGGAGACCAGCGACGTCACGCAGATCAACCATCTGCCGGCGGGTGCGCCGCTGTATATCACGCTGGATACGTTCGAATGCCTGCGGATCAGCGCCGAGATGCACTCGCAGACGGAGGGGGCGTTCGATATTACCGTGGGATTCCTCGTGGACTGCTGGCGGGACGAGGAGAAGAAGCCGCGGACGCCGTCGGCCGAGGAGCTGCAGTTCGCCCTCGACCACACGGGCGCCGATCTGATCCTGTTGGACGAACCGACCTGCGCCGTGGCCCTCCTGGCGAGTCCGATGCGCATCGACCTGGGCGGCGTGGGCAAGGGGTACGCGGTGGATCGGATGGCGGATCTGCTGAAAGAATGGAGCGTGGATCGCGCGTTGATTCACGGCGGTTTCAGCTCGGTCCTGGCGCTCGATGCCCCGGAGGGCAGGCCGGGCTGGCCGGTGACGCTCAGCCACCCGAAGGACCGAAGCCACACGCTCGCCCGGCTCCAGGTGGCACATATCTCCGTCAACGGCTCGGGTCTGGAGAAGGGCCATCACATCATCGATCCTCGCACCGGCCGGCCTGCGGAGAGCAAACTTGCGGCCTGGTCGATCGTGCCGGACGCGGCCCGCGGCGATGCTTTGTCAACCGCGTTCATGGTGCTGACGGCTGAGGAAGTGACGGACTTCTGCCGCCGGCACAGCGGCGTCCGAGGATTGCTCATCCTCCCCGAGGACGATGTGACGGGCCGGGCCGAGTGGATCATGCCCGCCGGGACATGGCAGACAGGGGAGCTTGTCCTCTGAGAAAGCACGAAACTCGAAATCCGAAATTCGAAACAAGCACGAATGCCAAAACTCAAATGACTGAAACGCGATCGCCTATCGGATGGTTTGTTTTGAGTTTTCTTCCGTTCGGGTTGTTTGAGTTTGTTTCGCATTTCGAGTTTCGCATTTCGGATTTCCCGTCCCGCGGGCGTCTCTGGCCAACGTCCGTTTGAGCTTGTGCAGCTCGACGAGGACTGGCCAGGGGGTGCGCGTGACCGAGAGCCGGCTGTCCGGATCGCAGGCCCATTCGACGGGGAATTCGCCGATTCGGTAGCCCTTCTTCACGGCCCGCAGAATGATCTCGATGTCGAACATGAAACCGTCGGTGGCGCACTCGGCGTAGAGTTCCCTGGCGACGTCGCCCTTGTAGATTTTGAAACCGCACTGCGTGTCCGTGAGTTCTCTCGGAACGCCGAGCATGAGGTGGACCGTGTATTTGAACGCGCGTGACAGGACCCGGCGGTGCCATCGCTGCGCCTGGAGGATGTCGCTCTCGATGTGTCTGCGGGAGCCGTGGGCCATGTCGCAGCGGTCGTTTTGGAGCATCTCCAGGCCCAGGAGGGCGTTGCCATAGGGGATGCACAGGCCGCAGTCGGCGAACATCGCGAACTTACCCGTCGAGGCCTCCATGCCGGTGCGGACGCCGTAGCCCTTGCCCCGGTGCTGTTCGTAGCGGATCACATTGAGCTTCACGGCCGCAGGGACCGCGACCGCCCGGGCCATCTGGGCCGTGTTGTCCTGACTGCCGTCATCGACGACGATGATTTCGCCGGCCAGGTCGTTGCCTACCAGGAACTCCGCTGCGGCCTTCACATCGCGTGCGATCTTTTTGCTTTCCTCGAAGGCCGGTATGATGATCGACAAATCCATGTTGTCTTTCTGCTGAGGATGCCTGGAACAAGAGCGACCCCGTCGATTGTGCAGACGGGGTCGCGTGGAGTTCCCGATATCGCAATACCGAGGGGGTTCAGCCCCCGATTTCCTCGCTGATCCAGCCGCAAAGCTCTTTCACCTCATCGAGCGTGATGTCGCCCATGTGTGCGATGCGGAAGGTCTTGTCCTTGAGCTGGCCGTAGCCGGCGCTGAAGATCGTGTTGTGCTTGGCCTTGACGGCCGTGATGACGTCGCCGACGTTGATGTTGCGCGTGTTTTTGATCGTCGTCAGGGTGTTCGACGCGTACTTCTCGTCGCAGAACAGCTCGAAGCCCTTGCTCTTGGCCCAGCCTCGGCAGTAATCCGCCATGGTCTTATGCCGGGCCCAGACGTTCTCGATGCCCTCGTTGACGAACTTCGTGCACTGGTAGTGCAGGCCCATGATATGGGGGATGCTCGGGGTCACGAGCGTCTGGTTCTTCTCCGCGGCCTTCGCCCACTGGACGAAATCGAAGTAGTAGCCGCGGGCGGGCACGCTCTTGGCCTTCTCGACGGCTCGCTTGCTCACCGCGGCGACCGTGAAGCCCGGCGGCAGGGCGAACGCCTTCTGCACCGACGCGAACACAACGTCCCAGCCGAGTTCGTCGAAGTGGATCGGCTGGCCGATCATGCCGCTGACGGCGTCCACGAAGACCAGCACGTTCGGGTGCTTGGCCTTCATCATCTTGGCGATGTCGTAGATCGGGTTCATCAACCCGGTGCTCGTCTCGTTGTAGATCAGCGTGATCGCGGCGTAGTTGCCGGAGGAAAGCTTGGCGTCGATCTCATCGGGCAGGGTGGGCTTGCCCCAATCGACCTTGAGCAAATCGACCTTGCGGCCGCATTCTTTCACGACGTCCGCCCACTTGTCGCTGAATGCGCCGCAGCAGGTGGCCAGGACGGTCTCATCAGGATGCACGCAGTTGCGAATCGACGCCTCCCAGAGGCCCGAACCGCTGGAGGTCGAGAGGAAGATATATTGATCGGTGAACAGCACCTTCTTCAGCATGTTCACGACCTCGCCGTGAAGCACGGCGTATTCCTTGTCACGATGGCCAAGCGTCGGGCGAGCCAACTGCTTGAGCACGTCATCTTTGACCTGCACGGGGCCGGGGATGAACAATCTCGGCGGGTTCTTCCAGTCTGCCATTGGGGCTCTCCAACAGTTACAGTTTTTGTATGGTCAACCCGGTATACATCTTCGGGTAAAAATACGTTGATTTGTGGGGCATCCGCTCGCCGGCGTCGGCGATCCGCGACAACTGCTGCATCTTCACGGGGTTGGTGAAGAACGCGATCTGTTTGCGGCCGGAGTCGACCTGACGGATGATTTCGTCGATAGCGTTGGGCACATCCTTGACGTATTCGACGTACTTGGAGTCGCCCATCTCCTCTTCGGTCAGGCCGAGCATGCCTTCCAGGATGAGCTTCTGGAGCACGGCGACGTCGAGCGTCCGCCAGGCCTCGCTCTTGTCGGGGGCCGCGGCCTTCATGAGCGATTTGTCCTTGAGCACGGCGACGCAGAACTTGCCGTCGCCCAGGTAGATGCCCAGGGGAGTCTCATCTTTCTCATGCACGCTCTTCATGATTTTGAGCATGTCCAGCTTGCTGCCAATCTTCATCACGGTGAAGCCGGGGATCAGACGCGAGACGAGATCCTGCCAGTTGAAGCCGTCGAGTCCGCCGACGACGCGGTGGGTCGCCAGGACGACGAGGCCTTTCTGGGCGCCGTTCGTGAAGGCCATCATCTGGTACTTCGCGGCGGGGATTCCGCTCTCTCGCATGTAGGTCAGGCCGGTCGTGTAGCGGTGGTGGCCGTCGGCGATGATGACGCTTTTGTGGGCCATCATCTGGACGATGGCCTGGATGTCGGCCTCGTCGGCGATGGCGAAAAGCTGGTGACGAACGCCGTGGTCGTCCACGAAATCCACCAGGGGTTTGCTCTCGGCGGCCTTGGCGATGGCCTTGTCCGCGACGCCTTGCGGATCGTCGTAGAGCATGAACACCAGCCCGAATCGAGCCGCGGTCGCTCTTTTGAGATTCAGCCGGTCCTGCACCGGCTTGGCAAAGACCTGTTCGTGCGGACGAACGGTCTTGCCGAAATCTTCGAGCTTGCCCAGCGCGATGAACGTCAGACGCCGGTAGGTCACGCCGTCGAGATCGAAGTCCTGGACGTAACCGTAGATGGTGTCCCGATCGTCCGGCTTGAGGACCCCCTCGGCGATCCATTTCTGGAGCAGCTCGGCGGCTCGGGTGTATTGATTGCGCTGCCCGTTGTCTGAAGGCGTGGTCTTGCCCCTGGTGATCCGCACGATGTTGTGCTCGCTCCGGCGGTAGAGTTCCTCCCGCTGGGCGTCGTCGATCACGTCGTAAGGCGGCGCAATGCACTTGCCCACGTCGCCGACGACGCTCGGGTCGAATCGAAACGCTTTGAAGGGTTTCACGTCCATCTTCACAGTTCTTGCTGTCCTTGCACCATCAGGTTTTTTTCAAGTCCACGGAAGGCCGGATCATACCGGCAGCCCGGCCGATTGTCAAGTGGGAACGCCGTCCCGACGTGAATCGGGAGCAGTTCACATTTGTAGGGAGTTTCTGGTTTGCTGTGAAATGGATCATTCGACGTTGACAGGGTCGATTCCCAAGGGTTGGGAGAATCTACCTGCAAACACGAATCGCACCCGCGTGAATCGGCGAGCGGGTAACCTTCCGGACGATGGTAATCGGCGCCCTGTGGGCAAGCCAAGATGCCTCGTTTGTTGTGACGCCGTAAGCCGCGGTCCTCAGGCCGCTGCCGGTCCCATCTCCGACTACGTGGACCTGAATCCACCTGTTGGCGTTTTGCCGCCCGGTTCGGGCGTGCCCTCCCCGACTGCCAGTTTGGCACCCGATCTTGGTTTTGCGGTAACTGTAAGTGCTTGTTGTTAAACGGCTTGTGGGTTCTTTGGGCTCGGGCACACGGTTTGCACTGCCTTGGTCTGTAGCCATAGGCAAGTTGAGATTCCATATTTGGGATTCAGAGATGAAATTTGAGAAATTCACACTCAAGGCACAGGAGGCGCTCGCGACGGCGCAGCAGATCGCGATGGCCAAATCGCACACGGTTCTGTCTCCGCTGCATCTGCTCAGCGCGCTGCTGAGCGACGAGGGCGGCGTGTGTGACATGGTCCTGAAGAAAATCGGCGCCAACGTGACTCGCATCAAGGGGATGACCGAGGACGAGTTGGGACATCTCGCCCAGGGCACGAACGCCGGGCAGATGATGCCCGATCCGGCGTTCAACCAGGTCGTGCTCGATGCGCAGAACCGCGCCGACAAGATGGGCGATGAATACCTCAGCGTCGAGCACCTGTTGTTGTCGCTGGCCGGCGTGCCGAGCGACGCGAAGGAGATCCTGGACGTCAACTCGGTGACCGTGGACAAGATTCAGAACGCGCTGAAGGACGTTCGCGGCGGTGCGAAGGTCACCGACCAGAGTCCCGAAGAGAAATACAAGGCGCTGGAACGCTACGGCATCGACCTGCTCGAACAGGCCCGCAAGGGCAAGCTCGACCCGGTGATCGGGCGGGACGAGGAGATCCGGCGGTGCATGCAGGTCCTGAACCGTCGGACCAAGAACAACCCCGTCCTGATCGGCGAGCCGGGCGTCGGCAAGACCGCCATCGTCGAGGGGCTCGCCCAGCGAATCGTCGCGGGAGATGTCCCCGCCGGGCTCAAGAACAAGAAGGTCATCGCGCTCGACATGGGGGCCCTGATCGCGGGCACCAAGTTCCGTGGTGAGTTCGAAGACCGGTTCAAGGCCGTGCTCAAGGAGGTCATCACCGCCGAAGGGCAGATCATCCTGTTCATCGACGAGCTGCACACGGTTGTCGGGGCGGGCAAGGCGGAAGGCGCTGTTGATGCCGGCAACCTGCTGAAGCCCTCGTTGGCGCGCGGCGAACTGCGGTGCATCGGTGCGACCACCATCGACGAGTACCGCAAGTACATCGAAAAGGATGCCGCGTTGGAACGCCGGTTCCAGCCGATCCTGGTGGAGCCGCCGAGCATCGAGGCGACGATCGCCATCCTCCGCGGGCTGAAGAACCGCTATGAGACCCACCACGCCGTGCGGATCACCGATGCGGCGATTGTCGCGGCGGCCACGCTTTCCCAACGGTACATCACCGACCGCTGGCTGCCGGACAAGGCCATCGACCTGATCGATGAGGCGGCCTCCACCTTGCGAATCGAAAATGACTCGGTGCCCGCCGAACTCGACGACATTCGCAGAGGGATCATACAGCTCCAGATCGAGCGGGAGGCGCTCAAGAAGGAACGAGATCCCGCCAGCAAGGACCGGCTCAAGAAAGCGGAGAAACAACTGGCCGATCTCGAAGAGAAGAATCGCGTGCTGACCGCCCAGTGGGAGATGGAAAAGGGGGGCATCGACCAGGTGAAGGCCTTGAAACAACAGCTTGAAGAGGCCGAGAGACAGTTCGAGGACGCCCAGCGTCGCGGCGACCTGGAGCGGGCCGCCCGGCTGAAATACGAGACCATCACGAACCTCAAGAAGCAGCTTGTGGAGAAAGAGCAGCAGTTGGCCAAGTCTGAAAAGGCCCAGATGCTCCACAACGAGGTGACGGCCGAGCACATTGCCCAAGTGGTCGCCAAGTGGACCAACATCCCAGTCTCCCGGCTGATGTCGGGCGAGCGGGAGCGGCTCATGAAGATGGAGGAGCAGATCCGGAAACGTGTCGTCGGCCAGGACGAAGCGGTCAAGGCGCTGTGCGACGCGGTCCGCAGGAGTCGGGCGGGACTCTCCGACCCGAACCGGCCGACCGGAACCTTCCTGTTCCTCGGTCCGACTGGCGTCGGCAAGACGGAACTGGCCAAGGCCCTCGCGGACTTCCTGTTCAACGATCCGAATGCGATGGTTCGCATCGACATGAGCGAGTTCATGGAGCAGCATTCGGTGGCCCGGCTCATCGGCGCCCCGCCGGGATACGTCGGCTACGAAGAGGGCGGCCGGCTCACCGAAGCGATCCGGCGCAAGCCCTATTCCGTGATTCTGCTCGATGAGGTCGAGAAGGCCCACGCGGACGTCTTCAACGTCCTGTTGCAGGTCTTCGACGACGGCCGGCTCACGGACGGCAAGGGCCGCACCGTCGATTTCAAGAACACGGTCATCATCATGACGAGCAATATCGCTAGTCAGGAGATCCAGAAGCTCACCGAAGAGCACGGCGCCGACTGGGAGATCGAGGCCCACGTCAAGGACATGCTCAAGCAGGTCTTCAAGCCGGAATTCCTCAACCGGATCGACGAGGTGGTCGTGTTCCGCATGCTCAGCCGCGACAACCTCAAGAAGATCGTCGATATCCAGCTCGGCTACTTGGGCGAGCGGCTCAAGGATCGCAAGATCCGAATCGAGTTCACGGACAAGGCCAAAGACCTGGTCCTGGAAGACGGCTACGATCCGGTCTTCGGCGCCCGGCCGCTCAAGCGGACGATCCAGCAGCAGGTGGAGAACCCGCTGGCCATGGAGCTGCTCGCGGGCAAATTCTCCGACGGCGACACGATCCGAATCGACGCGGACCCCCGTGGCTTTGTCTTCGAGAAGGCGAACAGGCCCTGATCGCAAGGGACCGCAAATTCCGCCGAGTTGCGCAGATTTCTCCTGTGCGGATTTGGTATAATCGCCTTAGTGGACGTGCAGACGATGTTGCTGCGCCGGATCAGCACCGATGTGAAATCGGACAGGGGCATTTGAGGTCGATATGATAAACCGAAAATTGCTCAAGACGGAGATCGACAAAGTCAAAAGTGAGCACCTGGATCTCTTGTACGGGATTATCAAACTCCTTGCAAATGGTTCCCAGGCAGCCCAAGGCGATGCCCATCTTGACTGGCATGACTTTGTGGCCAACACCTACGGCTGTCTCGCCGATGCGCCGATCTCGCGGGAAGAGCAGGGCTATCACGAGATCCGGGAGACGATGGAGTGAGGTACTTGCTCGATACGAACATCTGTATCCGGTATCTGAACGGTCGGTCGGATGGTGTCCGCCGGACACTTGAGGGCCTGTCGTTTGGGGAGGTTGCTCTCTGTTCAATCGTACGGGCAGAACTATTGTACGGCGCCCTGAAAAGTGCGCGACCTCAGAAGAATATGGAGCGATTGGTCTGCAACTGGAAGACTGGGAGACATCTACGCAGTAGAAGTCCGAACCTCCGCATTCCACGGGGCAGTGCCTTGTACGACAGTCTTGTCATCCACACCGACCTCAAAAGTACGAAACTCCGACCATCCCCAGAAATCGACAGGGTGTGCGTTCACGCTGTGAACGCACACCCTGGTTTCTGCCGAGCATGTTGGGCTACGTTTCCCCGAAGGCACTCCTCATCAGCACGCCGTCAGATGACCCGGCGTCTGCGTAGCCACCCGAGGAGGCCCGCTGGACGATTGAGACCTATCGGCAATACTTCAACGAACAGCGGCTG
>CAZDTD010000012.1:0-45008 GCA_964507995.1 uncultured Pirellulales bacterium | reverse complement strand
ATGCTCAAGCACTTTGGGTCGAACAATCCGGACCTGAAGATTGAATGACCTGCGGGTTTCTTTGCTGCGATGAATCATACGAAAAGGTGCGTCTGTCACGGCGCACCTTTTTGTTTGCGCTCGTCCTCGGGATGGCGTATGCCGCGAATGGGCCCGACGGAATCGTCGGACCCATTTTACACGTTTTTTACAGTCGCGAAGCATCTGTCTAAGAAAGGTCTTTTTACACGCTCTTTACACATCCGGACCGGTCTCGTGCGTTATAGTGAATGTGGCAACTGACTGAACGCAACCCATCCAGAATTATTGGAGGCACGAAAATGCACAGGTCCGGAATCTCTCAGATTGTTGCGACATTCGTTCTCGTCACAGTGCCCGCTTTCTGCCTGGGGCAGATCGAGCATGTTCCCGTCGGTCCATCGTCGACGAACGTCCTGGTGCCGCAGAGCCGGCCCTGGGCGTTCACGCGGGACCGCCACAACAACGTCCAGGTCACCGAGGTTCACGTCCGGATCGATATCGTCGAGATGACGGCCACGACCACGGTCGAGATGCACCTGGAGAATCGGACCGACCGGCGGCAGGAAGCGGAGTTGATCTTCCCGGCGCCCGACGGAGCCGTGGTGCGAGGCTTCGCCTATGACGGGCCGGGGGGGCAGGTGACGGCGCAGGTCCTACCCAGGGACCAGGCCCGTCGAATTTATGACAGCTTGGTGGCGAAGATCCGAGACCCGGCCCTCGTGGAGTTCATCGGATACAACCTCATTCGCTCCAGCGTGTTTCCGATCGAGGCCCGTGGCAGGCAGAAGGTTCGTCTGACCTACGAGCACCTGCTCGACGCGGACGGCTGCCGGGTGGATTACATTCTGCTTCGCACGGAATCGCTCCAGTACGAGGTGCCCTGGCACATCGACGCCCGCATCAGGGCCGAACGTCCGATCTCCACGGTCTATTCCGCAAGTCACAAGCTCGAAATGGAGCGAATCGGCGAACGCGAGGTCTCCGTGAAGATCGTCGCTTCCGCGAACCGGGAGCCGGGGCCGTTCCGCCTGTCCTATCTGCTGCAGGAAGATGGCGTCACTGCGTCGGTTTTCGCCTATCCGGACAAGAAAGTCGGCGGCGGATATTTCCTGCTGCTGGCCGGGCTGCCCGCCAAGGCGACGCAGGACCCTGAGGTCCGAGCGATCCAGCGGGAAGTGACGCTTGTGATCGACCGCTCTGGCAGCATGCGAAACGAGAAGATCGAGCAGGCCAAGGAAGCGGCGATGCAGATCATCGCGGGTCTGCGGCCGGGCGAGGCCTTCAACATCCTGCTCTACAGCAACACGATCCAGTGGTTCTCGCCCAAGCCGGTCGTTAAGAGCGAAGTCACGCAACAGGCTGCCCGCAAGTACATTGGGGGCATCACCGCCACCGGCGGGACAAATCTCTACGACGCCCTTCGCGCCGCGTTGGAGCAGGAGCCCGTGGAGGGCATGCTGCCGATCGTATTGTTTCTCACCGACGGCCTGCCCACCGTGGGCCAGACCTCGGAGAGGAGCATCGGGGAACTGGCGGTCCAATCGAACCCGCATCGCCGGCGTATCTTCACGTTCGGCGTGGGCTTCGATGTCAACGCGCCGCTGTTGGAGAAGATCGCGGGCGAATCGCGAGGGCGGGCGGAGTTCGTCCTGCCGCAGGAAGATGTGGAGGTCAAAGTCGGCGCGGTATTTGACCGGTTGACGGGACCGATCCTCGCGGAGCCCCAGTTGCGGATCGTCGATGCGCAGGGCGACGCGGCCATCGGTCGGACCCGGGACATATTGCCCGAAAGGCTGCCCGATCTGTTCGAGGGGGACCGTCTCATCCTCCTGGGCCAGTACGTTGGCGACGAGACGCTTGCCTTTGACATGACGGGCAATTACTTCGGCAAGCAGCGAACGTTCAGATCGCGTCTGGACCCGGCGAAGGCGAGCGAGAAGAACGGGTTTGTGCCGCGGTTGTGGGCCAGCCGCAAGATCGCCGAGTTGATCGACGTGGTTCGGCAAGCGGGAGCCGATCCTTCCGTGACGACGCAGGACCCCAAGATCAGGGAACTGGTCGACGAAATCGTGCGTTTGTCCACGGAGTTCGGCATTCTGACGGAATATACGGCGTTTCTGGCCCGGGAGGGGACGGACCTTGCGAATCCGGCGGACATGCATCGCGAGGCAGTGGATGTCCTGTCCAGTCGGGCCATGGGGACCCGCTCGGGGATTGGCGGGATCAATCAGAGTCTCAACAGCATCCGCCAGAAGGGACAGAGCGAACTGAACCTCCGGAACTACTACTACGATGAACGGCTCAACGAGGTGTCCATCAGCGCGGTTCAGCAGGTGAACGACCAGGCCTACTACAATCGCGGATCGCAATGGGTGGACAGCCGGCTTGTGAGTCGCAAGGACCAGGTCACGCCGACCCGGGTCATCGAGTTCGGATCGAGGGAGTACTTCGATCTGGCCCTCCGGCTCGCGGCGCAGAATCGGCAGGGCAGTATCGCCTTGACGGGCGACATCCTGCTGATGGTCGATGGCGAGCCTGTGCTCATCAAGTCCCCGAGCCGCAACTGACAGATACGATCATCCTGAAAGGAGCATAACATGAAGACGAGGAATGTAATTCGGTGTTTGAGCATGGCGACGGTGGTGTCCCTGTGTGCGGTGATGGCCCTGGCGGCCGGGGACGCCGCCATAGAGCCGGTCGTTGAGGTCCCGCCGGTAGAGCCCAAGCCGTTGGTGCAGATGGCGATCCTGCTGGATACCAGCGGAAGCATGTCCGGCCTAATCGATCAGGCCCGGACGGAACTGTGGTCGATAGTCAACGAATTCATCCTGGCCGAACGGGGGGGCCGCCGGCCGGAGATTCAGGTCGCTCTGTACGAATATGGCAACAACAGTCTGTCGGCAGAGGCTGGATGGATTCGGCAGATCGTCCCTTTCACCACGGATCTCGACAAGGTGTCCGAGGAGCTCTTTGCCTTGAAGACCGATGGCGGCCAGGAGTACTGCGGCTGGGTGATTCGGGAGGCCACGGCGAAACTGGCTTGGAGCGACTCCGCCGATGATCTGAAGGTCATCTTCATCGCGGGCAATGAGCCGTTCACCCAGGGTCCGGTGGACTACCAGCAGATGTGCAGGGCGGCCATTGCGAAAGGGATCGTCGTCAACACAATCCACTGTGGCGGCGAGCAGGAAGGAATCGATGGCAAGTGGAAAGACGGGGCCGTGCTCGCCGACGGCAGGTATCTCACCATCGATCACAATCGTCAGATCGTTCACGTCCCGTCGCCTCAGGATCGGCAAATCGCCGAACTGAGTGCGGTCCTGAATCAGACGTACGTCCCGTTCGGCGCCGCGGGCCTCGCTGCCCAGGAGCGGCAAATTGCGCAGGACAACAACGCCGCGAACGCCTCGCCCCAGGCGGGGCTCCAGAGGGCTCTGACCAAGTCGTCGTTGTACTACAGCAACAGCACCTGGGATCTGGTCGACGCCATTCGGGCCAACCAAGTGGATCTGAGCACAATGGAGCAGGAGGAGCTGCCCGAAAATATGCGTCAGATGAATATCGAGCAGAGAACCGCTTACGTGACGGCGAAGGCCAATGAGCGAGCCGAGATCCAGGCGAAGATTCAGCAGCTCAACGCGCAGCGGAATCAGTTCATTGTCCAGGAAATCAGGAACCGTCAGCAGCGGGGCGAGACGCTCGGTTCGGCGATAAAACAGACCGTTCGCGAGCAAGCGGCGAAGAAGAACTACACATTCAAACCGGCTGTCGAGCCGGCGGACGCCGCTGAGGACACACCTGAGAAGTAACCGCCTGATTGCGCATTCAGTTTGAAAAGCCGTGAGCCGTCCGCGGAGGGGGCTCACGGCTTTTCGATTCTCGCTTTGGTCACTGGCATATTGCCCCTGGCTTGCTATAATCTGAGCATTTGGAGCAGAATCCGAATGTCGCACGAATGCAATGGATTGCCACCTCGCAGGCGTGACCGGGCGTGGCCCCTCTATGGGGCGGCGTTCATGATGGCGATTTGCCTGAGCATGGCGTGGACGGCTATGCCTTTCGTTCTCAGTAGCATCGGCGGCTCGGATGCCCACGTGGGTTATGCGCCCGCGGTCAACAATCTCGCCTACATGATCGCCCTGCTGGTCACCGGCTCGCGACTGGGCCGTCTTCGCGTCCGACGGACCGCGCTTCGGGCCGGCACGGTTGCCCTGGCGGCCTCGGCGGCCATGACGGCCTCTGTCGTTTTTGCCAGGTTCCGCGGTGGCCAGGACGGCATGCTTTGGATCTGGACGCTGATTGCTGCCGGAGGGATAGGCGGGGCCGCGATGGCCTTCTACTGGCCGTTCCTGATGGGCTGGGTGTCCTCCGACTACGAAGGCGTCCGATTGAACCGCCGGCTGGGCCGCTACAACGGCGCCTGGTCCAGCGGCAGCATGGTCGGCCCTTTGATCTCCGGCTGGTTTTTCGAAGTCCATCCACTGCTGCCTCTCGTCGGTGCAGTGGCGGCCGTGCTGCTGTCGCTGGTGCTCCTGCGCTTCGCACGTGACTCCTCGACCCTCGGCGGAACCCCGACCACATCGCAAGAGACGCCCGGCGACATCCTGCCAATCGGGACGGCATACGATCCCCGGCTCCTTGCCGATTGCCGCTGGATCTCCCGGATCGGCCTTTTCAGCGCGTGTGCGTGCTATGCGATCATGCGTTCGCAATTTGCGCTGGTTTTCACGAGCCTTGGATACACAGAGTCGCAATTCGGGTTGTACCTGACGCTCTATGCGTCGTGCAACCTCGTGGCCTTAGTGACGGCCGGACGCTGGGCATGGTGGCACTTCCAGCCGGTGCTGCTGATTGCCGCCCAGGTCATGCTACTGCTCATGCTGCTGATGACCCTGTACAGCAGGAACTTGAGCGTCCTGTTTGCGTCCTCGGCCCTCCTGGGTGTGGCGTACGGCTTTGCCTATTCCTCACATCTTTACTACGGCGTATCCGCGAGCCGCCATCGCTCGACTCGGATGGCGATCCATGAAATCGTGATTTCGCTGGGCCTGACCATCGGCTCGGCCGCCGGCGGCTACCTGTGCGAGCATGTGGGCCTGTACTGGCCGTACTGGTTTGCCGCCGCGGTCGTCATCCTGGGCATGATTGGCCAGGCGGCGATCCACGTCGGCACGCGGACGAGGTCCGGTCGGGACTGCCGTCTGCCTTCCGCCGACGGACCCGCGAAGTCCTGATACAAAAAACGCTTTCCGGGCGAGAATTGTCTTGACAAATGGATTCCCGCCCAGCTAAAGTGGGATCAATGAGATACGAGGGCGGGCAAGTGTTGTTATCATAACTTGCCGTATCATACTTGCACTTATCTCTATCATATCCGCTCGCCTTCGCGATCAGGGACAATTTCTGTACATCCCGGCAACGCTGCGCTTCCGGCGTAGTGGTCGGCGAGGGTACGGAGTCCGGGATCGCCCCTCGCTGTGAACCTGTCGCCGTTCCACGACGCCGAAAGCGGAGATACCCTGCGCGAATTCGGGACAGGCGTACATCTGTCTCATACTGTATTCATATCATAGCGGTCACTGTGAAAGGAGCGGAACATGGAGACGTGCAGAAGATTCATCATGGCGGCGGCGGTCTGCGTCCTGATCGCATGCCTGCCCGCCGCGACTCAGGCAAAAGTCATCTATGTTGATGATGACGCCGGCGGGGCAAACGACGGTTCCTCCTGGATCGACGCCTACGTGCGTCTGCAAAGCGGCATTGCGGCGGCCGGCTCGGGCGACGAGATCCGCGTGGCTCAGGGGATCTACCGGACCGATCCCTATGTCAGCAGGGGGTCTGTGGGTAGAGGCCATGGCCCGGCGGACCCATTGGCCGCACGGTATACGTCCTTTCCCTTGAAGGGCGGAGTAGCCATCCAGGGTGGTTTCGCCGGCTCGCAGGGCCTGGACCCGGATGCCCGCGACGTAGAACGATACGAGACGGTTCTCAGCGGAGACCGCAACGGTAACGACACGGACGATTGGGGACTGGGCAACCCAGTGTACGAGTCTCTCCGGGCCGACAACAGCACATACGTGGTGGAGAGCCAGTGGTTGGCGGACTCGACTGCTGTGCTGGACGGGCTCGTGATTGAATCGGCGGTCCATGGCGGCCTGTATAACCGCAATGGCAGTCCGCAGATCGTCAACTGCGCCTTCCGACGCAACTCCAACCTGGCTTCCAGTGGAGGGGCCGTCCGTTGTGAAGGCGGGAGGCCGACTCTCTCGAACTGTGTGTTCCAGGACAATTCGGCCATGATCGCAGGAGGCGCGATCGATATTGCACAGACTCGTCTGACGCTGTCCGAGTGCCGCTTCATCCACAACTGGGCGATGGACCTGGGTGGGGCCATCCACGGTATGGACAGCGACCTGATCCTGATGAATTGCACGTTCACAGAAAACGCAGGCCCTCAGGGTGGAGCGATTCACCATCAGCAGGGCACGCTGGCGCTCGCCGATTGCAGATTTGAAGGCAACTCGGCCACGTTGCAGGGCGGGGCCGTCAACCTCATCGAGCAGGAAACCGCGTCGATAACCCGGTGTAGCTTCAGGAACAACACAACGGCCAGGTGGGGCGGCGCGATCATGAATGAAGGCGTGCCTCTGCTCCTGGACGCCTGCGTCTTCAGCGGCAATCGGGCTACATGGGGCGGTGCGATTCACACATGCAGACCCACTTCACTTGTCGCGGGTTCTCAGGGGGACGGCACGGCGATGACCCGCTGCCTCTTCACGGGCAACTATGCCTCTCACACGGGAGGGGCCCTCTGGGGCGACCACGCGGAGTTTGTCATCGGCCATTGCACCTTCGCGGACAACGTGGCCCAAAAGGCCGCGACTCTCGCATGGCCGGGCAGTACCGACTCGATTGTATGCCGGGTCACGATGGAAAACTGCATTGTGTGGGATGGCGACGACCCGATCTCGGCCCACGCAGTTGCGACTCGGGGCAACGCAGGAAGCCGCATGGGAGGCATCGAACTGACTGTCGCGTACAGCGATGTGCAGGGTGGCTGGCCGGGCGAGGGCAACCTCGAAGCCGATCCATGTTTTGCCGCTCCCGGTTGGTGGGCCCTTGCGTCCGATTCGACCGTCGTCGTTTCGCCCGATGACGACGACGCGACGTGGATCGAAGGCGACTGCCATCTGAAGTCCCAGGCCGGCCGCTGGGACCCGGCGGGCGAAACCTGGGTCTTGGACGAGGTTACGAGTCCCTGCATCGACGCGGGGGATCCGAACAGCCCGGTCGGCGAGGAACCCGAGCCCAACGGCGGGCGGATCAACCTGGGCGCCTACGGCGGCACGGAGGAGGCGAGTAAAACGTTCTGATAGGGCCAATTGGGAACTTCTATTGGAGGAAACTCAAATGAACCGGTCACCACTCACAATAGGATGTCTCTTGATGCTCGCTTGTCTTCTTACGGTATCCACGGCAGCGGAGAGGATCATTTATGTGGACGATGATGCAACCGGAGCCAACGATGGTTCTTCGTGGACTGATGCATTCGTGTACTTGCAGGACGCTCTGCGCAGCGCCAGGTCTGTCCTGCCCACGAGGGGAGGAGCGTACCATGGCGGGGAAGCAAACGATGTGGAGATTCGCATTGCCCAAGGCACGTATCGGCCAAACCTGTCCGCTTCGAGCGGCGACTCGCTCCGGGTGACTCCGGAGCGGAATGCGGTCTTCACGCTCATGGACGGGATCTCGCTCAGAGGGGGCTACGCCGGAGCAGGTGCGCCCGATCCCAACGAACGCGACTTTGGGGTCTATCGAACCATCCTGAGCGGCGATCTGAATGGCGATGACGCCGAGGTCCAACACCCCTACGACCTTCCGAATGAACCCACGCGAAGTGAGAACAGCTATTGCATCGCTCAGTGCCGTGGCATCTATGGGACTCCCATTCTGGAGGGCGTCAGCCTGGCAGGGGCAACCAACAGTGCGCTGGAGATTCGGTACGGCGACGCTGAGATCGTTGACTGCGTCTTCTCCTGGAATGCAGCAAGTCTCGGCGGTGGGGCGATCTACCACGTGGGAGAAGAACTGGTCTTGACACGCTGCGAGTTCCTCGCCAACTGGGCGTCGTACTTCGGCGGCGCGGTGTGCTCTGATGATGGAGCCGCTGTCGTGCTGACCGATTGCGCCTTCATCGACAACGAGGCCGGTGTGGGCGGCGCCGTGGCGAGCGAGAATACCGATGTCACCATGACCGACTGCACGTTCGAACAGAACGCCGCCGAGCGCCAGGGGGCCGTGCACGTCATGGGCGGCGTCTTGGCGGCGACCCATTGCACATTCAGGGGCAGCTTCGTACCTCTGCTCTCGAAAATCGCAGGGGAAGGCGGCGCGATCGGTTGTTTCGACGATGCCGAGATGTCCCTCTCGAATTGCCTGTTCGAGGGGAACTCGGCCCCTCGCGGCGGTGCGGTTTGCGCCGAGTACAACAAGGAAACGACTGTTCTTCAGGATTGTGTATTCCGCGGGAATTCGGCCGATCAAGGCGGAGCTCTCTTCGGCCTGTACTACTCGACCGTTGCCAACTGCGTCTTTGCGGGAAACCGGGCCCAGCGGGGCGGCGCGGTGGATTCCGAGTGCGCCGGCCCGGAATTCATCAACTGTACGTTCGTCGGCAACCGCGCGGAGGACGGCAACGCGGTGGCGCGGTACTCCTGTCACGGCCTGCCCGAAAAGCCCGTCAGGATGGTCAACTGTATCCTCTGGGACGGCGGCAATGAGATCGGGGCTGCCCAGAGCACAGATCCTGTTCGTTATGTGAATACCGACATCACATTCAGCGATGTCTTTGGCGGATCGGAAGGGGAAGGAAACGTCGATGTCGATCCTTGCTTTGTCGACGCGGGCTATTGGGATCCGAACGGAACCCCGGACGATCCGAACGACGATTTCTTTGTCGTGGGCGATTACCATCTGAAGTCCCAGGCTGGACGCTGGGACGCAATGACCGGAGATTGGCTGCTGGACGAGGTGACGAGCCCCTGCATCGATGCGGGCGATCCGAACAGTCCTGTGGGCGAGGAACCCGACCCCAACGGCCGGCGGATCAATCTGGGCGCCTACGGCGGCACGGGCGAGGCGAGCAAGTCCTTCTGAGGCATGCGATGCTTTGTTGTTTCAACCGTGGGGGCGAAAGTTGCCGGCTCGTTGGAGAGATCGTACGCATTTGTGCATATGGACGTACCCGCTGCAAGACGCTATAATGGAGCCAATAGCGATCTATTGGAAGGAGAAATAGCGATGGACGAGCGGCGTGGCGTGCGATCCGGCGCGTTCCAAACGGTCTGTTTGGGGGCGATCCTGTTGTTCTGCGGCGGGCGGGCGGCTCCTGCGTCGTCTTATGTTCCCTGCCTGCCCGGCAGCGGCGGGGACCTCAAGGCGGACACCCAGGCGTCCCTGGTTCTCACGATCGACACGTCGCGGACCCGCCAGACGATTCGGAGCTTCGGCGCATCGGACGCCTGGTCCACCCAGTTCGTCGGCCAGTGGCCGGACGAAAAACGGGAGGCCATCGCCGATCTGCTCTTCGAAACCGGCCTGGACATGCGAAAGAACCCGAAGGGGATCGGCCTGTCCGCCTGGCGATTCAACATCGGCGCGGGCAGCAGTCGGCAGAACAACATCAACGACACCTGGCGCCGGGCCGACACCTTTTTCGACGAGAGCTTCACCGGGTACGACTGGTCGCGATGTCCGGGACAGCGGTGGTTCCTCCAGGCCGCCAGGGCCCGCGGGGTTCCATATTTCATCGCGTTCGTGAACAGCCCGCCGATCAACATGACCCGAAACGGTCTGGCCTACTGCCAAAGCACCTCCAACGTGACAAACCTCCGCGACGACGCAGTGGGGGAGTTCGCGATCTACTTAGCCACAATCCTGAAGCACTTTCGCGACGTGGAGGGGATCGAATTCGCAGGTGTCAGCCCGTTCAACGAGCCCAACTGGGATTGGGACAGCGCGAGCCAGGAGGGGTGTCGGTACCACAACATCGATATCCGCAGGGTGGTGGATGCCTTGTCCGAGCAGTTGCAGAACCAGCAGCTCGACACGCGGATCGAGATCGTGGAGGCAGGGGACATCGGCTACCTCTCGGATGGATTTGCCTCGCGAGGCGACTACATCGATTCTTTTTTCAACCCCATCAGTCCCTACTACGTCGGCGACAAGGTCGCCTGCCGGATCTCGGGCCACAGTTACTTCACGTGTTGGCCGGAAGACAACCGGCTCGTGGGACGGCGCCGGGCGCTTCGCACCAAGCTGGACCTGTATCCGGGGCTCGGCTATTCCATGACCGAGTACTGTATTCTGATCGGCAGCGATTCGGACGTGCCTTCGAAGTATCGCGGCTACGGAACGGGCCGGGACCTCGGCATCGATCCCGCGTTGTGGATGGCCCGGGTGATCCATTGCGACTTGACTATCGCCCAGGCGTCGGACTGGCAATGGTGGCTGGCGGTCTCGCCATACGACTACAAGGATGGCCTGGTCTACGTGAGCAAGAGCGTGCTGGGCGGCGATTACTTTGAATCGAAGATGCTGTGGGCGATGGGAAATTTCAGCCGATTCATCCGGCCGGGGATGAAGCGGATCGAGGTTCAGCGATCCGACAACGCCACGGCCGAAGCGACGGTCGAGGACCTGATGGCGTCTGCGTACTGGAGCGAGGATGAGGACGTTGTCGTGATCGTGTTCGTCAATCGGGCGAATGCATCGCGTCCCGTGCGGCTCGATTTCGTTGGCGCCGACGTGCGCTCTCTGATCCCTTATGTCACGAGGGGCAACTCGGCCGACGAGGACAATCTGACGGCCTATCGCGGATTGAATCCGGGGGACAGCGTCATGATTCCGGCCCGCTCCGTGGTCACCCTGGTGGGGACCGCGACGAATCGGGGCGACTGGGACCGGGATGCCAAGGTGGATATCCGGGACTTCGCGATCCTCGGAGATCGGTGGGCAGGGATCTACGGCGGCATGTCCGGGAACTTGCGCCGGGCGGATTTCGTGGACCTCGCCGACTGGGCGGGCCACTGGCTCGACGATTTCCGGCTCGCGGCTCACTGGCGGCTCGACGAGACGGCCGGCCCGGTGGCCTCGGACGCGGCCGGCGACAGCGACGGGACGCTCGAAGGCGATCCTCTGTGGCGACCCGGACGCGGCGCCGTCAACGGCGCTGTGCAGCTCGACGGGATCGACGATTGCGTCCGCACGCCGTTCGTCCTGGACCCGGCCGAGGCGAACTTCACGGTCTTCGCCTGGATCAACGGCGGCGGGCCCGGCCAGGCGATCCTCTCTCAGGCGGATGGCGACGATTGGCTGACGGTTGCTTCCGATGGCGCCCTGAAGACCGAGCTCAAAGCCAGCGGTCGCCTGAGCAGGCCGCTGGGTTGTCCGGTCGTTGTTGCGGACGGCGCATGGCACCGGGTGGGTCTGACGTGGGATGGTTTCCATCGCATCCTCTACGTCGACGATGTGGAAGTCGCTCGCGACGCCCAGGGGGATGTGCCGGGCTCGACTGGCGGACTCCTGATCGGCGCAGGCGGTGGCATGGAGGCGGGCAGCTTCTGGCAAGGCTCGATCGACGACGTTCGCGTGTACGATCGCGTCGTGACGCCGTGATGCTCGTCGCCGGCGGGCAGTGGTCCCAAGCTGTCACAGGACGACGAAGAGACCTCTCGCAGTGGAATTATCGGGCCTTTTCCGTACACACTTGCCGGTCTCGATCCAAACAAGTTCGAACCCGGTTTCGTAGTAATCCTCTGACGCATTCGGATCGCCCTTGCGGGATGGTCCCGGCGCTCCCTGTAGAGCGAAAATAATCGGGCTACGGGTCTTGACTGTCGGACGGCAATCCGTACATTGATACGGTTTACCTCAGTTAATCGCAAGATGGTTTGGAGATGGATATGATTGAAGTCAAAGAACTTCGGCGTAGCTTCGGGCCGGTAGTTGCTGTTGACGGTATTTCATTCGAGGTGGGCAAGGGCCAGGTGCTCGGCCTGCTCGGGCCCAACGGCGCGGGCAAGACCACCGCGATGCGGATGATTACCTGCTACATCCGGCCGGACAGCGGCACCGCGAGCGTGTGCGGACACGACATCCTGAAGGACCCCATCGGCGTGAGGCGGTCGCTCGGTTACCTGGCGGAGAACTCGCCGGCCTATCCTGAAATGACCGTGGGCGGATTCCTCAACTTCATCTGCGATGTCCGCCGGATCAAGGGCAGGGACCGCAGGAAGGCTCTCGACCGCGTGGTCCCGATATGCTCCATCGACTCGGTCTACCACCAGACGATCGAGACGCTGTCCAAGGGCTATAAACGCCGGGTCGGCCTGGCGCAGGCGCTGATCCACGATCCCGACGTGCTGATCCTCGATGAACCCACCGACGGCCTCGATCCCAACCAGAAGCACGATGTCCGTCAACTGATCACGAGCATGGGGCAGGACAAGTGCATCATCATCTCCACCCATATTCTGGAAGAGGTGGAGGCGATCTGCTCGCGGACGATCATCGTCGCCCGGGGCAAGGTCCTGGTCGATTCGACGCCCAAGCAGCTCAAGGAGCAGCACAAGGCCAGCCTGGACGAGATCTTCCGAACCGTCACGAAGATGAAGAAAAGCGCATGACATTGATGAAGGATAATGGATAATTGATGATTGCGAGGCTGTCCCGGTCGTCACCGCTTGTCGGGACGCAAATCATCAATAATCATTCATCAATAATCAATAAGGAGTCCTTATGAACAGTTTCCGGGCGGTATTCAAGAGGGAGCTGAAAAGCTACTTTGCGACGCCTCTTGCCTACGTCTTTCTCGTCATTTTCCTGTTCTTCGCAGGATACCTGACGTTCAACAAGCAGAAGTTCTTCGAGATCCGGCAGGCGGACATGATGACGTTCTTCGTCAATCTGCCGTTGTTGTTCATCTTCATGGTTCCGGCGACCGCGATGCGGCTGTGGGCCGAGGAGCGGAAGGTGGGCTCGGTCGAGTTGCTGTTCACCCTGCCGATCACGATCACGCAGGCGGTTCTTGGCAAGTTCCTGGCTGCGTGGGTGTTCCTCGGGATCGCCCTGGCGTTGACGTTTCCGATGGTGCTCACAATCGCGTATCTTGGCGACCCGGATGGCGGCCTGATCGCAGCCGGCTACGTGGGCAGTTTCCTCATGGCCGGGGCCTTCCTGGCCGTTGGGTGCTTCTTCTCCGCGATGACCAAAAACCAGGTGATCGCGTTCGTGCTGTCCGTAGTGGCATGTGCGATTCTCGTGTTTGCCGGGACGCCCTCGACGCTGAACTATCTTTCGATGTTCCTGCCCGCCGGGCTGGTTGCCGCCGTGGAGAACATGAGTCTCCAGCAGCATTTCGACTCCCTGCAGCGAGGCGTCGTGCGATTCAAGGACATCGCCTACTTCCTCGTGTTGATCGTGGGATGGGTCGCCGCTTGCACGGTTGTTTTGGATGAAAGGAAGGCCAGCTAATGAACCGCACGATTCGAGCCACTCTCGGTGCCGTTCTGATCCTCATTATCGCGTTCAGCGGCATCACGATCTGTCAGCATGTGGGAAGTCGCCTCAAGGCGGATATCACCGATCAGGGCCTGTACACCCTGTCGGACGGGACCAAGGCGATTCTGGGCAAACTCAACCAGCCGATCAAGGCCAAACTGTATTACGCCAAGACCGCGGCGATGAAGGCCCCGGACCAGATCCAGTACTTCAACAACTACTATGAGTTCGTCAAAGCTCTTCTGGAGGAATATGCGGCGGTTTCGCAGGGCAAGGTCCAACTGGAGCTGATCGACCCGCGGCCTTTCTCCGACGAGGAAGAAGCCGCCATCCGGCACGGATTGCAGCGATTCCCCATTACGCAGGAGGAGACCTTCTTCTTCGGCCTGGTCATTCAGACCCAGTTCGGCGTGGACAAGGTCATTCCGTTCTTCTCGCCCGACCGGCACAACTTCATCGAGTACGACATCAGCTACCTGATCGACACCGCGATCACGAAACAGAAGAAGAAGATCGGGATCATGAGCTCGCTGCCGGTCATGGGCCAGGACGCCAGCGACTACATGACGCGGATGATGCAGATGCAGGGTCAGCAGCCCGAGCCTCCATGGACAGTCGTTGAGCAACTCCGGAACAAGTACGAAGTGACCACGGTTGGTACGGATGTGAACGAGATCAACGATGTGGACATCCTCATCGTCATTCATCCGAAGAACCTGCCGGAGCAGACGGAGTTCGCCATCGACCAGTTCGTCCTCAAAGGCGGGCGGACCATCGTCTGCGTGGATCCGCACTGCATTTCGGACCGTCCGCAGCGAAACCCCATGCAGATGACCGTACAGAATCAGAACTCGAGTCTGGACCGTCTGACGCGGACCTGGGGGCTCGATATGCCCGCCAATACGTTCGCAGGCGACCGGGCCCTGGCGTTGGAAGCGTCCTTCAACCGGAACCAGCGGGCCGAGAAGATCATCGGATACCTGGAGCTGACGCCGAAGTGCTTCAACCATGAAAGCGTCATCACGACCAACCTGAACCAGGTTCAGGTCCTGTTCGCGGGTGTTTTGAAGGAGATCGACACGCAGGCGAAGGCCGCCGAAAAGCCGTCGGATGCGAACCAGGCGACCGCGAAGGCTGAGGAAAAGTCCGCGATTCGGCGGACCCCGTTGCTGATGACTACGGACAAGGGCAATGCCTGGAAAGTGGCCAGCGCATTCGAGTTGATGTTCCCCGATCCGGGCAAGATGATGGACAGCTTCATCGACGGCACGCAGCCTGTCACGATGGGCTATCTGGTCACAGGCCGATTCAAGAGCAGTTTCCCACAGGGGATCGAGGTCGAAGTGGATGCCCCGGCGGACCCGAATTCCGACGATCCGAACGAGCCGAAGAAGATCAAAAAGCACATCGAGGGCCTGACCGAAGCGACGGAAGACTGTGCCGTCGCCGTGTTCTCCGATGTGGATTTCGTCAGCGATCAGTTGGCCTACTCGGCTTCGATCTTCGGCAAGATGGTCCGCGGCGACAACAGCGCCCTGCTGCTGAACACGGTCGAGGAACTCGGCGGCTCGGGCGATTTGATCTCGATCCGGTCCCGCGGCAACTTCAAGCGGCCCTTCGTGGTCGTGGACCAGATCGAGGAAGAGGCGGAGAAGCAGACCGCCGACGAGATGATGCTCGTGAACGCTCAGATCGACGGCTTCAACCAGGAGCTACAGAAGCTGGTTTCTGGCACGGAACAGGACAAACAGGAAGTCCTGGGCAGCGATATCGTCAAGAAGAAGCGGGAACTGGAGCTGAACATCCACGATGCGCAGCGACGCCTGCGGGGCATCAAGGAGAAGCGACGGGAACGCACCGACGAACTCGGCAACAAGCTGGAGCTGGTCAACATGGCGGCAGTGCCCGGCGTGATCATGGTCGTCGCCGTGGTGTTGGGAATCTGGCGGGGCGCTCGGAGACGGCATTATATCAGCCACGCGAGCGACGCATAGGAAATCTACTATTTACTATTTGTTATTTACGATTGATGCGAATCGCAACTTGTGTCACTTCGGTTTGGCGGTGAGATCAAGTCGTGAATAGTAAATCGTAAATCGGCAATTTGAGTTAGGGGTTTTGCATATGAGCAACCAGAAACTCGGCATTCTGGCCGTCGTTGCAGCAGTCATGGTTCTTCTGGCGGTAATCAGCGTCCGAACGCCGACCGCCAAGTGGGCGAAGCTTTCGGGTCCGGCCTATCTGATCCAGGGGCTCGATCCCGGCAGCATCGACAGCATTGTGGTAGGTCATGGAAAAGACGAGGTCCAGATCCGCCGGCGGAGCAATCAGTTCGTCGTCACCGACATCAACTATCCCGCCGACGCCAAACAGATCAACGACCTAATCACCAAGACGCTCGATATCAAGACGGGCGACCTCTATACGACCGATGCAAAGAATCACGAGGAGCTTGAAGTAACCGAAGAGAAGGCACGTGGTCTCGTGAAGTTCTTTAAGGCGGACGGTTCGCTGCTGGCCGGTGTCGTGGTAGGCAAGGGCCGCGAGTCGGGGCAGGGCACCTACGTCCGGCAGGCGTCGAGCGACGACGTGTACGTGGCTGACGAGTCGCCGTACTTTGGCACGCGGGCGCTGGACTATGTGAACCAGGAGATCGCATCGATCAAGAGCGAGGATGTCAACACGGTGACTGTCGCCACGCCGGAAGGTTCGTACACCCTGCACGCTGCGAAAAGCGGCGACGGGGTGATCTTCGAAGGTCTGCCGGACGAGAAGATGCTCAAAGAGAGCGAGGCCAAGAGCGTGTTCACGGCCCTCCAGGGCCTGCGGTTCGAGGACGTCAATAAGCCCGGCCAGGTCGAGGGACTGACCTTTGACCATCGGTACGTCGTCCGTATGGACAACTCGACGGAGTACACGCTCGAACTGGCGAAGAAGGGGACGAAGACGTATCTGAAAACGCAGGCCGTCTACACGGACCACGCCAAGGTGACGATCAATCCGGAGAAGGTGGATTCCCCGGAAGAGTTGAAGAAGAAGGAAGCGATCCTGTTGGCCCAGGAAGGCGCGCAACGGTTCACGCTCAGGCACAAGGCGTGGGTCTATCAGATTCCCGACTGGAAGGCGAAGTATCTGACCAAGCCGCAGTCGGAACTGCTCGAAGACAAGGAGACCAAGCCGGCCGAGGCAAAGGTCGAAGTGTCGCCCGTGGTTGATACGACGGTCCCGGCTGTCCCGGCAGCACAGCCCGAACCGCCGGCCGCCGAGCCCAACCAACCTGCGGCGGCTCCCCTGACGGCAGAACCGAATAAACCTGTATAAGGGAGCATTCGGTTGTCGATGTGTGATTTGCAGTTCGGCAGATCATCAATCGACAACCGGCCATCAGCGATGCACATTGATCGTCTCATCCTCGGGGAGTTTCAGACGAATTGTTACGTCCTCCGCGAGGATGATTCGGCTTCAGACTGCCTGCTTATCGATGCCGGGTTGGATGGAGATGAACTGATCGCGTTTCTGACGCGGCATCGGCTCAACCCCGTCGCGATGGTTCTTACGCACGGTCATGTGGACCACATCGTCGGTCTTGCGGCGTTACGCCATCGCTTTCCCCACGTGAGGGTCTATATCCACGAGTGGGACGCCGATATGCTGACTGACCCACACGCGAACTTGTCCGCTCTTGCCGGGGTGAGTTTTACGACCGAACCGGCCGATGTCCTCTTGCGGGATGGCGACACGGTGGATGAGGCCGGCATTCGGTTGAAGGTTTTTCACACTCCCGGTCACACGCCCGGCGGGATCTGCCTGTACGCGGAATCGGACGACGTTGCGTTCGTTGGGGACACCCTGTTCGCGGATTCCGTGGGGCGAACCGATTTCCCAGGTGGGGACATGGATCAACTGATCGAGGGCATCCGGACCAGGCTCTTCACCCTGCCGGACAAGACCGTCGTCCATCCGGGCCACGGGATGCGAACGACTATTGGCCGCGAGAGGCGCAACAATCCATACGTCCACGACGTGTAGCATGCCTGCGAGCTTCCGGTTCCGCAGTCCAGACCTGTCGGACTTCGTCAGAAGGCGTTGAAGTATTCCGGCTTGCCGTCGTCGCTGTCATAGCCTGTCGCGTCCTCCGCGTCGGCAGCTACGCAGATCCGCTCGATCCGCTCGGCCCGTCCGGAGGTCGTGTCCACCGTGAACAGCACGCCGTTGATTCTTACATCGCCTGTGGCGATCTCGAACGGAACCGGCATCTGGGTGCGGAACGACCTTAGAACGCTTTCTTTCTTCCGACCGAGGACCGAGTCATGGGCGCCCGTCATGCCGATATCCGAGATGTAGGCGGTGCCCTTGGGTAGAATCCTCTCGTCCGCTGTGGCGATGTGGGTGTGCGTCCCGAAGCAGCAGGCCGCCCGGCCGTCGACGTGGTAGCCCATCGCGACCTTCTCGCTGGTCGCCTCGGCGTGCATCTCGACCACGATGATCTCCGCCTGCTGGCGGATTCGGGGGATGAGCTTGTCCGCCGCAGCGTACGGGCATTCCGCGGGCTTCATGAAGAGCCGGCCGATCAGCGGGATCACGCCAACGGTGGGGCCTTTGGCGGTCTTGTAGATCGCGGTGCCCCGACCGGCCGCGTACTCGGAAAGGTTGGCGGGGCGGGCGATGTTGTCGGCCTTCTCCAGCGTCTCGACGATGTCCCTCTTGCGGAAGGCGTGGTCGCCGAGCGTGACGAGGTTCACCCCGTAGTGAAGGAGTTTCTCATAGATCTGCGGGGTGAGCCCGGAACCGCCCGCCGCGTTTTCCGCATTGGCGATGACGCAGTCGATGGATCGCTCGGCGATGAGACGACGGAGCTTGTCCGCAAGTGCTCGTCGGCCCGGTCGGCCGACGATGTCGCCGATACATAGGATGTTCAGTTTCATGAGCTGGTCTCTGGTCCTGGCCTACTTGGCGTATTCGATGCAGCGAACTTCGCGCAACAGGGTCACCTGGATTTCGCCGGGATAGGTCATTTCCTGCTCCACCTTCGTCGCGATGTCGCGAGCAACCTTCATGGCACATTCATCATCGATCTGGTTGGCGTCGACGATCACGCGGATTTCGCGTCCGGCCTGGATCGCATAGGCGGTTTCCACGCCCTTGAAGCTGGTGGCGATCTCCTCCAGTTTTTCGAGCCGCTTGATGTAGCGTTCGAGGGTTTCACGTCGGGCGCCGGGACGCGATGCGCTCATTGCGTCCGCGGCGGCGACCAACGGCGTATAGGGATTGTCTGGAGGGATATCGCCATGATGGCCCGCAACAGCGTTCAGAATGATCGGGGATTCATTGAACCGCTTGAGGAAATTGGCGCCGATCGTTGGGTGGTTGCCCTCGACATCGTGGTCGATGGCCTTGCCGATATCGTGCAGGAAGCCGGCCCGGCGAGCGATGGAGCCATCCAGGCCCAGCTCTTCCGCCATGGCCTGGCTGAGGAACGCGACCTCGACGCTATGCCGAAGGACGTTCTGCCCATAGCTGGTGCGGAAACTCAGGGCCCCGAGGAGGCTCAGGAGCTTGTTGGGCAGGCCGCGGATGTTCGTCTCGACGGAGGCGTCCTTGCCGAGCTGGAGCACCTTGTGATTCACGTCGTTCTTTGTCTGGGCGACCAGTTCCTCGATGCGAGACGGGTGAATCCGACCGTCCTGGATCAGACGCTCCATGGACAGGCGGGCAACCTCTCGGCGGACGGGGTTGAAGCCGCTGACGACCACCATTCCCGGCGTGTCGTCTACGATCACATCGACGCCGGTGGCTTTCTCGAAGGCCCGGATGTTGCGCCCTTCGCGGCCGATAATGCGGCCCTTCATGTCGTCGTTGGGGATCTCGACGGTCGAGACGGTCACCTCGCACGTCTGTTCGGCCGCATATCGCTGGATGGCGCAACTGATGACCTCGCGGCACTTGTCGTCCGCCATTTCCTTGGCCTCGTCCACCTTCCGCTGGATCAGGGCAGACATTTCATGTTCGCACTCGTCCTCCAGCCGTTTGAGGAGCAACTGGCGGGCCTCCTCGACCTGCATCCCTGTGATCTTGAGCAACTGGTTCTTCTGCTGGGCGATCAGGACGGTGAGCTGCTTGTCCTTGGCTTCGACGTTGCGAAGCCGGCGGTCGAGCTCCTGCTCCTGCTGCTTGATGTTCTTCTCCTGCTCCTGCAGCAATCCGGTCTGTCGCTCCAGCACGTCCTCTCGTTTGGAAAGCCGGACTTCGTTCTCCCGCAACTCGGAGCGGATGCGGTTTGCCTCGTTGGTGAATTCCTCCTTTTTCTTGATGGCTTCGGCTGCCGCCTCGATTTGGGCGGTCTTGATGATGTTCTCTGCTTCCCGCTTTGCACCGTCGATCTGCCTTTGGAGGTCTTCCGCGATGGTCTTGGCCCGGGTTCGGGCAACCATTTGGTAGACGATTGCGACAAGGCAGCCGCCGAGCAGAAAGCCGGCAACGCTGCCGATTATCGGGCTGATCTGCATTAACACGGCGTCCATGTTCCTACCTTTCTACACCACATAATTCAATCTGCACAGCTCGTGGACGAACTGCGGGTGGAAGGGCAGGAAAGCGCCAAAGGCATGCTCGTGAAACGCGACAGACTTCCCATGTGGGCGTAGAATCAACTCGGTAGGGCCAAGGTCCCTCTCGCATCCTGGTCCAAAACAGGCTGGAGGCTCAAAAACCAAAGCTTTACCGACTCTATTCTCAACAACAGCCCTCCGGCGTACGGAAGTCACAATTCATAACAGTCAGGTCCCGTTTCACTCGAAATTCACTTACGTGGCCGTCGGGAGAGAGTTGATCGGATTTCGATTTGAACTCAGACGCGGCGACCCCAAAAAGTGTCTCTGCAGCTTAACTGCCTTTTGAGAGGGGTTCGCATCGACCCATCTCAATCCCATCTCGCGGGGCCCAATCTCCCACGCGGCATGGGCTAACCCACAACCGTGTTCGCTCACAGTTGCTCCTATGATCGGCTATGTTAGAAGACTGCTAAACCCCCGTCAAGAAAAAAACCATAAAATCGACAGGATTGGCACAGCAGTTGAATGGTCGGAATGACCGTCGGAATCGCCGACAGAGCGTATCGGACGTGGGGTGAGGTTTGCCCTGACGTCCGGGCAAGTCGAATGCAAGGTGTCAGCCCCCGCGGCCTGGGGGCTGTGAAATGAACCGCTGGTTGGTGGCCCGTGTGAATCCGCCGGGCGATGTACTCGTTGACGCCAACGGATCACACGCCGTGCGTGTTGTCATCAAGAACTTCAGGACTATCGCAAGATGTAACCGAAATGCCGTTAAGAACCATGGGGGGCTGCCCTATAGCCTGGATGCCCAACGTGTTCCAGGCGGGTTGTTCACCGTGATGGTGGAAGACATGACGCACGCTGCATACAAGGATGACTGGAAACGCCTGGGGGTGCGGAAGTAACATGCTGCGAATTTGCTTGAGATTCTCTATTTACACGCCGACAGCGTCAGTTATAATCGTGTCGATTCGAGATGTCTCTGGTTGGTATTGACCGGTCAACGTGTGTCAAAGGAGATAGAATGTCAGGTCACTCACATTGGGCGACGATCAAGCATAAAAAAGGCGCGGCCGACGCGAAAAGGGGCAGGGTCTGGAGCAAGATCGCCAGGATGATCATTGTGGCGGCGAAAAACGGCGGCGGCGACCCGTCCTCGAACCTCACTCTGCGCTACGCCATCGACAAGGGCAAAGCCGCCAATATGCCCAAGGACACCATCGAGAAGGCGATCAAGAAGGGCGCTGGCGGGGGCGAGGGCGTCAGTTTCGAATCGATCCAGTACGAGGGGTATGGGCCCAGCGGCGTGGCGATTATCGTCGAAATCCTCACGGACAACCGCAATCGCACCGGCCCGGAGATCAAGCGGATTTTCGAGAAACACGGCAGTGCGCTCGGCACCCCCGGCTGTGTGAGCTGGATGTTCAGCAAGAAAGGCACGATCAACATCGCCACGTCGAGCATCGGCGAGGACGAGTTGATGGAACTGGTGCTTGGAGCCGGAGCTGACGACATGCAGAATGCCGGCGAGATGTACGAGATTACGTGCGATCCGACGGCCTACGAAGGTCTCAAGAAGGCGATTGAAGCGAAGAACATCCCGATCCAGTCCGCGGAAATCGCCATGATTCCGCAGACGACGATCGCCATCTCGGATGCGGATGTGGCCCGCAAGATCATCAAGCTGATGGAAGCTATCGAAGACCACGACGACGTACAGAACGCGTATTCGAACTTCGATATCCCGCCGGAGCTTATTGCTGAGGTTTCGTCGTAGGCCCTTCGGATTCGCCATTCGCTGCTGCGAGTTGTGCGATCCGTTCTTGAGCAAAGCGGTATTCCTTTTCGCCCAGCCGGCTGACCACCTGCGAGCGGCTGGGGTACATCCGGCGGAACTGTTCCCGGTAGGCGTTCTCGATGTCGACTGCCCTGGCGTAGTGGGTCCGCGCATCCTGTGGCTTGCCCAGCCTCTCGGCCAGTCGTCCCAGCTCGAGCCAGAGCCGCTCGCAGCCTGGGTATCGCTCGATTGCCTTCAGATACCACTCGTAGGCTTCCTGAAACCGTCCTGACTGGCCGGCGACAATCGCGATTTTCTCATAGTCCTTGTAGGCCGCGGGCGCCCTGGCAATCGCTTCGCGGAGGCACGCTCCGGCCTCCTCCAGCAGAGTCGGTGATTTCATCGTAGCCTGTTCGTACTGTTGCATGTACAGCCGGCCGTCAAAAGCAGCAACGGCAGGCGAGAGCCGATCCGCCCGCGTCGCCCGGGCGAGGGCCTCGTGTGCGGCGTCGAATCTGCCCGAGGCGATTGCCCGCTGCGATTCCAGAATGCCGGTTGTTGTCCGATAAACAGGCAGCCAGATCCACGCGAGATAGGCCCCGAAGAGCAGTCCGGCGGCGCCGGTCGCCAGCCATTTGATCCTCAGCGGTGGGATCACGATGCCCGAACGAACCGGTTCCTTGCATACGCGGATGGCGACGAGGCACGCCAGCAGAATCCAGAACGCCATCCAGACGCCGGGCTCGAAGATGGCGAAATCGATCAGGTTGTGCAGCAGGACTGCGACGATTGCGCCGGCAAGCGAAGCGGACAGAACCGAATACGTTGGGTCTGTCGTGTTGGACGGAACTCGCTCGAATGGACCTGTGACGAGCAGAAAGCCGATGAGGAACGCCGCGACCGGTGCGACGAATACCGTGACGACCTCGTAGAACCAGAGCCCAACGTCGTCTGCGCCGCCGGATGTGGGGATCAGCAGCGGGCGGATGAACAAAAGACACAGGCCGATTCCGGCGAGTAAAATGAGAGGCGATGTTTTACCGGCCTGTTGACGGGCCGAATCGTCGATTATGGATGCCTCGACCGGATGGCGGAGCGATCTCCACAGCGGCCCGCACAGCATGGCCAGGAAGGCGATCAAACCGAGCGGTCCATACTGGGTAATCAAGCTCAGAGGCCAGTTGTGCGGGTCGGCTACCGATTCGAGCGCCGCCGGGGGCTTGTAGTGTGAGTAATAGTCGGAGAAGTTGCCTGGCCCAACGCCTGTAACCGGGTGGTCCTCGTACATCTGCGCGGAGGCCACCCAATACTGCCAGCGGACGAGCATGGAATTGCCGCCGGGGAGTCGGTCATGTCGGAGGCCGTAGAAAGTCGCCAGGCACCCGGCAGCAACGACCGCGAGGAGGGCGAGGGGGACCAGGATAGTCAGAATGCGGCGTTTCTGTGCAGTGAATTGCCGGTCGATGGCTGTCAGCAGCCCGAAGGCACCCAGTCCGACGACGAAAGCGACGATCCCGCCCTTGCTCTGCGTCAGGAGAAGTCCCGCGATGATTGTGACAACCGCCAGCAGGGTGAACGCAACGTACCGTCCCTCAGTTTTGTGGTTCCTGAAGGCCCGGATCTTGCCGGCGAGCAGGGCGATCCCTGCGAAGGCGGCGCAGATCGCAAAGGAAGCCGCCGAATTGCTTGTCGTAAAGAAGCCGCGGATGCCGCGGGAATAGAGCCGGTGCTCGAAAAGAAAATGCTGAAATGTTCCGGGCTCGATTCCCAGCGGACCCAGCAGCAGGTTGGGGGCCTTCTCGTACTGTTCGATGGTGATGGCGTTACTCAGGAAGAACTGCTCGGCGCACTGGTAGGTCGAGACGATCCCGAGTGCGACGAGGACGACCAGGACGAGACGGATTTTCTCTGAATTGTCCAGGATCTGGGCCCAGAGCAGGGCACCGAGGACCGGCGCCAGCAGGATCGTGACGTGATTGATCGCGGCGCGCTTGTCGGAGGCTCCCATCGAGGAGAGAATCGCAGCGAGGACGAACAGCGCCAGGCCGATCTCCATCCCGGTAACTCGATATGCCAATCGACCGGTGAGGAAGCGATGGAGGAGCCAGCCAACAAAAGCGAAGAGGAGCAGGCCCGACAGGGTCAGGCTGTAGATGGTGTCTGTCAGGCTGCCCATGAACGTCGTCGTCTGTGCGGTCGGCGCCTCGGTGTAGGTGACTCGCAGCGCGAGGATGCACAGGCACAGGACGAGAAGAAGGCTGTAGGCTGTGGGTGGGAGGCTGGAAGAACCCCTCCGGTCTACGGTCTCCAGCCTGTAACCTGTCTTGTGCCTTCCGTGAGCCGTCATGGGTTCTGTGTCCCCGATCCGTTATGGGCCGTGCTCTCGAAAACGCCGATGATTGCGACGATCAGAAGGGTTTGGATCACAATGAGGATCGCGCCGACGAGGTTGACCTGATAGAGAAACGTCGCGCCCAACCCGGTGCACAGCGTCGCGAGGTAGAGCGTCAGAGCGGTCTGGGTGTCCGTCAGTCCACGGCGACGCAGTCGGTGGGAGAAATGCTGCGTATCGCCCACGAAGGGACTCTTGCCCTGGCTGATCCGCAGCAGGGTGACGCTCGCGAAGTCATACAACGGGACTGCCATCGCGATCAGCGGCAGCAGGACGGGATACCACGCGCCGCTGCCCGCCTGCTGATAGTACGTGGTCCGCAGGGTCAGTAGTGCGACGAAGAAGCCGACGACCAGCGAGCCTGCGTCGCCCATGAAGATCGAAGCAGGCGGGAAGTTGAAGACCAGAAAGCCCAAAAGCGTCCCGATGAAGACGAGCGCCAGACCGCCCACCAGGACCTGGCCGCTGAAGGCGGCGGCTGTGAAGAGAACGGAACTGGCGATTACCGCGATCCCCGCCGAGGCGCCGTCCATGTTGTCGAGGAAGTTGAACGCGTTGACGATCACGACGATCCAGAAGGCCGAGAGGGCCGCGGTGACGATCCGGTTCTGGATGAAAAATTCGATTCGCACGTCGGCGAAATACGCCGCGACGCCGGCCACTGCGAACTGGGCGATCAGCTTCACAAACGGCCCGAGGGCATGTTTGTCGTCACGCAAACCGACGAGGAAGAGAACCGCCGCACAGACCAGGATGACTGCGAGTTCATCGAATCGGTGGAGGAAATCGGCCGGGTTCAGCCCGGCTCGCTCGGCCAGCGAGCCCAGATGTCCCGGGACTGCGAGGAATCGCACAACCGCGGCCGAACCGAGGAGGAACGTCGCCAGCGTCGCGAAGATGGCGATGCCCCCGCCCAGCGGGATGATGGAGCGATGGTACCGGTCGGCCTTGGGGTAGGCGACCAGGCCAATGCGGGGAGCGAGACGCTTGGCCACAGCGGTCAGCGCCGCCGACAGCAAGAACGAACCAACCAGCAAAGCCACTGCCAACGAAGCGAGCATGGATCTCCTTAGAGGCTGGAAGCCGGCGGCTTCAGGCTGGAGGACCCTCTCGCCTCCGGCCCAGAGCCTCCGTTCTTCATCTCTCTCAATTGTTGCACCAATCTGGCCCTCACCAGCGAAAAGAACCTGTGATATTCCGGTCGTTTGTAGTCCGGGAACGTATAGGGTAGGAGCCGCCACTGGCCCTTGTCAAAGATAAGAGTGACTTCCGCGTACATTTTCCGGCCGATGTAGATCCGGTGGGCGAAGTTCTTCGTCGAGGCCAGGATCAACTTCGAGGGCTCGATCACGCCGGGGTCGAGGTTCACCGGCCGGGGAAAAGGCATCACAAGCGTTGTGGCCAACTGCTGCTCGATCTCGTTCGTCCGATGCTTGATTCCGGCCAGTTCGCCCGGATCGATCAACTGCCCGATGCTGACGAACTGCCTGAGGACCCTCGGCCCGATCTCATCGACGTAATAGTCGGTCTGGTCGAACGTCCACACGTCGCTGAGCAGGTCCGCCGGCCCGAGTGCGCCGAACACGGCCTCCCTCGCGGCGGCCAGGCATCGTTCATCCGACGCCAGAATGCCGACGATCGCTTTAACCGGTCTGGGTTCGTTCAGTTGCCACATGCCGCACGACCGGATCGCCAGGCTCAGACATCGCAGATGCGGGCCGCATACGTCAAACCTGCCAGCGGGTCCCGCCTGGGCACGAACTCGTGTGCGACATAGCCTTGGAAACCCGTCTCCGCGATGGCCCGAATGATCGCGGGATAGTACAGCTCCTGCGTGTCGTCGATCTCGTTGCGACCGGGATTGCCGCCGGTGTGATAGTGGCCGATGTAATCCTTGTTCTGGCGGATCGTGTCGATGATGTTGCCTTCCATGATCTGGGCGTG
Organism: uncultured Pirellulales bacterium; assembly: GCA_964507995.1. Classification (GTDB taxonomy): domain Bacteria; phylum Planctomycetota; class Phycisphaerae; order Sedimentisphaerales; family Anaerobacaceae; genus PLanc-01. The sequence goes on along the minus strand of CAZDTD010000012.1, from coordinate 18,763 downwards.
GTAGATGTCGTAGAGGATTTTGACCCGATCCGACCCGACCCGCTTGCAGACCTCGACACCCCAGGCCATGTGGTCGAACATGTAGTCTTTGTGCCCCACGCTGTTGAGGTACTCCATGCAGATCGTGACCTTCTTCTGCTCGGCGTGGCCGGCGATCTTCTTGAGGACCTCGACCGCGTTCTCGATTCCGACATCGTCGGGAATCCCTCGACGGTTTCCGGAAAGGGAGATCACGTTCGGGAACCCGGCTTCGGACGTTGCGTCGATGGCCTCTCGCAGCTTGGCCAGGCACTCGTCATGGTATTTCTTGTCCGCGATGCCGTTGGTCAGGGAATGGCTGTTGACCATCGAGACGGCCAAACCGTACTTTTTGACCGTCGCGAACGACTCCGGCCCGAGCAGGTCGATGGCCTTGAGACCCAGCTTCTGGCACACCTGGCACAGTTCATCCAGGGACCACTTTCCGTAGCACCACTGGCTCACGGACTGGTTGATCCGGCCCTTGGTCGCCACGCGCTCGATCTTGTCGAAATCGATGGCCCCGGCGGCCGTGCCGGCCAGTTGGGTCGCGACGGTCCCCGCCGCAAGCAGCGATGCGTTTCGAATCAGATTCCTGCGTGTCATCCGGTTGCCCTTCATCGGTATTCTCCTTTGCACTTGTGGCGATGGCGTCCCGCCCTTGCGTCGCGAGGCCATCTTAGCCTCGCTCTTTCGAACCAAGGCGTGTCCGCCGCGTCTGAAGAGCAAGGGCAAGATGCCCTCGCCACGCAGAGACGCCCGCCTCTATGCCTTCACTCGTTCCTTCAGGGAATTCACCAGTTCGATCACCTTCTGCGGCGTCTCCTCGATCCGGGTCTTGCGACTGTCCTTCTCGGCCCGCAGCTTGACTTCGACGTTGCCCTCGACGACGGACTTCTTACCGACCGTCACGCGGATTGGGATGCCGATCAGGTCCGCGTCTTTGAACTTGATGCCGCCCCGCATGTCGCGGTCGTCCAGGAGCACCTCGATGCCTGCGTCTGAGAGCTTGCTGTACAGCTCATCCGCGACTCGCACGACATCCGCGTCGTCCTGGTTCACCGGCGTGACGATCACCTCAAACGGCGCGATCGAGATTGGCCAGACGATGCCATACTCGTCGTTGTAGAGCTCGATCGCGGAGGCCAGGATGCGGTTGATCCCGATCCCGTAGCAGCCCATCAGGCAGGGGTGCAGCTCGCCCGCTTCGTCCTTGAAGTTGGCGCCGAGCTTTACGCTGTACTTGGTGCCCAGCTTGAAGACCTGGCCGACCTCGATCCCCTTCTTGAACTGGACCGGGACGCCATTGTGCGTATCGCCCGGCACCGCGAAGCGAACGTCCGTGACGATCACGTTGTCGCCTGTCAGCGGAAAATCCCTGCCGGGGACCACGTTGCGGGTGTGATAGTCGGTCTTGTTGGCGCCGGTGACGCCGGCCGCCATCGCGGCGACCGAGTGATCGACAACCAGCTTGGACACGCGTCCCGCCAGGCCGATGGGACCTGCGAAACCGACGCTTGCGCCGGTGGCGGTTCGGATCGCGCCTTCGTCGGCAAGTTCGACGTGGGCGCCGCCGAGCGCCTGCGTGAGTTTCTCGGGATTGATTTCGTGGTCGCCCCGCACGAGGGCCGCGACGATCTTGCCGCCGGCGTCGAAGATGAGCGTCTTAATCATGTCCTTGGGTTGTGTCTTGAGGAACGCACAGACCGCTTCGATGGTGCCGGTGCCCGGCGTGTGCACGTCTTCAGGGGCCGGGACCGTGCCGGACGCTGCCTCCTTGGGAGCCGGATCGATGGAGGCTTTTTCCAGGTTCGCGGCGTAAGAGCCGTCGGCGGTGTAGACGATGGTGTCCTCGCCGGACTCGCAGGGGATCGTGAACTGGTGAGAGCCGGTGCCGCCCATCTCGCCGGACTCGGCCTCGACGATCACATACTCCAGACCGCAACGTTTGAAGACCCGGCAGTACGCGTCATACATCGCTATGTACGATTTGTGCAGGCTCTCGGGCGTCGCGTCGAAGCTGTACGCGTCCTTCATGATGAACTCGCGGGAACGCAGCGCCCCGAACCGCGGCCGGAACTCGTCCCGGAACTTCGGGCTGATCTGGTAGAGGTTCACGGGCAGTTGCTTGTAGGAGTTGATCTCGCTGGCTGCGAGGAAGGTGAACACCTCCTCGGCGGTCGGTCCCAGGACGTTCCACCGCTTGTGCCGGTCCTTGAGGCGGAACATGGTCTCGCCGTAGTCCGTGGCCCGGCCGGTCTGCTGCCAGAGTTCCAACGGCTGGAGGCAGGGGACGAGGATCTCCTGTGCCCCGGCCCGATCCATCTCCTGACGGACGATCTCGATGATCTTCCTGAGAACCCGCCAACCGAGCGGCAGATAGGTATACGTGCCGCTGGCGACCTTGCGGGCCAGGCCCGCGCGGATCATCAACTGATGGCTGGTGATCTCGGCCTCCGCAGGGACCTCCTTCACCGTTGGTATGAACATCTGGCTATATCGCATGTACCTCAATCTCCTTTTGCCTGGCGCACCGCGTGCCGCAAGCGCTGCCATGAACCACCTAAAGTCCGAAAGAGCCCATCTTTATAGCTCAAAGCGTCATCGGCTGCAAGCGCGGGAGCGACATTTCATGCGAGGACTGCGCCAGCGATAATTGAACCGGCGGTTCGGGGCACTGTCGCCGCTGAGGGCGAACTCCACGATGTCATCTGGTCGTTGGATGTTGTCTGCCCAGTGGAAATCCAGAGAGCGGGCAGAGCCGACGGCGTATCCGATCACGGCCAGCGGCGCCTGCAATTCCAGCTCGTTGCCGCGGACCCGATATGGAATCCGGGCCGCAGTGCGCCAATTCCAGCCGCCGGCGGTTCGTTTCACAGTGGTCGTCTCGGCATCCAATACCTCGGCGTTGAGGAGGAAGTCATAGCCCTGCCAGCCGGTCTTGGGGTCGAAGTCCGTGTTCAGAAACAGCAGCATCCAGTTGGGATCTGAACTCGGCGTCATGGGCTCGGCAGTTCTGACATAGCAGTACAGGTTCTCTTCGTCGCAGGCCATCTTGCACAGTACGATGTCGTTGCGTCCGCTGGCGTCGGTGTAGTGCGTGGCGCCGTAACCGGCGTGGTCCCTGCGCATCGTGTCCCCGATCGTGTCGCGATACTCGGGGCTCACGACGGCCCAGTCGGCGAAGTTCCCGTCGATTGTGATAGGGGCCGGGACGCACGGATCGGTGGGCTTGCGAACCCCTTTGAATCGTCGGATGCAGGAAACCATCTGGTAATAGTAGCTGTCCGTATGGCCGCCCTTCATCGGTTCGATGTCCCGGCTGTACTCGTGGTTGTACTGGTCCACGAACAGGGCGTCGGGGTAATAGCTGTCCTTCCCGGTGTATTTGTACCATTGGTCGAACCGGCCGGCGACCCACTCGTTCCAGCCTGTGATGAAGATGAATTCCGGATCGAGTTCCAAGGCCCGCTTCCACTGCTCGGCGACGTTGTGGCCATAGTGGACCGCGTTGGGGTCCGGGTCCTTGACGCCATCGTGCCAGCTTCGGCCTCGGGCCCCGTCTTTATGGCTCATCGCCGACAGTTCCGGTCCCACCGCGTTCTGGGCGATTCCGACGGTGACCTGCTCGACGTGGCCTTCCTTGTCCCGGAATGTGTGCTGGGGGAAGACCTCCAGCCAGCCCCACTGGTCGGGCCCGCTGGGACCGGTGAAGTACGAGGGGATGGGCTTGCGAAACGTGAAGAAGTCCTTGATCGCGGCGTCCTGAATGTACGCGGGGTCCGCCATAATCAGCGGTTTGCCGTCCCAGCGGAACCACAACTCTTCGTACAGCCCTTTGCTGTAGAGGTCCTCATAGACGGCCTGCACCACGACGGTCGGATCGCCGAAGGGGGCCAGGAATGCGATCTGCGGCGTGCGATTGCCTTGCTCCCGCATCCTGCGGTACTCGGCGCACAGGACCCTGTACGACTCTTGGAACGTGAAGGGCGGGTTTGTCGTGTCGAAGATGACCACGTCCACGCCAGCGTCGGCCAGCATCGAGGCGTGCTTGCGAATGACGTAGAGATCGGTCGAAATGTAGTAACCGAGTTCCGGCTCGCCCCAGTGGTGGGGGGCCCCCAATGGTCCCCATTGGGGATTGTTCGGATCGGCCGCGATGATCTTTGAGTTGTCGTAGGGTCCCTGTTTTCCGTGCAGAGTGTGCCAGGTCCAGTAGAAGATCCCGACGTACTTGTCCGGACGTGGCGGTCCGCACAGATCGAGCCCGGGCACTTCCCTGCCCAGGGCGTCCGTAGCGACCCACGTATCGCTGTACAGATCCCAGTCGGCGCCCTGGGCGGCTCCCAGACCGAGACCACAAACCATCACGATGGTCATAAGCATCATTTCACCTCGATTCTCGCAAAACTGATTGTCGAACCCGATCCTTGACGTGTCCCCAGCAAGTCCAACGTCTGTGCCGGAGGCGAACCGGCCCGGACCGTGGCGGTCATGAAATCGGTGAATGGTTTTTCCAGCGGCACGCGGACTGCGCCGCTGATTGTTCCATCGGGCAGGATTTCGAGCAGGCGGTTCTCCGAAATGGACTTGCCGCCGGCGTCGGAGCCGGAAACGTAGAAGAACACGAACAGGCGGTTTTCCGGCGTGAGATGGAACCGGGCGCGACCCGGTCGTTCGTTGGATCGGCCTTCTTCGGCCGCCAGGATCGTGCGACGCAGGATCACCTTGCCCGCCTGGACGACGGCGTAGTTCAGTGAATGGCTTTGTTTGGCGTCGGGGAAGAACTTTTCCCTCAGGCGCTCGTCGATGGCCCGCTCGGTCCAGAGAATGTGGACCCTGCCGTCGGGGGCAGTCCAGAGGTCGCCTGGATTGATCCAGCCGCAGGTGTTCTCCCGACTGGCGATCTCGACCCACGGCTCGAACCGGCCCGTCGTGATGTCGGGCGACCATGTATAGAACAGCCGCCGGAAGTCATAGTCCCATTCCTGCCCGGTGAGTTGTTTCTTGAAGGCACGCCACTGCTCATTGGGCTCGACGATGTCACTGACCCCGCAGAAGTGGACTTCGCAGTCTCTCAGCATGACGTTCGGATAGCATACGCGGATGGGCTGGGGCTTCGAGTAGTCGGCTCCGTAGGGCCATGCGAGCCGGCCTTGGGCGCTCCACCGGCCGGTGCGATCCAGGAATGTCCATTCGGCGTGCGTGTACCCGACGTTCTGAAACAGGATCAGCTCGTTGTTGGACCCGTCGGCGGCGAAGCTGCGGTACGAATGCTCCGTGAACTTCGGTTCACCCGACCACGTCGGGACGAGGGTCTGCGCGGGCTTGCCGGCGTCTCGGGTTGTGAACTGGAGCAACTCAGGTCTCGCGGGCCCGGCGTAGACGTTCGGGTCCGTATTCAACGTCGGATTGGCCGAGAGAAAGAGTCGGCCGTCGGGGAAGCCGACGAGGGGCGACGGCTCCCGTGTCCGGCCCGAGGGATCGAAGCAGATCTTCTGCCAGCCTTGGGGGCCTCGCTGGAATAGCATCCAGCGGCAGTTGTTCAGGGGCTTGACGCTCGGCAGGGTCTCCAGGCCGCTGGCGAAGAGGTCGTCGCCGATGTGGACCAGGCATGTGGACCCGTGGCACCACATCGGGCCGGCCCCGTTGTTCGCGGGTTCGTAGCGGTAGATGTCCTCCTCGATGGGAACGGTCGGCCGCAGGGGGGCGCCCGCTTTCGCGGCCGACGCCGCGAGCAACAACAGGCATGTGGCAGGAAGCGTTCTCATTGGATGTCCCTTTATCATTTTCCGGCATGTTCCATGACCCCATTGTACCGACCCCGCCGGCTGCATCAAGCCTCCAGGAGGCATGACCGTTGTTGCGAGGTTCGGAGATCCGCCTTCAGGCGGCTCAAGACCGCGTAAACGCGGGACTCCAAACGGTTCAGGCGAGCCGGCCGGCGGGTACGGTCGGAAAGGGGGTTGAAACCGCCGGCTTTACAGCGTACTTTGGAACGGTGGATGTGCGTGACGCAGGTTGCAACGAAGGTTTGGTGAAGAGGTGCAACGTCGATGGCGAGAATACTGACAATCGTGTGGAGTCTGTTGAGCGTTGCGGTCTGGGCGACAGGCGTCGTCACAGCGGAATGCAGCCGGCTGGAATACAACCACCCCGGCCTGGTGGTCGATCTCGGCGTGGGGCTGTGGGCCTGGCCCTTGCCGATGGATTACGACGGCGACGGGGACCTGGACCTGGTCGTGAGTTGTCCGGATGTGCCGTACAACGGGACGTATTTCTTCGAGAATCCCGGCGGGGGCAAGATGCCGGTGTTCAAGCCGGCGGTGCGAATCGATCGCGGGCTGAGCAACGTGTGCGTCTCGTATGTGGCCGGTCGGCCGCGTGTGCTGGCTCCCGGTGTCGAGTACGCGGATTTCCCTGCGAGCGGATTCGCAAAGCAGAGCAAGCTGCCGGTGGACGCCAGGGTGCACGAGGGGAAGATTCGCGCCAACCAGTGGTCTTATTGCGACTACGACGGCGACGGTCGACACGACCTGATCGTCGGCATCGGCGACTGGGCCGAGTACGGCTGGGACAACGCCTTCGACGACCAGGGCCGGTGGACTCGCGGGCCGCTGCACGGCTACGTCTACTGGCTGCGAAACACAGGGTCTGGTGACCAGCCGCAGTACGACAAGCCCGTGCGAGTGACGGCCGATGGAAGACCGGTCGATGTCTTCGGGATGCCCTCGCCCAACTTCGCCGATTTCGACGGCGACGGCGATCTCGATCTGCTCTGCGGCGAGTTCGTCGATCAGTTCACCTACTTCCAGAACGTGGGGACGCGTACCGAGCCGAACTACGCCGCGGGCCGGCGTCTCCTTTATGCTGGTAAACCGTTGACCATGGATTTGTGCATGATCGTCCCGACGGCCATCGACTGGGACGCCGACGGCGACGTGGACCTCATCGTCGGCGAGGAAGATGGTCGCGTGGCCCTCGTGGAGCACACGGGCCGGGTGATCGACGGGCTGCCGGAGTTTCTCCCCCAGCGGCAGTTCCGCCAGGAGGCGAAGGACGTGAAATTCGGCGCGTTGGTCACGCCCGTCGGTTTCGACTGGGATGCCGATGGGGACGAGGACCTCGTCTGCGGCAACACCGCCGGCTACATCGGGTTCATCGAGAACCTCGACGGCGGCAATCCGCCCAGGTGGGCCGAGCCGCGGTATCTCACCGCCGAGGGGGAAGTCATCCGCATTCAGGCAGGCTATAACGGCTCGATCCAGGGGCCCTGCGAGGCCAAATGGGGTTACACGGTGTTGAGCATCGCCGACTGGGACGGCGACGGCCTGGCGGACATCCTCGCCAACTCCATCTGGGGCAAGGTGGTGTGGTTCCGCAACGTGGGCCGTCACGGCGAGCCGAAGCTGGCCAAGGCTCAGCCCGTGCGGGTCGAGTGGGCGGGCCGGCCGCCGGAACCCGCCTGGAACTGGTGGACGCCGCAGGCCGACGAACTTGCGACCCAATGGCGGACGACGCCCCTTGCGACGGACCTCGACCGTGACGGCCTGACCGACCTGGTCATGCTCGACCACGAAGGCTATCTCGCCTTCTTCCGGCGGGCCAAGCGGGACGGCGAACTGACGCTATTGCCTCCCGAGCGGATCTTCCGCGGCGCAGGCGTCTGCGTGTTCGACAGCAGGGGCTCTGCTCGTCAGCAGGGCGACGGCCCGCTGCGGCTCAACGACGGCGCCGCGGGCGCCAGTGGGCGGCGCAAGCTGTGTCTCGTTGATTGGGACCGCGATGGGAAACTCGACCTGCTGGCCAACAGCTCCAGCGTCAACTTCCTTCGCAACGTGGCCGAGACGAAGGGCGAGTTTGCGTTTCATGACGAGGGCCCAGTCTGTCCGACGCGTTTGGCGGGCCACACGACCAGTCCGACCGTGGTAGACTGGGACCGCGACGGCAAGGCGGACCTGCTCATCGGCGCCGAGGACGGTTATCTGTACTTTGTCCCCTCGAATCGCTGAGAGCGCATGTGCCGCCCGTCACGGCGGCGTGATGACCGAGGAATCCGGCTTGTTGTGGGTCGTGGAGGTTTTGATGCCGGGGGGCATGACCATGCCGCTGATGCCTTGTTTTTCCTTGAAGTCCACGAGGATCTTGACCGCGGCGTCCGCGTCGTCCTGGAGGGTGAAGACGTCGAAATCGTCGGGCGAGATGTAGTTGTTCTGATCGAGCATCTGCTCTTTCATCCAGGCCAGCAGTCCTTTCCAGTAGCTGCTGACCATGAGGATGACGGGGAAACTCGCCTGGCGGAGGGTCTGGATCAGCACGGCGGACTCGAAGAACTCGTCCATCGTGCCGAAGCCGCCCGGGAAGACGATGAACCCGTGGGCGTACTTCAGGAACATCACTTTGCGGACGAAGAAGTATCGGAAATGCAGGGACAGGTTCTGGTAATCGTTCGGAATCTGTTCGTGGGGGATCTCGATGTTCAGGCCGATGCTGCACCCCCCGGCGTCGGCGGCGCCTTTGTTGGCGGCCTCCATGATGCCGCCTCCGCCGCCGGTGATGACGGCGAAGCCCGCCCGGGTGACCTTGCGGGCCGTCTCTTCGGCCAGCAGGTAGTGCGGATGGGTCTTCGGGGTCCTCGCGGAACCGAAGATCGATATGGCCGGACCCACCGTTGCCAGCTCGTCGTATCCTTCCGTGAACTCGGCCATGATCCGGAAGATCCGCCACAGGTCGTTCACGGGCTTGTCGGTCGTCTCAGCGAAATGATTCGTCTTCCATCGCATGATATAGGCCTAATCCTTCATCTTCAAAACCTTGACTACCACAGCTCCGGCTTGTCGGCCACAGGGCAGTGTTTCGCGATCGGACACGCCGGACAGTCCGGCTTTCGGGCCTTGCAGACCGTTCGCCCGTGCAGAATCAACCGATGGCAAAAGAGCGTCCAGTCTTCTTTTGGGACTATATCGGCCAGATCGAACTCGAGCTTTACCGGATCGGAGTTGGGCGACAACTGGAGCCGGCGGGACAGGCGGATGACGTGCGTGTCGCACATGATCGCAGGCTGGCCGAACGCGTTGCCGAGCACGCAATTGGCGGTCTTGCGGCCCACGCCGGGCAGGGTCACCAGCTCTTCCATCGTGCGCGGGACCTTGCCGCCGAAATCTGAGAGGACCTTCCGGCTGGCCCCCTGGATGCTGGCGGCCTTGTTGTGGTAGAAGCCGCAGGGCTTGATGTCCTGCTCGATCTGCTTCAACTCGGCGCCGGCCCAGTCGTCGGCCGACCTGTACTTTTGGAACAGGTCTTTCGTGACGATGTTCACCCTCGCGTCGGTACACTGAGCCGAGAGGATCGTCGCGATCAGCAGTTCGAGCGGATTTGTGTAATGCAGCGCGATGCCGGCTTGCGGGTAGGCCTTCTTCAGGATCGGCCCGATCAGCCTGACCCGCTCGGCGGCTGCGGCCTTGTCGAACGCGACGGACTTCTTTTTCCCTGCCATTTACGTACCGCTCCCTGAGAGTTTCGAAAGAAGTGCGATCAGTTCCGCCTTGTCGAAAATGCCCCGGAGTTTCTCCCGGGACCCGTCGGGCAGCAGGACGACGGTCACAGGCACGTTGCCCGCCTCGCCGTAGATCTGCCTGAGGTCCTTCGTGGCGGGATAGTCGATCACCGTCGTATCGGCCTTGATGGACAGGACGCCTTTCGCCTGCACGATCTCCACGACGGTCGGGTCCTCGTAGACCCGCTTCTCCACGACTTTGCAGTTCGTACACCAGTCGGCGGTGAACTTCAGCAGCACGGGTCGTCGCTGCGAGATCGCCCGCTGCACCACCTCGGCATCGTAGGGTTTCCAGTCGAGAGTCGCTCCGGCGGTCTTTGTGGGAGACGGGAGCAACCACAGTCCGGCCCCGACGGCCAGCGTCACAGCGACCAGTCGAACGATCCTGCGGCGCGCGACCGGCGTCGAGAAATCGACCCACTTGCCCCACATCCAGACGCAGAAACTGAAGAGGACGCCGTACATGAGGACGTTGAGCAGCCGGTCCTTGGGCAAAGCGGCCAGCGTGAGCTTCACCGCGATCAGAAATAGCAGAAACCCCGTGGATTTCTTGAAGATGTCCATCCAGTACCCCGGCTTGGGAACACGGTCCAGCAGGGATGGGATCAGGACGATGACCGCGTAGGGTAGGGCCATGCCGACGCCCATGAGGGTGATCGCCGTGCCGCTGACGGCCAGAGGCTGCGTCTGGGCCCAGACGAGGACGAAGCCGAGCAGGGCGCCGCTACACGGCGTGCTGAGCACGCCTGCGAAGAAACCCATGCCCAGCGAGCCGGCCAGGCCGGAGCTTTTGCCCTGGTGTCCCGCGACGGAAGAGGGCAGGGACAGCGTCACGATGTCCAGCATGGCCAGTCCGAAGAAGACGATCGCCAGGAACAGGACGATCACCGCGGTCGGATAGCGGAACAGGCTGTTCAGGTCGAGGACGGCGCCGGTGGTGAGCGTGATGATCGCGGAGAGGAGGGCAAAGGTCGCGAAGAACAGGATGACCCCGGCGCAAAACGCCAGGCCCGGTGCGATGCGTCGCCGGCCGGCCTGACGCGAGTGATCGACCAGCCTCAGGAGGATCAAGGGCAGCACCGGCAGCACGCACGGCATGACGTTTATCGAGAGCCCTGCGACGAGTGCCAGCAGGTAGTACACGCCGCGGCTGTAGGAGAGAACCGACTGTCTGCCCGATTTCTCGGCGACGGACACAGGCAAATCAGCGGAATGGGGCGGGCCCGCGGCAGGGGATGGGACCGCGGCGGAACTGGTGGGCCAGTTCGCCACGTCGGCCAGGTTCAGGGTCGCGGTCAGCGTCTTCTCAAAGGGCGGCAGGCAGAGCTTGCTCGTGCAGGCGATTCCTGCGATGGTCACGGTGACGGAGACCTCTTTGGCCTGCGAGGCCATCGATTCCCCCTGGATCGGGATGAATGCGGAGAAGTTGCCGACGTAGACCTCGATCTGCTGACCTGTCGGGTCGTCGAAGAGCTGCCACTCGGGCAGGACGACGCCGTCGAATTTCAGGCTATCCGAAGCGGTAGTGATCTTCAACTCCAGGCCGGGGGCGGGCGCCGTCTCGGGCCTGGCGTAGTAGTGGATGTCGTCCGTGCCCTCGAAGACAACCTCGATTCCGGGACGCTCGTTCCAACGGGCCGGTTTCAGCGACGCGGACGACTGCTCGAACTCGAATTGCACGATCTCCGTCGCACCGTCGGTTCCGTCGTTCTGCGCGAAGGCGACAGGAACCCACAACGCTGCGCAGACCGCAGAAATCAGAACAATCCTGGTTCCGTTCATCTCGACTTGTGCACTCCAAACGCATCGCAGCGATCAGTCGGCCGATTGCTGCGGCTGGGGCTTGTCCGTCTCATCCACATGTTTGGCCTGCTCGGCCGCCAGCAGGTCGCCCACCGTGGGACGATCCAACTGTCCCCCGGTCAGGATGAGCTTCACGTCGTCGGCGTCGAGAGTCTCGTATTTGAGCAGCGCCTGGGCGATGCCCTCGAGCTTGTTCCGGTTCTCCTCGATCACGTCCCGGGCCTTCTTGTAGGCCTCGTCCATGATGAGCCGGACCTCGGCGTCGATGTCCTCCGCGGTCTTCTCGGAGTACTCGCGCTCCGTCGGAATGATGTATTCGAGCTCCCGGACTCCCTGATCGGACCCGTAGCTGACCGGGCCGAGATGGTCGCTCATGCCCCAGGTCAGGACCATCTGCCGGGCGATCCGGGTCGCCTGCTCGATGTCCGATTGGGCGCCGCTGGAGATGTCGTCGCAGAACAACTGCTCCGCGATGCGGCCGCCGAAACAGACCTGCAGCAGGGCGATGCAGTATCGCTTCGTGAACAGGGTGCGATCCTTCTCGGGCAAAGCGAACGTCGCGCCGCCCATGGGGCCGCGGGGGATGATGCTGACTTTGTGCAGCGGATCGGCGTCCTTGATCAGCGACTGCACGATCGTGTGGCCGGCCTCGTGGTACGCGGTGATCTCGCGTTCCTTCTGGTCTACGACGCGGCTCTTCTTGGCGCGTCCCCATCGAACCTTGTCCCTCGCCTCCTCCAGGTCCGAGCCTTCGATGTAGTCCTTGTTGGCCATCGTCGCGGCCAGGGCGGCCTCGTTGATGATCGCCGCCAGGTCCGCGCCGCTGAACATGGGCGTGCCTCGAGCCAGTCGGTCGAGACCGGTGGTCGGGCTGAGCTTGACTTTGCGGGCGTGCACCTGGAGGATTTCGAGACGGCCCTTGAGATCCGGCAGCGGCACGACCACCTGCCTGTCGAACCGTCCCGGACGGGTCAACGCGTGGTCCAGGATGTCGGCGCGGTTGGTTGCGGCGATTACGATCACCTGGTCGTTCGTGTCGAACCCGTCCATCTCGACGAGGATCGCGTTAAGCGTCTGCTCGCGTTCATCGTGGCCGCCGCCGACGAAACTGGCGCCGCGCTTGCGACCGATGGCGTCCACTTCGTCGAGGAAGATGATGCAGGGGGAATTGTCCTTGGCCTGCTTGAAGAGATCGCGGACGCGGGAGGCGCCGACGCCGACGAACATCTCGACGAAATCGCTGCCGGAGATGCTGAAGAAGGGGACGTCCGCCTCGCCGGCGATGGCCTTGGCCAGCAGGGTCTTGCCGCAGCCCGGCGGGCCGATCAGCAGCACGCCACGCGGGATGCGGCCGCCGAGCCGCTGGAACTTCCGCGGATTTTTGAGGAACTCGATGATCTCGCCTACTTCGTCTTTCGCCTCGTCGATTCCCGCGACGTCCTTGAACGTGACCTTGACGCGGTCCTTGCCGTGGACGCGGTGCTTGCTGCGGCCGAACGACATGAGCATGCCGCCGGCGCCGCCTCGCAGGTTGCGAGCGAAGAAGAAGTAGAAGAAGCCCACGAGCAGCAGGATCGGCAGCACCCAGTTGAGCAACATGAGCATCCAGATCTGCGTCTTGGTGTACTCATTGGCCACGACCTTGTACTTCGGGTCTTCCTTTGCACGTGTCTCGAGGACTGCGAGTTTTTCGTTGAGGCGTTCCTTGGCCCCGGACTCCGGCTTGTAGTTCACCTTGAAGGACAGGCCTTTCTGTCCCGAGGGTTCCGAGCCCTCGCGGAACTTGCCCGAAATCTCGGTGTCTCCGATCTTGATCTCCTCGATCTGGCCTGCGTCCAGGTACTGGGCGAACTCATCCCATCGCAGCTCATTGGTCACAAGTCCCTGCTGGAGCATCAACATGGCCGTGAAGACGACGATGGCCACGATCAGCCAACTGAACGGGCCTCGCCGATAGCCGGGCAATTGCGGCTTCTTGTTTGGACGCTTGCCGGAGTCCCGGGGCGAATCGTTTTGTGCATTATCTGAATCGTTTCTCATAATCAATTATGGTTCCAGTCAAAAGTTGTGGCATGCACGTTCATTCGATCGACCCGCATATACGTACATTGGTTTACCACGGATTCTCCATAAGCTGTACGACTTTCTGGGCCAGCTTGTTTGCCGCCACGGCGGACGCATAGGTGAAGTCCTGGCCCTGGAACTCGGAATAGCTGGCTGCGGCGGTGACCGTCTGGTTGTTGATCATGAGCTTGCCGCTCTTGAGGCTCTTCCAGTTCACCACAGCGGTCAGCACCACCTCTTTTTCGAGCGCCCGGCCCAGGTCCCGCTCCAGCGTCAGGATCGATTCGCTGACTGTGACGAGCTGGCCACTCATGACGCTGTCGGCGCGGTCCCGGCTCGACACGATCTTGCAGGGGGTCTGCGTCTCGATCTGCTTCGCCAGGGCGTTTGAGAACGTGAACTCGGTCCCGCGGCGGAAGCTGCGGTTGTCGAACATCTCCACGTAGACGCTTTCGATTTCGCTTGGAAACAGCGATTCGTTCGAGTAGCCGGTCGAACTGCCGCAACCGCCCAAGACCAACCCGAATCCCCAAACTATCAAGACGGCGGAAACTCGAAGCACGAAATTCGAAATCCGAAACAAGTCCAAAGCACAAAGTCCCGATGACCGAAACGCTGTCGCGCTCCGGGTGTTTGGTCGTTTTGAATTTCGAATTTCGGTTGTTGACGCTTGTTTTGAATTTCGTCCTTCGGAGTTCGAATTTTCTTCCTTACTTACCACGGGTCTGTTCCTCGTTCTCTTCCAGAGCTTCCTTGGCTAAGGCCGCAGTCTCCGTCTTGGGCCAGTTCTGCACGACCATGTCGAAGTACAGGTTTGCGGCCCGCTTTTCGCCCGTCCGTCGGTAGTATTGCCCGATGGTGTACTGTTTCTGGGCCATCTGCTCGTCGATCTGCTCGATCTTCTGCGGGACCTCGTTCTGCCTGGCCTCCTCGGGATACAGCAGGAGGAACTTCTGGTAGTACGTCTTGGCCGTGGTCAGCTTCGATGCGTCGTAGTTCGCACGCAGCTCTTCCGGCGGGTAGTTGTACGCGGCCAGGTTGTCCTCCGCCATGCGGTAGAGGGCCCGCTTGCCGATCGGACCGGTCTCCCAGTAGGAGGCGATTTCGGACCACTTCAGGTAGGCCTCAATGTACTTCTCCTGGGCCTCGTAATACTCGGCGACGCGGATGGCGGCGCGAAGACCGACGCCGTTGGGCTCATCCAGACCGGCGCGGTCGCTGACCTTCTCCATGAGCTCGATGCCTTCGGCCGAGCCGGAAAGCGGGATGAACCCGAGAACGACCTTCTTGCGGCCCTCGATGTACTCCTGGGCCATGTCGAACTCCCGCTGCAGGGCCAGTCCGGCGTATTCACTCCCTGGGTAATCTTTCAGCAGCTTCTCGTACTTGACCAGGGCCTTGCCGTAGCGGTCCTGCCAATACCGCACTTCGCCCAGGACGAACAAGCTGAGGTCCGGGCCGACGCGGTCGGGGAATTCGTCCTTGATCTGCTTGAGCGCGTCCTTGACCTCTGAGACATCGCCTTCCTTCACGAGCGTTTTGAGATCGGCGATGGCATGCAGATACTGATCCTGGGGATCGTCGGCGACCCTTTCGAGCGTCTCCCCCCCCTTGAGCCGCCAGGTCTCCGCCGCAACACGCTGGCAACACGAAACCGCAATACACAGGATCATACCCAGAACAGGAGCCCAGGCGCGATCCATCGCGTTTGGAAGGCCAAACCACATCCAGCGTTTCCTCATTCTCTCTGCTCGTCAAAACATTGACAATGATGGCTCGGAACTCATTTCCGATGCCTCGCCATTATACAGTCCGCCGGGGGGATTTCAACTTTGCAGGAATTCTCATGCAAATATCGCACATAGTCCGGGTGTCGGGCGGTGTTTTCGCTTTACCCGCCGGGCCGGTGGCGATATATAAGGGGCCACGGCGGCTTCCGGGTTGTGAGGCCGGCTGGGTGCGCCTTTGTCGTGCGTACGATCAGCCCATATACACACGGAGTGAAGGAGATTTGTCATGAGTCGCAGTCTCTTCCTGAGCGTTGTCCTGCTGGCGGTCCTGGTCGAATGCGGCGGTTGCCAACGGTTGCGAGAGAATGGCCCGCGGATAGGGAAATCCCGGGATCGCCAGATCCGCGTCGAAGAGTACGTCGACAAAATGAAGGCTGGCTGGGTCGGCCAGATGGCCGGCGTCGGCTGGGGAGCTCCCACCGAGTTCAAGTACCAGAGCGTCATCATGCCGCAGGACAAGATGCCGCAATGGGAACCGCAGATGATCAACCAGTTCGAGCAGGACGACATCTATGTCGAGATGACCTTCGTCCGGACGCTGGAAGTGTACGGCTTCGATGTGTCTATTCGCCAGGCTGGCATCGATTTTGCCAACAGCGGTTACCCCCTCTGGCACGCCAATAAGGCCGGACGGGACAACCTGCGGGCCGGCATCGCGCCGCCGGACTCGGGACATCCGAAGTTCAACTCCCACGCCGATGACATCGATTACCAGATTGAAGCCGACTATGCCGGCCTGATTGCGCCGGGCATGCCCAATGTAGCCATCCAGTTGGGCGAGATCTTCGGCCGGCTCATGAACTACGGCGACGGTCTCTACGGCGGTCAGTTCGTCGGAGGCATGTACGCCGAGGCCTTCTTCGAGGACGACATCATCAAGATCGTGGAGGCCGGGCTCCGCTGCATTCCGGAAGGCAGCATGTACCACGAGTGTATCAGCGACCTACTGAAGTGGCACAAGCAGTACCCCGACGACTGGGCCAAGGCTTGGCAGTTGACGAACGAAAAATACCAGCTCAATCCGCAGTACCGGCGGTTCTCCTGCTCCGGGCCCGAAGCGGATTTCAACATTGATGCCAAGATTAACGGTGCGTATATCGTGATGGGTCTTCTCTACGGCGACGGCGATCCCGACAAGACCATCGAGATCTCCACTCGCTGCGGCCAGGATTCTGACTGCAATCCGTCCAGTGCGGCGGGCATCCTGTTCACGACGATGGGATTCAAGAACCTGCCCGACCGATTCAAGATCGCCCTGGACCCGACGGGCAAGTTCAGCCATACGCCGTACAATTTCCCGACGCTCGTCAGCGTCTGTGAAAAGCTGGCACGCCAGGCGGTCGTCAACTGCGGCGGCAAGATCGCTGTGGACAAGCAGGGTGGCGAGCTCTTCATGATTCCGCGACAGAAGGTCAACCCGACGCCGCTGGAACAATGCTGGGAGGCCGGGCCCGTCGCGGGCAGCCGCTACACCGAAGCGGAGATGGCCCGGATCACCGCCGAGAGCGGCAAGGACCTGTCCAAGGCAATCGAGCAGTTCGCGCCGGCGTGGAAGATCGCCAAGTGCGGCGAGGACATGGACCCCGGCCTGAAAGAAGAAGTGCGGGGCAGAAAGAACGTCCTGGTGACGCATCCGCTGAGCCCGACGGTCGGCTGTGTGATCACGAGGACGTTGACGCTGCCGGCCGACAAAAAGAGCGTTCTGAAGCTTGAAGTGGGTCACGATGCCCGGGGCGATTGGGACCTGATCGTTCGGACCAACGGCGAACAACTGCTGCGAAAGACCATCGGTCCGGACACGACGACGATGGGTTGGACCGAAGTGAGCGTGGACCTGTCGCAGTTCGCAGGCAAGAGCGTCCAGCTCGAACTGGTGAACGAGCCCACCGATTGGCGGTTCGAAGCCGGGTTCTGGTCCAGGATCGCGATTGTAAGCGAGTGACGCATTCGGCTGGGAAAAATGGCCATTGTGTTGGCCGCCACGGCGGAAACCACAGCCGCGGGCAAAGGTGGCGTTCCTACTCATCTGGCTGGTCGGCCGAGACGGGTTTGATGACCGCCAGTTGCAGCACGACAGCCAGGGCGACCGGGATTGCCAGGAGCGCGATGTCCCGGCCGAGATGTCCACTTTCGGCAGATTTGCCCAGCAGGCTGGTGACGAGCGCGCCGGCCGTGACGCCCGTCATGTTCATCAGCCCGTAGCCGGCCGCCCGGTGGCGGGGTGACACGAACTGGCAGAGGATCGGCATGTTGTTTGCGTCGAACATGCCGAAACCGATCCCGAACAAAATGGCGCCTCCCAGAACGGTTGGCGTCTGCCCGCCGAGTCCCAGAAGCACGATGGCGGGAACCGTCAAACTCAGGCCGATGGCGCCCGTGTAGATTCGGCCGCGGAGGTTCTTCTGAATCCAGCGGTCGGCGACGATCCCGCCCAGGAAGACCCCTGCGAACGCGGACGCCGCGATGACGATGGTCGCGAGGGGGCCTGCCTGGGCCATGTCCAGACCGAGGCTCTTCGAAAACAGCGTGGGCAACCAGTTCTTCGTGGCCCAGCCGGGAAAGCTCGGCGCCGCGAAGTAGAACAGGATCACCCAGAAGCTCAGCGTGCCCAACAGCAGGCTGAGACTGCGCGCGATGGAGCCGATGCCGTCCTGGGACGTCTCGAGTTTCGGTCGGCTGCCTTCGTGCCGCATCGAGTGTTCCCGCAGGAGTAACGCCAGGACGAGGGCGTAGAGAATACCAACCAGCCCGAAGCCTTGGAAGGTCCTCTGCCAGGAGAGATCGCGGGCGATCGTGGCGCCGAATCCGCCGAGCGCCTGGCCGACGTAGAGACCCGTCATGTGGATGCCGACTGCCAGCGACCGGGTCGGACCGCGATGGTAATCGGCGATGAACGCCAGGCCGGCGGGGATGTAGAGGGCCTCGCTGACGCCCATGAAGGCGCGCAAAAGGTAAAGGCGGCCTGTTTCCCGATCTCCTTCAGGTTGAGGTCGCCGTTCTCGGCGAAGGGCGTGTGCGGCGCCGCATGAGGCCTTCGAGCTTTCTGAATTCCGAACGTTTGGTCATGGTGTCCTTCCTTCCAGCTACTATGATACCCACATGGTGTGCCTGCCCACAACAACCCTGTCGGGGATCGAAGTCACTGGTTGCCCTTCGCCTCTATAGCGGCTCTCCTCGATGTGCTGTGATCTCGCACCGAGAGTCGTCAACGGAATCGACAAAGGTCGTGTCCAGATGGTGCCAGATGCCGCAAATGCAGAGGGAGATTTTGCCTTTTTGCGGTTCCTTGTAAAGTACCGGGTCGAGTCCCGCCATCACTTTGAGCCGGTTCATGATCTGATCGAAGTCGAACCCGCCCGGCGGCACTTCCTCCTCGGTAATATCGCCTTTCGGGTAGGAATTGACAAGGAAATTTCCGCGGAGTGTCTGCTCTCTGCTCTGCGGCCTCCATCACCGGACACAACGTGAGTTCAGGAATGGGCCCACAAGGATTCGAACCTTGGACCAAGGGATTATGAGTCCCCTGCTCTAC
>CAZDTD010000011.1:0-49725 GCA_964507995.1 uncultured Pirellulales bacterium | reverse complement strand
ATACTCATATACATAGTGCCCGGAACCGGTCGAATTGTCAAGAGAAAGTAACCGGCTCGCGGTGTCATACGAGTACTCCACGCCCGCGTCGTTGGCGTAATTCAAGGCTGTCCGGCGGGAACGAGGATTGTCCACTCGACTATACGGGATATCCTTTGCAGCCTATCGTAAAGGTTGATCCCCAAAGTCGAGCGCTGCTGCGGCCCAGGGGCAGGGGCGACATTGCATAGATGTCGCATCGCCTTACCCTCCATCCTGTCTCTGGCCCAACACGAAAAATCCCAGGGGGCCGGGGGCAAAGCCCCCTCCGTCTCTTGAACGTCACTGTGCTATCGGATCGCTCGTGTTGTCTCTGAACGGCCGTGTTGCACTTCGCATGTTAATGCGCCGATTCTCTTTGTGGGCAGTAGTGCTTCATGTCCTGTGGAAGACGGTAGTCCGACAGGTTGATATTCGTCTTGATGATCTTCGCTGGGACGCCCGCCACACACGATCGCTCCGGGACGTTGGTGAGCACAACCGCATTGACGCCGACCACCGCGTCCGGCCCCACGACGACACTGCCGAGGAGCTTCGCGCCCGAACCAATGAAGCAGTTGTTCCTGATCACCGGAACCCGTCCGGTTCCATTGCGGCCTCCGATTGTGACGTTCGTTCCGATGTAGACGTTCTCGCCAATAACGCAGTCCGAGTGGATAACGGTGCCCAGCCCCCCGTACGCCAAGTGCGTGTACTTGCCGATTCTCGCGCCCAGCGAAATATGACAGCCAAAGACCAGACGAATCATGTATTGAATCATGACCGGCAGCACCGGCACATGCCATCGCCGCAACTGCATCGCAATGCGATAGAGTAACAAGATAACATCACTCACGACGTTGAATCTCCTGGAACAAAGGCATTCTGAAGGTCGTTCTGCTTCATCTTATGCAGACCCTTCGTCCAAACGAGAGACCGACTGTCCCCCCTTCCAGACGTCTGTATCCCATGCCATTATGGCAGAGTGCCTGCGACACACAAGAAAAAAAGACAATAACAGTTGGGGAAGTATGATGTCCCCGGAATCGTCCACCCTGTCTCTGGCCCAATGCCCCCCGGCCGAAGGCCGGAATCTCTGTCCAAGGAAGAGTACGCTTGAACCGGATGGGACAAAAACAAGTTGGCGGTTGCCGAAAGAAACGAAAAAAGCCGCACTCGCGAAGAATGAAGGCTTCTTCTCCTTTTGTGTGTTCTTTCGTTCTTTTCGGCGATGATGGCTCGCGGCCGGGTCAGGGTTTGATGTCCCTGCGGACCCAGTCGGCGTGGAAGTCGAGGTAGAGCTGGTTGCGACCGCCGTCGTGGGCGGACCAGCCCTCGACCGGCGGGACGCTGTCGCCAACGCTCCACAACTCGTGGAAGCCGGACCACCAGGACCGCTCGAAGAACGGGCTCATCAGCCATTCCTCGGAGACGGTGCTCGTGCCGCGGAGCTTGGCGCAGCTCTCGGGCGTCCGGCCGCGGAGGTAGCGGGCCTGGGCAACGTTGAATTCCGCGAGCTTGTCGCTGATGTAATTCGACCAACCGCGTTCGGGCAGCTCGACGCCGTTTTGTCGCCAGGGACTGCTGAAGTGCATGAGCCAGGAATCGGCCGTCACCACTTTGGTCGGCACGGACACCCAGACCTCGATCGATCCGACGTACGGATCGAGCAACGGCATGAACGAGCCCATGCTGTTGTAGCGTTTGCCGCTGTCGTTGACCGGGGGCGTGAGCTGCAAGTCGGCGTCGGGAACGAAGGGCATCCGGCCGATGTTGTCGTTGGTGTAGGAGGCGGTCGCCATGCCAATCTGCCGGAGGTTGGCGAGGCACCCGGTCCGCCTCGCCAGGTTCTTGGCACGGGACAGCGCCGGCAGCAGGATCGTCATGAGCAGGGCAATGATCGCGATCACCACCAGCAACTCCACCAGCGTGAACCCCGTGCGGCGGGCCGTTCCATTGCCTTTGAGAATGTGGACCACGATGCTTCATACCTCCAATTCGAGCGAATCCGTTCGGAGTCCCGCGTTTCCGTGGTCCGGAACCGCCTGCAGGCGGGACTCCGAACGTCGCGCGCCGAAAGACTCGTCACTTCCATTCTTCAACGAAAGCGAACTCAGAGATCCCGTTGCAGAATACAGACCCGATCCGCCTTTTTCCGCCACACCGCGGGACACCAGGACGGCGACATCTTACAGGGGAATCGAATGTCCTGCAACATCTTCGAAGCCGTTCGTTTCCGACTTGACATCGTTCCCACTCCTGCCTATAGACGGGTAGAATTCAATCCGATGTGAAGGACTCACGTACATGCGGAATTAGACAAATACAGCCGAGTCGTTGTTCAACGAGATTGCCCCAAACCGGGCCGCCCTTCGGCGATTGCGCCGAACCGTAGCGAACGAAGGCCATGAGCAGGTTATTTGTCCGATTTCACAACGTGACGTTTGCGTATCCCTCCGCAGCAGAACCCCTGTTCTCCAGTCTCTCCCTGCACCTGCCCTGCGGCTGGTCCGGCGTGGTCGGGGCCAACGGAGCGGGGAAGACCACCCTCTTGAAACTGGCCACGGGCCAGTTGACGCCCGACGCCGGAACGGTCGAGGCTCCGCGTCGAGCTGTCTATTGTCCGCAACGGACGGACGATGCGCCGGGCCGATTGAAGGAGCTTCTGGACGACCGGACGAAGCCGGCGTGGAGCATTCGCGAGATGCTGGGCGTCGGGATGGATTGGCCCGACCGCTGGCAGACGCTCTCGCACGGCGAGCGCAAGCGGGCGCAGATCGCGGTGGCCCTCTGGCTCAAGCCCGATGTCCTGGCGGTCGATGAGCCGACGAACCACATGGACCTGCCCTCCATCGAGGCTCTGGAGGCGGCTTTGGCCGATTGTCCCTGTGCCCTGCTGCTGGTCAGCCACGACACCCGCTTCCTGCAGAAGTTGACCCGAACCGCCTGGCACATCGCCCCAGACACTGAGCTGGGAGGCTCGTTTATCCTGCACATCACCTAACCAGAATGGAATGGCCTCCGGCCGGGCCCCAGCGCGTTCAAGCCTGGGCCATCCGAGTTGCCAGCAAGGTCGCCCGATGCGATAAACTACATCCTTGTTCTTCACATGAAATGTTGCTGAAGCGAGAATCCAGTCCCCCCCTTCAGAGACGGCCTTTGCTTTTGTGATGAGATGTCCCCACCATACACCTGTATGTTTGTAGACTATCGTGATCTGCGAGATGGAGCAGGAATCGTGACAGACTCATAAACCGGGAGCAGGTCATCAAGCCCCTCTGGCAGATAGCCGAAGAACAGCGGGTAGGAACGACAGTTCTATGAGGAGACTGTTGATGCAGGCTCATGGGCCGATAACCAGGAAGCTATTTGTTGCGCGTCGCGATATTCTGCGGGGCGATTCACTATTTGCCCTGCTGATCTGCGTCGTGGTGGGCATTTTCCTGGTCAATCTCATGATGAGCATCCTGGACAACGTCCGTTTTCAGAAGAACGTGATGCAGGAAGCCTCCATTGAGAACTCGAGATCGGTTGGCACGCTCCTGGCAAAGACCGCCGAAGTCCTCTTGACCACAAATGAACTGTCGATGCTCAGACGCACAATTCTGGAGACCAGCCTGGAACGACGTTTCCATTATTGCCGCATCGTTCTTCCCGGAGGCGGCGTGGTTGCCGCTTCGGATCCTGGAGATATCAACGAGCTGAATTTGCCCGATTCCTGGTCCGGCGGTCAAGGCGACTACTCGGAGGCGTGCAACGGCGACACCGTGACCCTGACATTTCCGTTGGAGGTCCGTGGTCGTGGTGCGGCGTCATTGGAGATCGTCGCTGGTTTGGACCAGGTCGGGGGAACACAGTTAGAGCTTCAGACCGCTCAGATGGCCGTCGCGTGTTTGGCCCTGGCCATCCTGCTCCTGGTCCATCGGCATACCCGGTTTCGGCTGAAGGCCATGGCGGCGATCCATGATGGCTTGTCGGCGATTATGGAAGGCACGAGAGACGTATCGACTCTGGAACTGGACCCACAACTTGGCAGTGAGGCCGTCGCATGGAACAAACTCCTGGCAGCCAGACAAGGCCAGCAGTTACGCAAAGAAATCGAACAGGTCAAGGCATCCATGCAGAACATTGGAGGTACAGACGCTGAACTGGCGCATCTGTGCGACGTGCTCCCGCATGGGTTGGTCCTTATGGACAGGGAGGCCCGTGTCATCTACGCCAACGGCGCCGCCGCCATGCTGCTGCACAAGGACCGGGATCAGTTCCTGCACAGGGAGATATCCTGTGCGGTCAACGCTGAGAAGGTGATCCAGGCAGCGCAAGACGCATGCCGCAGTGGTTCCGCGAAACCAAGCGTAGTCGAGATGGAGTGCGACAGTTGCGGCATCTCCGGCATTCTGCGGTTCACCATCCGTCCCAAGTGCGGAACAGATTCGTCCTGCGTGATGATGCTGATCGAGGATATTACGCAGCAACGCAGCGCGGAGGCGTCCCGCAAGAGCTTCCTCGCGAAAGCAGCCCACGAACTCCGCACGCCGCTGACCAACATCAGGATCTACGTCGAAAGCATCCTGGATCACTGCAAAGGCGTCTCCACGGAGATCGCGGATGGCCTGAACGTTATCAACAACGAATCCAGGCGACTGGAGCGTTCCGTCTCGGAGGTTCTCTCCATCTCCGAGATCGAGGCGGGGTCTTTCGCGTTGCAGCGAGACGACGTCCGTCTCAACGAGTTCATGACCTCCTTGAGGGCAGACTACGAAGCCGCCGCGAGGGAGAAGGGCATCACCCTGCGATTGGAGCTTCCGCCGAAACTCCCCGTCATCCGCGCGGATCGCGACAAGCTCGCTCTCGTGGTGCACAACCTGCTCGGAAACGCACTCAAGTACACGCCTTCGGGAGGCCATGTGACCGTCAGCGCCGAGGTCGAGCCAGGTCAGGTCACATTTACGTTCGCGGATACCGGAATCGGCATAGGAAAAGAGGACTTGCTCCGGATCTTCGAAGCCTTTTATCGCGCCAAGGACAGCCGCGTCACCAGTCTGACGGGCTCCGGTTTGGGACTGGCGATCACGCGGGAGATTGTGAATCTGCACGGCGGATTGATCTCCGCCGAATCGGAATTGAACAAGGGCAGCACCTTTACGTTGACCCTGCCGACAGGAGTGGAGGACTCTGGCAATGAAGATCCGGACACAACAGTGCGGCGCTGTTGCGGTAGTACGGCCTGACGGGCCCCTCGTACACAGCGAAACGGATGAATTGAGAAAGAGTCTCAAGGACGCCATATACAAAAACCTCGGACGGGTCGTCCTGGACGTATCGGCCGTCCCGTTTGTCGACAGCGCGGGGCTCGAGTGTCTTGTGGAAATCACGGACGAATTGGCCCGGAGCGGCAAGCCTCTGAAGATCTGTGCCGCAGATCAAACGCTCAAGGACGTGCTGGCGTTGACGGGCGTGTCGTCTGAGTTTGAGCACTTCGAAGACGTGACTTCTGGAGTCAGGAGCTTCCTGTGACAGCCGGCGTCAGCACAATTCGCCTGGGTGATGTCCTGGTGGCGGAAGGGATCATTTCCAACGATCAGCTCCGCCAGACGCTCCTGTCGCAAGAGGCCAGCGGCATCCCCCTCGGCGAGATACTGGTCGAACAGGGCCTGGTCAGTCAGGACACCCTGTTGCGTGTGCTCGCCGGGCAACTCGGCATTCCCTATTGCCACCTGCGCCACGGCCTGGTGGACTTCTCCCTCCTGAGCAAAATCGGCGAAGAGGAAGCCGAGCGTCTCAGGGCACTTCCCATGTTCCGAATCCACAACACGCTGACGGTGGCCATGGCGGATCCACAGTCTTTGCCGAAGATCGACCGGCTGCATCAACTGACGGGGTGTCAAATCCGCCCCGTCCTGGCTCCGGCAGCCAACATCCTCGAGTTCATCAAGAAGTACTCGTCCGGGAGTACGGAGATTGATTCCTTCCTCTCTTCCCTGTCCGAAACCAACCTCGAAGTGGTTGACAAAGAAACCGTAGACGAGGGCCCGATCACCGACTTGGATCGTCTGGTCGAGGGCAGCCCCATCGTCAACCTGGTGAACATGGCGCTCACAAACGCCATCAAGGACGGAGCCAGCGATATCCATGTCGAGCCGAGCAAGAACGGAACGCTGATCCGCTATCGGATTGACGGCACCTTGCGGCAGTTGATGGCTCCTCCCGGAGGATTGCACGCCTCCATCGTATCCCGCATCAAGGTCATCGGGAAGATGGACATCGCCGAGAAACGACTTCCGCAGGAAGGTCGAGTGCGAATCCTGGTCAAGGGGCGGGAAATCGATCTGCGAGTGTCGAGCATGCCGACTCTTCTCGGCGAGAAGGTCGTGGTTCGCATCCTGGACAAGGCGAACCTCAAGATCCGCATGGAGGATCTGGGATTCCGACAGGAGACTCTATCGGCATTTCATAGAATGTTGCACCAACCGTATGGCCTGGTCCTTGTGACGGGCCCAACCGGGAGTGGAAAAACCACAACACTCTACTCTGCGCTGGACCTGCTGAGGAGCCCTGAACTCAATATCATCACCGTGGAGGATCCGGTTGAGTACCAATTGGACACGATCAACCAGATCCAAGTTCACGAAGCCATTGGCATGACGTTTGTTCGAGTCCTGCGCAGCATTCTCCGGCAGGATCCCGACGTCATCATGGTCGGAGAAATCCGCGATGAAGAAACAGCCCGCGTGGCGATCCAGGCGGCGCTGACAGGGCACCTGGTCCTGGCGACCCTGCACACAAACGACGCTCCAGGCGCCGTCGCCCGCTTGACTGACATGGGGATTGAACCCTACCTGTTGTCGAGCGCCCTGAATGGCGTGATCGCCCAACGGCTCGCTCGAACCGTATGTCCGAGTTGTGCGATGAAGTACATCCCGGCGGAGAACGTGTTGCGAGACGCGGGACTGTCCCGCGTGGCAGGCCAGTCTTTCCGCCGCGGGAACGGCTGCAAAGACTGTCACAACTCCGGCTATCGCGGCCGTGCGGGCATCTACGCTGTCATGGAGGTCACCCGTAAGATCCGGCGTCTCATCCACAAGGCAGCGCCCACGCATGAACTCCGCGACGAGCTTCGTGCCAATGGCATCCTCACCCTTCGGGAGGAGGGAGTCTTGCTGGCGCAGGCGGGAAAGAGCCCGTTAGAGGAAATTCTCGCCGTGACGCACAGCGAAGACACCTGTGAAACGCCGTCCTTGAACGCAAATACACAACATGGAACCGCGCCGACGTCATGAAACTGTCCTATACGGCCTATGATCGCCTTGGGAATGCCACCGATGGGATGATCGAGTCCCCCGATGCGGTGGCCGCGACAGAAGCCCTGCGCCGGCAGGGGTTGTTCGTCGCCCAGCTCGATACGGCGTCTGTCGATAAGGCGCCGGAGCGCACACGCCGCCTTTCTCTGCCTCTGCGCAGGGGGCAAAAAATCAAGCATGTGGCCGTCTTCACTCGTCACCTCCATGTTCTCCTTCAATCAGGGACCCAACTTGTCCAGGCAATCGGGGCGCTGGAGCGACAAACAAAGGCCGGCCCGTGGCGTCAGGCTGTCATCGGTCTTCGAACCCGGATCGAGGAAGGGACGCCGCTCGCGGAAGCCCTCAGGCAATACCCTCAATACTTCGATGCCATTTACTGCAGTTGTGTCTCAGCGGGCGAATCAAGCGGCCACCTGTCTGAGATGCTCGACCGCCTGGCCAGTCTGAAGCAAAAACAACTGCGGATCCGCAACGCAGTGATCGGGGCCATGATCTACCCCAGTCTCCTGGCCCTCGTGGCGGTGACCATCCTGCCCGTCCTTTTGATCCTCGTCGTGCCGCGATTTGCCTCGTTGTTCGCCACTCTGGACGTGCCGTTGCCATCCAGTACGAGATTTCTCCTGAGCGTCAGTGGAGTGCTTCAGGCATATTGGTGGCTGATCGTGCTGTTTCCTGGGGTGGCTGTCGCATGGGTCGCTGTTTTCTTCCGCACACGCAAGGGCGAGTTTCTTCGCGACACGATCGTCCTTAAGATCCCATGCCTTGGCGGCGTCAGCAAAAGCCTGACAACGGCCCGCATTGTACGCCTCCTCGGCGTCCTCACGGAAGGGCATGTCCCCGTTCTCGAATCCCTGCAGTTCGTCCGACGCGCATCCGGAAACCTCCATTACGCCAGACTGATTTCGCAGGCGGAGGAGTACGTCTCCAAAGGGGAACCTCTCCATCTCGCGTTCGCTGACCCCTGGCTGATCCCCCCCTCTGTGTGCGAGGCCATCCGAAGCGGCGAAGGAAGCGGGCATCTGGATCGTCTCCTGCTGAACATTGCCGATTTCCTCGACGAAGAGAACGAGGTGATCGTTCGGTCGCTCGCCAGCATTGTCGAGCCTCTCATCCTCATTGTCATGGGCGCGCTGGTCGGACTCATTTCGGTGAGCATGTTCACGCCCTTGTTCGATCTGACGTCAATGACACAAGGGGGCCCCTCATGAGAAGCCTCCTTGGAAGACACACCGCCATCGGCATTGATGTGAGCGCCCGCAGCATTCGGGCCGTTCAATTGGAGGCCCCGCGGGGACAGTACCGTGCAACGGCCATCGCGATCGTATCGAGAACGGATGTCGGACAACCCCTCTGCGACAAGGAGATTCTGGAACTGGGACGCATCCTGAAGCGACAGGGCTTTCACGGACGGAATATCGTCATCGCAGCGCCGGATGCAACTCTCCTGCGCGGCATGATTGAACTTCCCCGTCAGGTCTCCGGAACGACGGCGAGACAAATCACGCGAATGGAGCTGGCGCGTATTCACCAGCGGGCTCCGGACTCGTTTGAGATGATCTGTTGGGAACCCGCGGCGGGTCCAGTCCAATCCGCGACACAGGCCCTTGCCATCGGCTGCCCTCACGACGTCGCGAACGCCTTGCTCGACATCTTTGAGGACAACGGGCTCCACGTCGAGGCTCTCGATGCTCGCCCTGCGGCAGTCCTCAGAGCCTGTGCCCCTTTGATCCTGCCGCCGCCCGCCGTCACAGCCTTGTTGGATCTGGAGTGGAGTTCGACACAGTTACAGTTGGTTCGGGGCGACACCGTGGTCTATGAGCGGCTCCTCCCCGACCATTCTTTCTCCAACCTCGTTTCGCATCTCGGCCAGAGATTCGGACTGCCGACCCATTCGGCCTGCGACATCCTGAATATGGTGGGTCTGTCCGGCATCCCCACAGGGGAATCGTTGGACGAGCAGTCTGTGACGCTGATCCGCGGCATCGCCCGAAGCCACTTCGATGCACTCGTGCAGGAATTGCAGGGCCCTTTTGAGTACGTGGCGCGCCATTACCCACCGGAGGGTGTCAGACGCATGCTGTTGATGGGAGAAGGAGCCGTCTTGCCGGCGCTCTCCCAGCACTTTCACGCGGCTCTCGGCGTTGAGACACTGACGGCGTCGGCGGCGAATACCGTGGGGAGCCATCCTCATCTTCTGACCAAAGCGAACAATCCGGCCATCGCAGTTGCACTGGGACTGGCCAAGTTCAATGGAGCATAGCGCGTGAGCGACATCAACCTCATGCCACCGTGTCGATTGGCCCGGAAACGTCGGAAACGGCGGCTTCGGATATGGATGGTCGCGTGCGCGACCTATGGGACGACGCTGTGCACCGTTCTTCTGGTTGCCCGCATTGCGTGGGCCCGCGAAGACAGCGGCTGGGAGGAGCGATGTCGGTCCACACAGCAGAGCGTTCACGAACAAAGTGCCAAGGTCACGCAACTGAAGGGTGAGCTGGCCGACGTCCGACACAGACTGCAGGTTGCCCAGTCCGTCTGCACGCAGCCCGACTGGGGCCTGTTGCTTGTCCTCTTGGCCAGCGTGATGGACGACAACATCGTCCTCAGCGAGTGCGATCTCGTCACAGTCGACTCGCAGGCAACGGAGATAACAAATGATCTGAAGACCTGGCTGTCGTCCTCGCCGATCGAGACGCTTCTGTCCACGCGACGATACAGACTCAAAGTGACGGGTTTCGCCCGCACTCAGAGTTCGTTCTCCGAGTTCGTCCTTGGACTGGAGCACACAAAGGTGTTTGAATCGGTGAGACTCGTCAAGAGCTGCCGTCAGGCGTTCCGAGACGGACAGGCGATTGCATTCAGTATCGACTGTCGGATGTAAATGGACGCAAAGGGATGAAACAGACGCGGAACACACAGTGGTCGCTTTGGGGAATTGACGCAGCCGGGGTCGCTCTGTGCCTCGGCGCCTCGGCAATCGCCTACGCATGGGTCATTGGGCCACTCCTCAGGCAGAACACGTCCGCCGCGGCACTGCGCCAGCAGGTGCGAGAGCAGGAGAAAACCCTCGCTGAACTCCAGGCATCGGTGAGAGACACCGAGACTTGTCTGGTTACCGAGCGAGAACGGCTCTCGAATGGTCGGATTCTCCTCGAATCGCCAAGCCGAACAAATGAGAGGATCGCCGGACTGGCGGCCTTGTTCGGCGACCACGGGCTGGAGATTGACGATGTGCTGGTCGGGAATATACTGCCTGCGGCACAGTGCACCGTCGTGCCGATGACTATCGCGGGAAGGGGCGGTTATCGGGAAGTACTGACCCTGTTCCGCGAACTGACTCGGACCTTTGCCGATACCAGCGTGGCGGCGTTCCATTATGGAGGCAGTTCCGTCGGCACAAGTCCGTCGCAAAGGTTCACGCTGGAACTGCTCTGGTATACCGCCCCCGAAGGGCAAGGAACGATGCACGGATCGGGAGCGGAACCAGACTGAGAATGGGAGCGTGGCCATTATGGCATCGAACAGACGACAAAGAGTGGGAATCGCGATCCTGGCCGTCGGGCTGGCAGTCCTGATTGTCGATCGGGGATTCGTTCTCCCCCGGAGCGCTCCGGCCGGACCGGCTGATTTCGTCGATCAATACACGATCCAGCGGCCCCCAAACGCCCCGACGCCGACTCCACACGGACGACCTGCAACGCCTGCGGTTTGCGATAAGCTCGCACGCGCCTGGTCGGAGAACCATCTGGACATGGATTCCCCCCGCGATCCCTTCCTGTTACCCACGTCATGGCGACAGGAGGCCGGTTCCGAGGCCGAAAACAATGCTCGGACCACCGCAGCCGCAGCATTCATGGAAACCCATAAACTGGACGCAGTCGTTATCGACGCGATGGGAAAGCGTGTCCTGGTCGATGGCAGCCTGCTCCAACTGGGAGACGAGCTGGATGGGTTCAGGCTCGTTGCCATTGACCGGGAATCGACGATTTTCCAGGACGCGCAGGAGTCCGTTGAACTGAAGCTGGCAGAAGCTCAGTGATCCCTCCACAGTCGAAGAGGGGCGCGATGTTCCAGTTGTCCGCACGGTCTATGCCATCGGTATTATACACTCAAGTTCGTCGTGTATCGTGACGATATGGCGATGACATCGAGTGCTCTAACAGCCACAGGCAATTGAGGTTCATGAGGAGGTTCGGCAGCATGGCACGCAACAGAGAATTGTCCCACAACGGATTCAGCCTGCTTGAGGTCGTCATCGTGGTGGCCATCATCGCGATCCTGGCCGCCATCGGAATCCCGCGGATGAGCCGCGGTTCGGCAGGCGCCAACGACGCTGCGGTGAAGGGAAATCTCGCAGTGCTCCGCAATGCAATCGACTTGTTCTCCGCCGAACATGGAGGCGCCTTTCCAGCAGCCGCAACCGTCAATGAGCAGTTGACACAATACACGGACGTAACCGGCGCCGTCAGCGCGACGAAGACCACGACCCACATCTATGGGCCGTACATTCGCTCGATTCCCCCCCTGCCGGTCGGCACGCGTAAGGGCAGCACCACAATCGCGACAGCCGATGCGGCGGGCGTCGGGTGGATCTACACGGAGGGGACAGGCGAGATCAATGCCAACACGACCACGGAGACGGACGCCGCGGGTACGCTGTACAGCGACTATTGAGCGGGCCATGGATTCGCCATTGGGGCGCAGGCTGGAGGTGGGACGCTGGAGGCATGAGATGCCTACAGCCTACCGCCTGCAGCCTGCGGCCTCGTTTGTCCGACACTGTGGTTTCACGCTGATCGAGCTTGCCCTCGTGGTGGCCATCGTCGTCGTCTTCGCGGCAATCGCTGCGCCGCGATACGCGCAGGCCTCGGCTCGCTACCGGCTCGACCTGGCGGCCCGGCGGGTGGCCGCGGACCTGCGGCTGGCACAATCGGCCGCCAAGGCCACATCCACATCATGCACCGTCATCTTCTCCGCAGGGACGGATCAGTATGAACTGGTTGGCGTCCCGGCCTCCGACGGCCGGGCAGGCAATTACACCGTTTGTCTGTCCGACGACCCCTACAACACAGACCTCACCGGGGCACAGTTCAACGGCGCCGTGCAGGTTGTTTTCAGCGGCTGGGGCGTCCCGAACCAAGGCGGAACTGTGACCCTGGCCATAGGATCGCAGCAAAAGACAGTCACCGCGGACAGCACAACGGGCCAGATCAGCATCCAGTAGGCAGATGGAGCGAACTGATTCCGAGTTCGGCTCCGATTCGTAGGTGCGCATAGAAGAAGGGCTGCAAACCGAAGCCCGCAGCCCTACCACTGACGTTTTGCTCCTTCGCGAGACGTACTCTTTCCAGCATGACTCGCTATGTTCCCGTCAATATCGAGATGATCTTCTGGGCGGCCGCAATCAGCGCGTCGGCCTGCCAGCCCTCGATCTTCTTATCGCGCTGTGCCTCGACCTCATTGATGAACGCCTCCAATTTGTTCACCGCCGAGGCGTCGTTGTTTTCATTTATGTCATTGAGTGCATCCCATGCGGCGCTGAGTTTCGCATCCAGACTGTTTTCTATACCCTGCTGCAAATTGAAGCTCGCTACCTTGAGGACCAGATCCGCTGTCATCTCGACAGGATCGTCTGTCCCAGCCAATGTAATGGAGGTCCACGTCACAGGATTGTCGTATTCGTCAACCGCCCCCTCCACTGCGTCGAGGTACAGTACACCGCCTGGGATGACCGTTATAACCACAGAATCAAATGGGACGCCGTACCAACCGACCTTCAAGTCAACATCCATGGGCTCTGGATTCTCGTCCGGCCCGTACCAGTCGGTGGTTAGGAAGTTGAACACGTCCGGAATCGCATCCGAATCGGAATCGTAAGACAGTTTTGCGCTGTCATGGTAGAACTCTATCAGTATGCCGCTGCTGTTCTTAGCCAGCTTCAGTATGATGGCTGGCACTGTTCCGTAGCAGTCCTCCGCGAAGTTCAGGGTGATCGAACTCCCTGGGTCCATCTGCACGTACTTCCCATCGCCTGCGGTTGCCACTGCCTCGGCGACAGTCAGCGCACTGCAGACAGCAGGGCCCACCAAGATCAGGCCAACAATGAACATCTTCCACAAGTTCTTTGTCATTTTGTTTCCTCCCCGACAATTTGTCGTTTGCAGAGATTGGAAATCGGGCCCGAGGGCACACGCATCATAGGCCCCGAGGACAATTCTTCGTATACACGCTGCACTCAGGGTGGTCCAGTCGGGACACCGGATATCATGCGCCGCTGCATGTGTCACTCCTGATCGAGAGAACCCTTTTCGGTTTGGACCCTCCATACCCCAGCCTCCCTGCTGGAGTACGGGTCCGATATTGCCGTTTCACTGGACTATCGGCCAACCGACTCGAAAATCCCCAGCAAATCCACTCCTCCTGATAGGTGCATCCTGACTACCGGTCACGCCCCCGCAGGGGACGGCGACAAGTTCCTATAACATGAGGCGTTTCCCGCATGCCAGATGTAGATGTATTTCCTGGGGGATTGGGAAAAAAATTGCAATCCGACCCACGTTTTCGGCAATTCTGGCCTGGTATGCAGGCTGAGAACCTCTGACACACGGAATATATGAGTCGCTCGCCACTTGTCTGTCATTCCCGCGAAAGCGGGAATCCACTGTCCATCGGAGGGTCGTGGACCCCTGCCTACCCAGAGGCGCCTTCGGGCTTATTTGGGTCTTCCTTCCGACCGATGATATACCAGGAGGGGACTGGCTGGGCCTGTGGACCCTCTCTGCACCGGGATGCGGGCGCAGAGACTGAAGACGGGTGGAGCAGCATGGCATGATCGCAAGACCAGGACAACCCGAATATGCCGCGGCACGCAAGGCGATACGCGGCTTCACTCTCCTTGAACTGGTTGTCGCTGTCGCAGTGATGGCGGTTATCATGGTTGGCATGGGTTCATCCCTGCTGATTGCCAGTCGCGCCATGCCCACCGCCCGCAGCGCCATCACGACCAGGATTTCCGCCGGGGAGGCCCTCCAGCAGATCGTAACGGACCTGCAGTACGCGGTGTCGGTGAGCTCACAGACGACCAAGTTAATCGAGTTCTCCGTGCCCGACCGCGACGGCGATGATGTGCCGGAAACCATCCGGTATGCCTGGTCCGGAATAGCTGCAACTCCGCTGACAAGGCAGTACAACAGCGGCCCCGTCGTGAACATGCTCACCGATGTCCGGCAGTTTGCCTTGTCGTATTCTCTCAAGACCCTGACCACCGAGACCCCTCAGGGAACCGAGGGCACGGAGATCACCCTGGCCAGCTACAGCGCGAAGAAGAATCTCTTCGACTATCCGATCCAGGAGGCAGAACAGTATGCGGAGTACTTCTTCCCCGCTCTGCCTGCGGACGCGACCCGTTGGAGGGTAACGCGTGTAGTCCTCAAAGCCAAACTGGATGGGACCACCGATGGGCAGGCCCGTGTCCAACTGCAAGTCCCCACGCTGGGTAAGCAGCCGAGCGGCGTTGTCCTTGAGGAAAAGACGCTTCTGGAATCGACCCTGCTATCGACCTATCGCGACCAGGAGTTCACTTTCAACACGGTCAACGACCTCTCGCCGACGCAAGGGGTGTGCATCGTCGTAAAGTGGATTGCCAACGGAACGGCCTGCCGGGTCCAGGGGTGTACCACGGCCACGACGGGAACGGATCTGTTCCTGTCGAAAACGACCAACCTGGGGGCCTCCTGGTCCACGGTAACGGGCCAATCCCTGCTGTTCACCGTCTACGGCGCCGTCACCACCGCCGGGACTCCTCTGACGGAGAATACCTACCACCTGGAAGGCGTAGACATCAAACTCAGGGCCAGCAGCGACAGCCAGTCGATCGTGGAGAGCGGTGTCAGGCTCCTGAACAGGCCGGAGGTGATCCAATGAGCTGCACGCCCCCGGTTCGCAATCTGAGGCAGGGCCCAGCACCCATGGAAATGACGTCCCTCCGGTCTGGAAACAGGCCGGAGGCCTTCACGATTGTGGAAGCCATGATTTCGACGATCATCGTGGCGATGATGTTCGTCGCTGCACTGAACACTGTAGGGGCTTCTCGGGTGACGCAATACAAGGCATCTCAGGTGATTCGTGGGCAACTGATGGCTGAATCGCTCCTGTCCGAGATCCTTCAGCAGAGCTATGAGGATCCCGATGGCACGCCCATCTTCGGCCTCGAAACCGGTGAGTTGGGGACGACCCGGGCCGCCTGGGACGATGTGGACGACTACGAGGAATTCACTGAAAGCCCCCCGACAACAAAGGACGGAACCGTGCTGACGAACGCAACCGGATGGGAACGACAAGTCAGGGTGGAATGGGTCGCTGCGTCCGATCCCACGACGGCTCCGACCGCGGAGACCGGCATCAAGCGTGTGGTCGTGACCGTCCGCTACACGGGTTCGCCGCAAACTTCCCTCGCTGCGCTGAAGGCCGATGTTCAGTAAGTCGGAGAATGCCGATGCAAATGAAGAAAGCCCATTCCTCACGATGTCGCGGCAGCGTCTACCTGTATGTGTTGGCCACGTCGATCCTCATCACCGTCATAGGCCTGGGCGCGCTCATGGCGTCGCGCATCCAGATGCACTCGGCCCGCCTGACGAGAGACTATGCGGAGGCGAGAACCTGCGCGGTTTCCGCAGTGGAATGGGGACTACTCTGCGTGCAACAGGACCCGAACTGGAGACAAACGCGCCCCAACGGAATATGGATACAGGACCAGCCTCTGGGTTCGAGCCGGTTCACGCTCGAGGGCGTGGACCCGGGTGACAGCCAGTTGAATGACTCGGAATATGAACCGTTGCTACTGACCGGCACCGGCACAAAAGGGATCACTCGCCACAAGGCGGAGGTAACGCTCGTACCCGTGATCGAACCTCTGGTCGTGCTGAATACGTGTGTCCACGGTTCGGGTCCGGTGCAAATCACGAGCGGCGGGGTCCTCACAGTCATGGGGGCTCCGGTCTCCACAAACGGACAATTGGACAACGACGCGACCCTCGACGGCGATGCCGAAGCCCAGAGCGTCGGCGACATGGTTACAGTCACCGGCACACTCACCGTGCCGGCCCCGGTCAAGCGAATGCCGGCCGCTTCCGTGATCACGACCTACGAGAGCAAGGCCACGACGATCCCCTACGTCGGGACAATCGAGAAGATCGTCCTCACACCGACATACAACCCCTGGGGGCTCGCCGATCCCAACGGGCTGTATTTTCTCAACACGGGTGGAAACGATCTCCTCATCCGGAATGCCAGAATCCACGGGACACTCATCATTCGGGCGATCGGCAGAACCGTGACACTTGACGACGCGGTCTTTCTCCAGAACTACCGATCCGATCTTCCCACACTATTGGTGGAAGGCAATCTGCATGTCATCACCCACAGTGTCGAGGAATCGCTGTCCGAATCCGTAAACATGACGAACTATAATCCCGCAGGGGCCTCCTATGAAGGCGTATATGACTCCGACACGGTCGATACCTACCCGAACGAGATCCACGGCCTCATTCACCTTGTGGGCGACCTCACGCTTGGGCAGACCGCCCGCGTCGTCGGAACGATCCTCTGTAATGGGACGATCACCTGCGCCGGAACGAACACAATCGTTCACGATCCGACGTTCTACGCGAGCCCGCCGGAAGGGTACACCTCGGTCGAAGGGATGATGGCTGCTCCGGGCAGTTGGAGACAAGTGGTCGACTGACCCGGCCTGCGATGCCTCTTGCCCTATCCCTGGACGGTCACCCAACGGATTCGATTGTTCCCCCCCGCAGATGAATGGTTCTGGTCGCAAGTTCCTGTGCGGCCGGACCGTGGGTCGCGACGATGACGGTTCCGCCGGCACGATGGAACTCGTGAAGATGCATCAGAACGCACTGGGTATTCTCCGGGTCCAGATTGCCCGTCGGCTCATCGGCCAGAATCACTCTGGGCCGATTCAACAGCGCCCGGGCCATCGCGACTCGCTGCTTCTCGCCCGCACTGAGCGCTCCCGGTCTGTGGTGCATGCGATGTTGCAGGCCAAGCCGCTGCAGAAGATCCTCTGCACGGCTGCTGTCTCTTCTCCCGCTCGTGCCCTGGGCCACAAGGACATTCTCCAGAACATTCAGGTATGGCACGAGGTGGAACATCTGAAACACAAACCCGATGTTGCATGCCCGAAGACGGGCTCGTTCCGGACCGCCGATCGCATAGACGTCCTTTCCATCGAATTGCACGGTTCCACGGCTCGGCCTGAGCATGGCCGCGATCATCATCAAGAGCGTTGTCTTGCCGCTGCCACTCGGCCCACAGACAGCGACGAACTCCCCCTTCTCGATCCGCAGGCTCACGCCATGGAGCGCTTTGACCTCACCGGCCCTCGTGCGATATGTCTTGCCCAAGTCATTCAAAACCAGCATGGTTATCCTCTTCCTGTCTACTCTTCCCTCAGCGTCGCGGCCGGATCGTAGGTGACCGCGATCATGGTCGGTATGACGCTCGCGACGACGGCAAACAGCGGCGCGAGAACACAGGCGAAAACCAGCAGCGACGGTTCCCAGCGAATCATCGCCTTGGCTGTGATCTCAAAAACACCCGGGCCATACGTCAGGCCCAGACTGGTCCCAAGCAGGAATCCCACACCTGCTCCGGCCAGGCCTACCAGCGCCGCCCTGCCGAGAAACAGCAGGCAGATGGCCCCTGCGTCGTATCCCAGCGCCCGCAACAGGCCGATTTCCTGCTGCCGGTCGCGAACGTTCATGACCGCCAACACGCCAATCCATACGCCACAGGCTGCGACGACAACCGGCAGCATCAGAGCGAAGAGGTTATGGACCATCTGTCTCTGTTTCGCCCGGGCGTTCGCGATGGCCTTGACCTGAAGCACCTGGGCCTCGGGCAATATGGCGCCAATCTCTTTCCTGAGCGCCATGACCGGATCGCCCTTCTCGAAACACAGGCAATCGACGGCCTTGATCGCTGTGATCCGTCCCGGCAGATTCAGGATCTTCTGGGCATCTTCCAGACTGCACTGCACCCTCACATCATCCAGCCCGCCGGACTCCGAGAGGCACTTCTTGACCTGCAGATCCCTGCCGCCCAGAGAAAGGGTCTGGCCTTCTTTCACCTGCAAACTCTCGGCAATCCGGTATCCGACGTAGACGACGCCCGGGGCCACCTGAAATATCATGGGCGGCTTCTTCTGCCCGGGCGGACAGACCTCCGGGGCAATCCCCGTCAGGACGATATCCATGCCTCGCCAATTCATCCTGCCTTCCAGGGTGGCCAGGAGATGGTTGTAGGAGATGTTCCGCTGGGCCGCCAGCATGTCCACGTAGTCCGCGGGCATGGTCTTGTCGGGAATCCCGTTGAGGAGAAAGACGCCGGGGTCCGCGTCTCTGGCGATGATGTGCACGTTGTAGCCCATCGACAGCATCAGGCGGGCCGTCTCCCGCTCCGAAGCCTTGGCCGCCGTAAAAAACGCCACGGAAAAAGCCACGGCCGTCGCGACTGCAAGCACGGCAAGGACCACGTTGACCTTGCGATGCCACATCTCCTTCAACACCATTCGAATCACAAACATGCGTGCCTCAATCCTTCTTCGCTCTCCATAGAATCGCCGCCGATACCGCGGCAACCAGCGCAATCATGCCGCCCAACGAGACCCCCAGGACAAAACCGCCCATCCGAGGCTCCTCGACATCCACGCGGCCGGCAGCCGTCTGAGGAGCTGGGGAAATGACGGATTCCGCTCCAGGCTCGACCGCCACACGGTTGAGTTCGGCAACAGAGGAGTGTGATGGACCTGCCTGCTCGCCCCCCACCTCGATCTCTTGATAGCCGAACGACGCGCCTGTATCGTCGAATCCACCCATGCCGCGACGGATGATGGAGACCATCTCCATCTTCACGATGGGACTCTCCGGATCAAATCCCAGGCTCGCGGCGGCTTTCTGTTGAAGGTTCTCGTCCCACCGAGCCGGCAACATCGTTCCCTGGAGCCATCGATGATCGAGCCCGCACTCGCAATCGGCGCCGATGACGGGTAGAACCCGCAGGAGGTTCGCGTCGGTGAGCATCTCGCCTTGGAACAGCGGTCCGATCCACCGGCCCCGGCCGTAGAAGATCGCCGCACACGGCTCGTTGACATCCTTGGGTTTGAGACCCAGCGTCCAGAGCAGCATCTCCTCGCGGGCCAGAGACGATTGATCGAGCACGACCATCTCCGGACCCTTGGCAATCGCCTTGGGCAGATACGCCAATTGCTCGCTGATACACGCAATCGCGGCCGAGACGGCCTCTCGCGCAACCGCGTTGCGATCCTGCTGTGTGCCTTCGATCAGGAGCACGACCGCGTAGGCGTCCGCAGCTTTCTCCAGGATCTGTCGGCGTATCGGGAAATCCAGCGCCGCCTCCAGTGACAAACAGACCGTCTCTGCAAGCGATTGGCCCTCGACGTGCAGAGGCAACTGCCGGGAGGGACCATCCGGTGACACCAGGACGGCGGCCGGATAGATGTCGATCCCATGTGCCGCGAGGAAAGGCGAGGCCGGATGATTCGCGTCCTCCCCCGCCCCAACGGGCTCACCGCGGATGTTCGTATCGGCACAGGCGACCGCCAGCGCGTTCCTGAGATCGCCCATCTCTTCCGCTCCAACAGTCTCGGGGGTATAGACGAAGAGGCGGTACGGCTCGATCCCCACGTCGATGAAGCCGATCTCCCGAACATTGTATCGGCAGCCCTGCGCCGGGTCGGGAAACACGACCAGGATGCCCAGCACAACCCAATGCAACCACGCCAATCGTGTCACCGAACGCTCCTGCACAACAATCGAACGGTCTTTACTCAGCAACTATCTCAATCCCACAGAGGATCGTCTCGCTGTTCGCGTCGGCCGGCGTCAGCGAGACGGTCACGAAGTCAGACGCCCGGATTCCATGGAATGTCCTGACGATTCCCACGTGGGGA
This sequence comes from uncultured Pirellulales bacterium, assembly GCA_964507995.1. Taxonomy (GTDB): domain Bacteria; phylum Planctomycetota; class Phycisphaerae; order Sedimentisphaerales; family Anaerobacaceae; genus PLanc-01. The sequence goes on along the minus strand of CAZDTD010000011.1, from coordinate 29,418 downwards.
GCCCCGGCCTCGGCGGCAATGTCGAAATCCTCCAGGACAATCCGCTCATTCAGAGCCACATCAAATCGTCGCTCTCCCGGTCTTTTGTCCTCCGGCTCCATGAAGTGCAAACGCACTGTGTAACTCCTCTGTGCGTGGGCCTGTTCCCGGTCAAGGTCGGCTCCCTCGACGCTCTCGCTCCCCTCTTTTTGCCGCTCTGACATCCTGACGCGAATAAACCGCAGGCCCTCGGCCCCCGAGGCTTCGACCCATGGGATGACGCCCCGCTGCAGACGCAACGAGTGGCGACGGAACCACAAAGGCTCTTCCGGCGACAGGGCAATATCCAGCTTTGCCGAACTCCCTCCGACACTCGGATACTCCAACCAGAACGTTCCGTTCTCCGCTTTGCGGTCGCCCGGCGCGCCGAAGTTGATGCCGACGCTCTGAATGGGGGCATCGCTCACTCGGACCTTGCTGAAGGTCCACATTTCCACGTCCGGCATATGCACCATCGCCAGCGAGGTCTGGTTCTGGTAACTGCACGTACAGGTGCTGGTGTAGTCCGGCGCGTTGAGGACGCCGTTGGCGACAATGAGGTTGGACGTGCATCCGGATCGGAACCCGCCGAAGTTGCCGGTCCCGCCGTCATCGGCGAGATCGTAGTATCCCGCCGCCGCGGATCGAAAGGTCAGGAGGTTCTCGCTGGCAATGGCCGTGTTGCAGCCATGGTTTCGCGAGTACTCCCAAGGGATCGTCTCGCCCGTCAGAGGGTGCGGATACGTCCGCTGACGACCGGTAAGGAGATCATACGCGCTTTCCTGAGTGAAGATCGTATCCCCGCGCAACATGCAGGGTCCGGAGTAATTCACCTTCTGGTCCCAGAGCACCTCGCCCGTCTGCGCGCGAAAGGCGGCCATCCGGTCGCCCGGCTCCCAGAGCATATCACCCGATTTGCGATGGGCCTGCACAAGAACGCCAAACGGTTCGGAGAGGCCGAGCCAGGTTCCAAAGACACCATTGCGGTTGTCCCAGACGATCCGGCCGGTATGGAGGTCCATCGCCAGCAGGCGGCTCGTCCGACCGACCTCGGCATCCTCCCTCGCGTTTTTCTTGACATAGGGAGGCACTGCGTCGAGACAGAAGACCATGCCGCCCCCGGCGGCGATCCCATTATGAATGAACCCATTGTCCGCATCCACGCTCCACAGGACCCTCCCATCGTAGCGATTCATCACAACCAGACTCTGACTGGCACTCCAATCGACAAATGGGACGGCAGCGTCCGGTTTCGCGTCGGGAGGCTTGAGCAAGGGCGAGTACTGAACGAAGGCCGCCCCTGCGATGAGGTAGTCCTCGCAGATTCCGAGGTATGCCCAACGTCGTCGAGAAGCGGAAGAAGGCGAGTCGGGCCTACTTTGAGGGGGAAAAATCTCCGTGGCGAGGGCGTCCCGCCCTTGCGTCGCGAGGCCATCTTGGCCTCGCCCGACCAAGTGGCGCGTGCTCCCATCCGAAGAGCAAGGGCAAGATGCCCCCGCCACCAAGAGAGGAGATTTCGTTGAAGAGTATAGGCCCGATTCGCCTTCTTCCGTCTCCTGGGAAGGCAATGAGAACGCGTGCAGGGTCCGCCCGGTTTCCGGGTCCAGGACGTGACACTCGTCTCCCTGAATGATATAGATCCAATCGGCAGTCACGACGAAGTCTGTGCCCCGGGCGTTGGCCCCGGGGAGGTGGCCTTGGCCATAACCGAGGTAGCGAAAGTCGTGCTTGTAAGACGCGTCGTAGTAGACGCCGAAGGTGGACGCCGTAAGGGGTTTCTTCCAAAGGACCCTGCCCGTGTAGACGTCCCGCGCGCTGAGCGAATCGATTCCATGAATGAACAGCCTTCCCCCGACGATCTGCTCGGGCGGACCATGTCCGTGCCTGGGCAGGACGTCGCCGAATCCGGATTCTTCCCCAAACCACAGTACCCCCAGCGGAGGCTTGAGCTGGTCCTTCGAGCAAACGGTGTTGGCCACGTCGCCGTACTGGTGCGTCCAGTCGGCAGCGCCCGGCACGGGACCGCTGCGATGGATGACAACGGCGTCCTTGGCCGTGTCCACTCTGAGGCCCGGTAGGTCTGCATTGGCGAGCCCGCTGCATATCCCAGGTTGTTGCTCCTTGTTCGCCGCAATCCAGGCCACCCCGCTGTAGGGTCGAAGCAGTTCGCACATTTCCTCCATGCGGCGTGCCGTTGCGTCGAGCCCGGCGGCTGCCGGATTCTCGACCACAACCAGCGAGGCAATGTACCGCGGAAGATCGGCCAGGTCGATGTTTTCGTGCAGAATGGAGACTCGCGATCCATAAAGACCCGCGAGATCGAGCCTCTTTCGCCAAGAGGCCACCTTCCCGGCATCCGCTTCAATGGCGATCACATGCATCTGGGACTGACGCAAGACCTCCATGAGCAGGCGGCCATCGCCGATCCCCAACCACAGGCAATATCCCTTCCCGTCCACGCCTTGTGCGAGGATCTTCTGGACACGCCGGGAATCGCTGCGCGAAGCCGCCGGCAAGTCGCGGGCGATGACCGTGTGGCGAATGGGAGACCTCCTTGCGGCGCCGAAGCAATACAGCAGCCCCTCTTGCGTAATCACGAAGAGCTTCCCATCGCCGGCGAGCATGCTCCAGACGCGCCCGTGCACTTTGCCTCGCCAGACCATCCTCGCTTGCTTGTCGCCCTCGGACACTTCGATAGCCGCGATCAGACCGTCGCGGCTGCTGCCATATAGCCGAGTCCCCGCCTGGATATGAATCCGATCGAGGGCCGGGTCGGGTCGCAACTTCCAGACAGACCGCGAGGACAAACGCACTTTCGTCTTCTTGTCCTTGGGATCGACCGTCTGTTCCTCCGTCGGCACGGAGCCCACGATCTCGCCGGCCTCTCCCAATCCTATGACCGTATCACCGTCCAGGACATCAGCCGAGATGGGGCCGAGGGCCAGACCGTCGGAGAGCCTGTAGGCCATCGCGTTATTGAAGTACCAGTCCTTCCAGATCGACGCGCCGTATCCGCCGACGTGCTTGCCGTAGCTGCGGTCGGACAGCGGGTAGTACAACAAGTTGCCGGTCGCACAATCGAAACACGCAGGCGTGGTTCGGCTGGTCACCAGAAGTCTGTTCCCGTTCGTGGCAAGATATCCCTGCGGCGCCACACCCGCAAAGGCAGGACTGTTGTGCTGTTGCAGAATGTAGATCGAGCCGGTGCCGCTGTTTTCCCAGATCACCCGGCCGGTCACGGCATCGATCGCGTAAATGAACACCCCCATGAACGGCCAGATGCTGGCGGAACAGTAGATCCTGCCGTCGTGCAGCACCGGTCCGCCACGCGCCGGCCACGCGGAGATGAGCCTGCCGTTGCCCAGAATCCTGCGGGCCGACGGCGCCAGGCGGGACTTCCAGAGCAGCGCGCCATCCCTGGCATTGAGACAGTAGAGACACCCATCATCGCTCGCGAAGTACACGCGGCCATGCCATGCAATCGGCGCGAAACGGATCGGCCCATCGCAGAAGAACTGCCAATTCTGCTTGCCGGTTTCCGTGTCGTAGGCCTCGAGCTTGTCGCTGGCCATCGAGGGGACAAAGATCTGGGGTCCCATGACGACCGGCTCATAGGAGCGATCGAACTGCAGCTTGTATTGCTCCTCGCGCCATGCAGGGGCGGGTTTCGGCAGTTGCCGGACCCAGTGAAGATGCAAATCGACCGGCAAGGAGACGGGCGAAGCCCCGCTGCGGCTCGCATCGTACCGCCACATTGGCCAATCATCGGCGACGACCACCCCGGCGATGCAATGCATCAGTGCACAGCACAGGGCTGCGGCAGTCAGACTCAGGGAACCTGTCCTGACTCCGGACCGGATCGCTGGATGTCGTCGGCTCATGTGGTTTGCCCCCAGTTGCGATCCGTCGCTACCTCTTATGGAATTGCAGCCAGACGCCGTAGTTCACGCCGGCCTCGTTGTCCGACCTCGGTCGAACAACGCGATAGTCCTTGATTCCAAGCAACTTCATAATGCCCTGCAACTCCTGGGCGGTCGCTGCAACATCGTACTGGGGCCCGTCGCCTCGCCCGCCGCGCACCGTCGCAGCCACATCCAGGGGCAGATTCGCCGAGAAACCCCGCCCGACATAAGCTACGCCACCCGGCTTGAGAACGCGTCGGATCTCCCGAAAGGCCCCAACCTTGTCGCTCCACAACCAGAACGAGCCACGCGAGACGATGACGTCTGCATAGTCATCTCGGAACGGCAGGGCCTGGGCATCGGCTTGGATCGCGCTGACCCGGCCGCCGTGTCCCTGTTCCTCGGCTTGTTGCAGAAAATGGGGAAAGAAATGCGGATTGATATCCGCATTGATCCAGTGCATCTCTGTCCGTTTGCACAATTCGACGATCAGCGTCCCCGGCCCGCTGCCCAGGTCAATCCCGATCCCGGTCCTGCCGCCAAGGTCCAGGTCGTCCACGAGTTGCTGCGCCAGAGGGCCGTACACCGGCGCAAGCCGCCCCTCGCTCGCCCGAATCATACGAAGGGCATCCTCTCGCGTGTACTCGTTGGAGACCTCTTTCGCCCGGCCGTCATTCGAGTTGCGAGGACCGGGTCCCCGACATCCGACGAGCAGGCTCAATGCCACCAGCGTCATGCAAAACCGCTCTGCGTCCTTACGTTGGAGAACCTTTGTCATGGTGGGCATTGTACGTCACCTTGGCGAAGGTGTCCATGCACAGCCCATCGATAGATTTCAAAGCGGGAATTCGCCAAACAGAGGAACAGAGGTATTGACGTCGGACGGGGTATTGTGGCACCCTATGAGCAGTAGTGTGTGGGAATGCAATCGCACGGACAGAGGAATCGCGCATGGCGAGGGAAAATCGATGAAAGGACCCAACGATGCGAAGACCTGATCGAGTCTGGCCTGGCTTCACTCTGATCGAGCTGCTCGTGGTCATCGCCGTTATCACCATCCTGATGGCCATTCTCACGCCTGCGCTGCGCAAGGTCCGGTTCCACGCCAACGAGACCGCATGCCTGAGCAATCTGCGGCAGGTCAACCTCGCCCTGGTTGCCTATGCCAACGACGACCGACGGACCCGTTATCCGCTGGAGCCGACCGAGCACAATCCTCATCCCGGCCTGCTGGAGAAGATCGGTGCGTACCGGGATCAGGCCCTCCTGGAGGCCTTCTACTGCCCTCAGGCTCGCTACCTGGAACCAAACGCCAACGATCCCAACGGCGGCACACCTGCCGGAGACACGGATTCGGTGATCGACACGCCGGAGAACCGCCAGACGGGGAATATCACCTACATTTACTGGAGCTTCCGAATGAACAAGCCCGGCGCTGCGGGAGGCACGTGGCGTGACACGTCCCAATTCCTGCCCCGACAGCTCGCACTCACCGGCGTCGAATCGCACCAGGAATGGCTCGGCAAGACCAACAAAACGGAATACCAGGCGAATCGCTATCGAGCCTGCACACTCGCCCAGCCGGCAGAAACCTGGGTCGTCTGTGATTTCTTCCGCAAGGGAGGGATGTTCCCGCACGGTCGTCGAGGCGGCGCAGAGGCCGGAGGAATCAATGTCTGTTACCTCGACAGTCACGCAGATCGCGTGTACAACCAACCGAAAGAAAGCTATCGCTGAGGTCATCTTTCGCACCGGAGAAAGGACGTTCATGAGGACAAGTACGGGAACTCTGCAACGCCTTGTGGTTGCCGCGGCACTGGCAGTCCTTGCACCCCTGGGGACACGGGGTCCCCTCAGCCCGGCGGCCGCGCGGGGGCAGTCGAGGCCTCCACGCGGGCCCGCCCCCATCCTGGTGGAGGTCGGACCCTACGTGCAGTATACCGCGCCGTCGCAGGCGATCGTGTCGTGGCGGACCCGGGATGAAACGCCGTCCATTCTGGACTACGGCCTGGCCGGACCGGGGGCGAAGCACTCCCCAAGCATCCTGTTGCAGGGACCCCATCAAGGCAAACTGGAGAACCGGGTGGAAGATGAATCGCCCAAGAAACACCATGCTTTGACGATCGAAGGATTGCGGCCAAACCAGGTGTATGCCTACCGTGTCACCGTGCGACTGGGCGATGTGGAGCGACCCGGCGAAGTCTACGAGCTGGACACCGCAGTGAACTACAGCATCCGCTCGCTGCCGACAGGCGTGGCGATAGCCGGCAACCCCGAACACGCCGAACGAATGCGAAGTCTGGCCGGAGAGATCCTGCGGTGCAGCGGCGTATCGAAAGGTTACTGTCTCGTCTGGGGCCTTGCCGACGGCACGCTGGCATATGAGCTTGCGGCTGGAAGCGATCTGACTGTGATCGGGATCGATGACGACGCAAGCCGTGTCGCGCGAGTGCGAAGCAACCTCTATCAAGCCGGTGTCTACGGAACGCGAATCATGGTGCACCATGTGGACGATTTTGCGGACCTGCCGTACCCAGGCAACTTCGTGAATCTCATCGTCTCGGAACGCATGGTTGTCGAAGGACAGTGTGTAGGATCAGGCGCCGAGATGCACCGCCTCCTGCGCCCTCGGGGAGGCATGATCGTCCTGTCCTGCCCGCCGGAGGCGGCAGCGTGTGCGCCCGCCGTGGAGGCGTGGCTCAACGCAATTCCCGTCCGTTACGCCAGGCAGGAAACGCCCGCCGGCGTCTTCTACACCGTGAGCAAGCCCATGCGGCCGGGCTATGGCTCGTGGACCCATCAATATGGCGATGCAGGCAACACCGCCAACAGCCACGACGACCTCAGCGGCGCCACAGGCACGGACCAGATGCAGGTGCAGTGGCTGGGCAGGCCGGGCGCCGATTTCGGCATGGACCGAAACCCGCGCATGCCCGCCCCCCTGGCCGCCAATGGCAGACTCTTCCACCAAGGCATGAACCGTATGGCTGCCATCGATGCATACAACGGGACGATTCTCTGGTCGCTGGAAATCCCGGCCATGCAGCGGGTCAACCTGCCGCGAGACGCGAGCAACTGGTGTACCGATGAAACGGCCCTTTACGTGGCAGTGCAGGGAGACTGCTGGGTGATCGGACACTCCGACGGCGTTCTTCAGCAAGCAGTCGGACTGCCCGAGGGCTTCGCCCGTGAGCAATACGACTGGGGCTATGTCGCCCGCAAGGACGGTCTGTTTTTCGGCAGCGTGGTGAAAAAGAACACGGCCTATACGGATTTCTGGGGCAGCGACGCGTGGTATGACCGGACTGCCGGCCCTGGGACCGAGAAGGTCTGCAGCGATGTCCTGTTCTCCTATGACTTGGCGACCCGTCAGCCGGCGTGGACGCGACGCGACGGTCTTGTGATCAACACAACGATTGCCGTTGGGAAACAGGGAATATTCTTCGTCGAGTCCCGGAATCCGGCCGTCCAGGGCTTGTCCACGCGTCGGCTCAATGACCCGCTGCTGTGGTCCGATCAGTACCTCGTATGTCTCCATGCGAGAACAGGCCAGCTCCTCTGGGAGACTCCTCTCGACACGGTCGCCGGAATCGTGGTGTTCTACCTCGTCTGCACCGACAACGCGGTCGTGATCGCCTCGTCCGCCGCAGGCAAATACCACTTGTATCGATTCGACCCGGATACCGGCCGATTTCTCTGGCACGCCGAGCACAATTGGCCCAGCGACAATCACGGCGGTCATATGCAACACCCGGTCGTCCTGACGGACAGGATCTTCCTGGAGCCGTGTGGTTATGACCTGGGGACGGGCCAGCTCTTGACCTCCTCGATGAGTCGACACGAGGGTTGCGCCACGTATTGCGGCACGAACTACGCCCTCGTCCATCGAGGTCAAGCCCGATGCGTTGCGATGTGGGATTTCAATACGGGCCGTATTACAACCTGGCGGAATCTGCGTCCAAGCTGCTGGCTCAGCACGATTGTCGGCGAGGGGATGATCCTGTCCCCCGAGGGCGGCGGAGGTTGCAGTTGCGGCAACTGGCTGGAGACATCGCTGGCTTTCTCGCCGCTGCAGTGAAACACGGCCGCGGTCAGGAGACTTGCGCCGCCGCGCGAGGACGCGATTGAAGAAGAGCGATAAGTGAGGACAGCATGGGATCGAGTGTATCTGCGACGGTTTTTGGCGTCACCTGCCTGCTGATGATCGCGTCCAGCCCGGAGGGCCGTTGCGAGGCCGGAGCGGCTCAGGCCGAAGATTGGCCCACGTATCAACACGACAATCGGCGAAGCGGCGTCACGACCGAGCGACTGGAATTGCCGCTGCAGAAGGCGTGGGAGTACATCCCCGATGATTATCCGCGAACTGCCTGGAGCGGGCCGGCCAAATGGGATTCCTACGCCGGCCTCATCAACCTCAAATCCATGCGGGACTTCGATCCCGTGTTCTACGTAACGGTCGCAGAGGGGAGCGTCTTCTTCGGCAGCTCCATCGACAACGCCGTTCACAGCCTCGACGCCGCCAGCGGCCGGGAGAACTGGGTGGTCTTCACGAACGGCCCCGTCCGACTGCCGCCGTCCTTCTGCGACGGCAAGCTCTATTTTGGCTGTGACGACGGGTGCGTATACTGTATCCGCTGCGACTCGGGCGATATCGTCTGGCGCTATGAGGCATCGCCCGGCGGCGACCAGGTCCCCATCGACGGCAGACTCACGTCCCTGTGGCCATGTCGCACCGGCGTCCTTGTGCAGGACTCCAGGGTCTACTTCGCCGCATCGCTGCTGCCTTGGCAGGAAACCTATCTGTGCGCTCTGGACGCACAGACCGGAACAACGGACGGTGCGGGGTTGTACAAGAGGCAATACGAACAGATGACGGCGCAGGGGCCCATGCTCGCCTCCGCCGCCAGGCTCTACCTGTCGCAGGGACGCCAGGCGCCGCTCATCTTCGAGCGCGCCACCGGCAACAGAATCCAGAGCCTCGGCAGTTCCGGCTTCGGCGGCGTCTTCGGACTGCTGACGACCGATTCGATGTTCGTCCATGGGCACGGTCAGAACCACCGTGCCGACGGCGAGCTGCGGTTCTTCGGCGGGGACAAGAACGATCTGCTCGTAACGTTCCCCCGAGCCACCTCAATCGTCATTCACAATGACATTGTGTACCTGCACGCCGACGAGCGACTCCAAGCGTTCGATCGCGTCCGTTACCTGGATCTCCAGGCCCAGATCAATTCCCTGCAAGCGAGCATCCAACAATTGCAGGATCAGAAGAAGAAGCTCCCGGGCAACGCCAGTGAATCACAGCGTCAGCAACTCGACGCACAGATCGCCGCTGCCCAGGCAGAGAACTCCACACTCCAGGCGAAGCTGCCCACGTGCTTTCTCTGGCGCGTGGAGAGCGATTGCCCCCTGACCTTGATTCTGGCCGGCGACACGCTCTTCGCGGGGGGCGAAGGCAAGGTGGCCGCCTACGAGACCACAACCGGCGGACAAGTCTGGACTGCGTCGGTCGAAGGCAGAGCCTATGGCCTGGCGGCCGCCGGAGGTTCATTGTTCGTCAGCACCGACCTGGGGAGAATCGTCCGCTTCGCTGCCCCATGAAAGCGGTTGTACCCGTCAAACGCCGCTGGGGAGTCGAAAGGACTGGAATAAGGCACCCCTCGTCTCCTATCGGGGCATTGCGGCAATATCCAGTCGGATCGCAGACTCCGGCGGCACGATCTCCCACTCGGATCCAACCTTTTGCGTGGTCACCTCGCCCATTCTCACGCCGTCCTGGTCGTAGGCGAGCACGCTCGCCGGCTGGTCCACGATGGCGCCGATCCTTGTCCGGAGGTCGTCCGGGCCAAAGGAGCCCTCGGGTCTCGTGATCACGAGTCGGTCCACGCCCTCGATGAGGATGATCGAGATGCCGGCGCGGTCCTTGCTGCGTCGGATGGCAACGCTCCCCGATGTGGCAACGCCGTCGAAACCTCGCCAAACACCCCGACCGTCGAGGAAGACGCACTCGGGCGAGCTGACACGATCGTAACGCTGCCCTTCGAGCGAAGCGGAACACTCGACAAAACCATCTGTTCCGAGGGCGAGCCAGCCGAACGGGGGCAGATCCTGAGCAACCTCGGAGATCCGCCAGGATTCGTTCGCGTTGCCGTTGACCCAGATGCGAAGGCCGTTCGGATACCGAATGAAGATCTTCGACTTTCGCCAATCGCCGCTGCGAAAGGCCTGCGAAGAACTGATGAGGCCGTGGTCCGTCCCGTAGCGAATCTCCTGCGGCTTGAGCATGGCGTACCGCGATTGAAGCGGCTGGAGCATGTAGTAGGACCGGCACGTTTGGCGCATGCCGTGGGCTTCCTCAACGAGCCAGCCGATATGGCCGTAGGCGATGGTCGCCGCCAGGAACTGGTCGATGCTCGCGACGATATTCTCCGGTTTGGACCAGCCTTCCTTGCCGGCGAAGAACTGGCCGGTCCAGGGCACGCCGATATCGACGGACAACGGATGCATCTTGAGCAGATCGAAATGGGGCAGATACGGATACTCCCAGAGCCGCAGGCTGCTGTAGGCCAGGCCGTAGTTGCCTGTACACAGGCCAGCGTAGAGCCATTGGTGATTGCCTTCGGACCAGCAGTGGCCGTCGTAGACGTCCTGATCGTGCAGGAGCAGTTCGCCATAGGCGTAGAAAGTCGCGGCGAATGTCCCCGCGCCGGGCACGCGGGCATCGAAATCCGTTCGATCCCAAGGACTGACGGACGTGTGGACATCTGTGTAGGCCGCATTCGTGTCGAACTTGCTCTGGATGAGCGGAGCCAGCTTGCGGTCCATCTCGACCGCGAAAAGCGACTTGGGTGAATAGCATCGCGGCCAGGCGGCGACCAGATCGCCGTTGGACCCGCGCATCACGCGATCGGTGTCCCAGTAGGCGTTCACCGACGCAAAGTCCGTGTAGTTCGTATAGAGACCCGCTCTCCAGCCGAGCGAACGCTGAGCCGCCACGTACTTCTTGAGCGCCTCGTCGCCGCCTTTGCCCGGCGCCGCCCTGTCGCGAAACGTGAAGCTCTCACCGCCGTCTCGCCAGGTGATCTCATGATTGCACTGGGTCAGCATCTCGATGCCATAGGCACGCAGCTTCTTCGACCGCTCGTGCTCGCGCTCGTAGTTATCCGGTCCCCAGCTTTCCTGCCACAGCCGCGTCGCTGCTTCTCGACCGCGCTTTGCAGGCGGATTGGCAATGGTCGCGAGCGTCTCCTCGAAGGTGGGTGAAAAGGTTACGAAGAACCTCTCATAGAGGTCGTTCCGTCGTCCATCGGTCTTTGGCTGATATCGGACTCCTCCATTCAACTGAACCCCGTCCGCGTCGATTTTATCCACACAGTAGGGCGCGGAGGCATTCGAGCGGTACCAGTCCATCCAGACCGATGCGAAGTACGGAGTCTTGCCCTTCGACATCAGTACGTTCAAATGATGGCCTCCGTAATTCATGTAGGGCAACCTCAGGAGTTCGGGGTTCTCGACACCCTCGATCCGCCCATAGGAAAGCCCCGTTGCCAGCCCGCCCGTACAGACGCAATCCACAACCAGACTCTTCTGCCAAAGACGCGATGTGGACTGAATTGCGACCTCCGTGCCGTTCACGCGTGCTCGCCAGGTCGCCTTCAGTTCCTTGCCGACCGCCTGTGCTTCGATCAGCCGGGCATCCTCGGCCTCGGCGACGAATTGCGGTCCGGCCTCCGCCATGGCCCTGGCTACGACGACGCCATTGAGCGTCACGACGACAGGCTCCCAGAACCTCGTGCCCGCGCGAACCTCATACTCGAGCCGCGTCTCGGCGTCTCTGTAACGGAACCGCCAGCTTTCGCCCACCCGTTCCAGATCCACCGCGAAGTCCGTCGTCAGATTGTCGGGCAGAATGGTCTGTTCGCGGGTCGGGAAAGGCAATCGGCCCGGACCGGTGTTGGCGCCGGGCGATTGGCCGGCGAATGGATCGATGCCACGCTTCGGTCGCGGCTCGAAGGACAATGGGGCAGGATTCTCTTCGAAGAAGACGAGGTCCTCGAAGAACAGCTCGCGGTCTTCCGCGTTCGAACCACCCGTGATTTGCAGACCCGCGAAACGCAGCGGTCTCTTATCACGCAAGCTCTGCGGCAAGACTTTGTGGACCAGCCACCATTCCTTCCAGCCCACCTGGGCGAGATGGAGCGTATGGGCTGCGTCATCCCTGTCGAGGACCAGCAGCGTGATGGTCGTTCGGGGCGTCCCCGGCTCGGGCGCCCAGGACCAGTTGTTGCCGTAGACCCAGAGCGTCGTCGCGGACACATCGTCCGGGATCGCAACCGGAGCGCCCGGGCGCAGAATCACCGTGCTGGTGTCCGATGTCCCACGGTAGACGAGTCGCGCCACCGGCGATTCCCACACGCGTTGCCTCTGCGAGCCGATCAGGTCCGCGACAGCTCCCTCCCTGCATTCGACGCGCCACCCTTGGAGCGAGTCGAAACTGACCAAGGGCGTGTGCGGCGGCTTACGGTCGGCCCAGACCATCTCATACGGCCGGGGCCCGGGCGTCTCGTCCGCCGGCATGGGCTTGGACGCGGTGGTGGTCACAGAACTCGATTCCGCGTCGCACAGCAATCCTCGCATGCCTTCCAGCAGGACGGCTTCGACGCCGGGGGCGACACTGGAGGCATGCGGGCCGGTTTCGTAGCCACCTTGTTCATAGGCCAGGGCCGTGCCGATGTAGCCGGGGCCGTAGTCGCCGTAGGCGGCCATCGTAACGAACAGATCTTGCCGCATCTGCTTGGCGGCGAGTTGATACTCGACGAACAGTTCGCCCGGCATGTGGAGCACCCGAGCTCGGCCGAGGCACAGGCAGCACAAGTCCATCCGGTGTCCTGCCTGACATCGCTGCAACCAGGCCAATTGCGCCGTCACGACGGGCAGGAGGACCTTGTCCGATTCGCGCATGGCGGCTTCGAGCTCCCCCTCCTTGAGGTGTGTCGCCGGAGGCAGCGCAACAGACACGATCTTCCAATCCACGTCGTCCGCAGTCAACGGGAACTTCTCCGTCGCGTCCCACGCTCGCTTCATCCCATCTGCAAGTCGCTGGGCCAGCAGCCAGCGCGTACCGTGCGAGCCGTCGTTGTACTTGCCTGCGCCCAGGTTGCCGCCGGCGCCGTTGAAGTGGATGTGCAGCGCATCGGGAACCTGCAGTTGCCGGAGAAAACGGGCGATGCCAGGAAAATCCGGGTTCGCAACGCCGGTGCGATAGTAACTCTGCGGATGGCAGGCATAGTAGCTGAGCACCGCGAGCGGCTGCTCGCCGTTCCAGAAGCTGACCAAGGAGACAACGGGGTCAATGGTCCCTTCCGGCTCGGCGCGCAGGTTGGGGTCCGTGGTCGTGGTCCAGCGCGTGGCGCGGACCTTGCCGTCCGGCCCGAGGAGACGCCGGTTGGAGGCCACCTCACGGACTTCGGCCTGACCAAGGCCGAGGTGCGTGACAGGCTTGCCCTCGCTCAGCGATCCACGCACCGCTGCCGCCAGTCGTTCGAGCGTCGCACGGGCGAAAGAACCCTCGTAAGGCCCCAGGGGCAGGCCGCGTTCGCGGAGCAGCCGTTCATTCGCAAAGCCACATTCCGGGGCATCGTGCTGGTGCACCGTATGAACCGCCACGCGCTGCGGCGTGGTGCCCGCAGCCTCCGCCAGTTTCTGTCGAAACACGTCGTGGGCTTCGTTGCTGATCCCAATCCAATCGATCGCGCACAAGACGATCGGTTCGCCGGCGCCCAACAGGATCACGCCTCGGCCACGTAAACCGAGTTCTCCCTGCGCCTTGACCGGATCGTAGGCCATCATGCTTCCGATGGGCGGCGTGACATCCACATCGAACACCGCCAACCTCAGGCCTCCGGCTCGCACCGTCGCAGGGATGGAGACCAGGACGCAGATAGCGAGCAGTGCGATACCGTGACATCGCACACTCTGGAGAGGATGCTTGCGCATGAAAGAAATGGCTCGTAGCGATAGACTGCGGTTCATGGAACGACTCCTCTGTTCACATCATCTTGGAAACCCGGCAGTTTCGTGACCCCTATTCTGGGGACCAAGCGAGAAAAGTGCAAGTGATTTGACACTACGCGGGGGCTCCTGCACGACGATTCCGATAGAACCGCAGGAGACAGAACGGCAATCGCAAACGCTTTTTTCACGTCGATGGCTCCTGGCCCTGTTTTCGGGGCGGTCCCCCGCCCGACAGTGCTGAAGCCCCATGCTTCTGCGGACCTTCCCGAGAGGCGGCGTCATACCCCGGTTCTGGGGACCCGGGCAGGTTGAGAATTCTCCCGGCTCGGTCAATCGCATTGATCCTCGTCTTGAGTCTGGCCGACGGAGCGTGGGCCGATGTGATCGGACACTGGAGACTGGATGAGGAAAGCGGAACAGTCGCGAAAGACTCCAGCGGAAATGGAAACGACACGTCTGGCAAAAGCCCTTGTCCCCTGCCCGCTGGAACGTTTCGCAACGCCGGTTTTCCCATCGTGTCCCTGCTGTCAAATCAACCGACAGGCAGACCACACCAGGCATGACCATGGCAATTGGCCCACTGACGTTCACTTCGCTGTAACGTCGTAGGATAGCAGCGTATCTTGATCTCGCACGTACAGTCTGCCGTTGGCGATGACCGGATGAGACCAGGCCGGCAGCCTGGTACGATCCGGCTGTTCGAAACGACCCCGCTCGATGTACTGCTGCGGGTTCGGCTCGATCAGGAGTACGACGCCGTCCTCCATGCGATAGTAGAGCAAGCCGTCGGCCAGGGCCAGCGAACCCTTCGCACGACGGCCGGCCGTGGCCCGCTGATCCCACAGGACCTTGCCGGTCTTAAAATCGAGACAGACGAGGGCGCCGCCCTCATTGCCACCGCTGGCGCCGTAAAGGCAGCCATCGACAAGGATCATGCCACCGTGATGGTTCTGCATCTCCGTGGTGGCGTAGACTTCCTCGGCCTTGGTGTCGCCATCGGCATCCTTGCTCAGCTTGACCAACCCTCCGCCTGCGCCATAGGCGGAAGAGGCGAACACCATCCCATCGTGGTAGAGCGCCGTGGAACAGTTGATCCCCATGCGGTTGGCAGGTTTGTCGTACCGCCAGAGGAACTTGCCGTCAGATGCCGCGACTCCGATAAGCGTTCTCGCGGTCAGTTGCACGTATTGTCGCTGTCCCTCGAAATCGATGGCGATCGGCGAAGCGTAGGACGCTCCGCCTCCCCCGCCGAAACCGCCGGGACCGCCTCGACCGCCACCGGGTCTGGTCGGTGCTTCGGAAGCGCCGGCCGGGCTGTCGGGCAGTTTGGCCTTCCAGATCGTTTCGCCGGTCAGCTTGTTCAGGGCCACCAGGATCGCGTCGGCGCCACCGGGGGTAACGATGACTTTGTCGCCGTCGACGAGCGGCGATTCGCGGTAGCTCCACATGGGTACGCGCCCGCCGAACTCCTCAGTCAGGCTGCGCCGCCAGAGGATCTTGCCATCTGTGACCTGCAAGCATGCGACAGTACCCCCCAATCCCTCGACGTAGAGCCGTTCGCCATCGACTGTCGGCGTGCATCCCGGTCCCTCTCTCCCCTGGGATGCCCGCTGCGGAAAGGCCGGCCCCAGGGGCGATACCCAGATTTCACTGCCGTCCTTCTCGGACAGGGCCCAGACGACTTCCTCCTCGCCGCGATTGCTCATGACGAAGATCCGACCGGCGGCAATGGCCGGACCGCCGTCGCCCCCTCCGAGTTTGTCGATTCTCCAACCAAGAGGGGGACCATTCTCGGACCATTGCTTGAAGAGGCCCGTATCCACGGACTTGCCGTCGCGGTTGGGTCCCTGCCATTGCGGCCAGTCCGCCGCCAGACCGCTGCCGGCCGCTATGATCACGATGACTGCTGCCAACATTACTTTGCCCTTCATCTTTCATTCCTTTCCCCAATACAGAACAGATGCCTTACACCTCTTATGTAGATCCTGTCACCAACAAAGGCCGGTGTCGCATAGGCATTTTCGCCTATGCTGGAAGTTCCAAGCCGTTCGAACTTGTCGCCCATCCTGAAGATGTGCATTGTCCCGGAAAGATCGATGATGTAGACCCGATCGTTCACCAGGACGGGAGAGCTGTAGAAGCCGTTGTCAAACTCCTGCTCCCACAGCCGCTTTCCCGTCTTCCCATCGAGACAAGTGACGACTCCAAACCCTGTTGGCAGAATCAGACGATCCTCGTGGGCCAGAGCGCTGGCCGCATCGGGCAGGGCCTCGTCCCACTGCCAGAGAACCTTCGGTTCCGAACCGTGAGTACCGACATCAATAGCTGAAGCAGTTGCACCGTCATTGGCGACAAACACGACGCCATCAGCATAAGCAGCCGAAGAAGCGACTTCTCCATCGAGACAGTCCACATGCCAGAGGAGTCTTCCGTTCTTGGGATTGTAACTATCAACGGCTTTGCAGTTGGTCAGGATGAGTTCCATCCTCCCCTTGTTGTCAACGAGGATGGGAGACGACCACGAAATGTCGCCACGCTTGACTTGCCAGGCAGGAGTGCCCGATGTCAGATCAAATGCCAGCAGTCGTGAGTCCTCTGTCTGATCGTATTGGACGAACAGCAGAGTCCCATGACTTATCAGAGAGGAAGCATGACCGTAGTGGTTCTTTGGAATCCCCAGATGCCTGGCCCAGATTCGCTCCCCCGTCATATTCACACACACGAGTTCGCCGGTTCCAAAGACGGCCGCGACATATTGACCGTTCGTTGTCACAGTGGGCGCTGCGAATCCGGTCTCCTCCAGCACATCGGGCAACTTGCCGTCGGGAGGAGAGCCGGGAATGCCATGCACATCATGCTGCCAGAGCAGCTTACCTGTGTCTGTGTCAAAACAATAGACCTGGCGTGTTGCATCATCAGCGCCGGTCAGGAACAGCCGATTCTCCCAAATCACGGGGGAACTCATACCGTGCTTGGGTACCTTGGTCTTCCAGAGAATGTTCCTGCCGTCCTTTGCGCTCCAGTGTAGCGGCGGATTCGCATGAGCGGCACGTCCGTTGGCGACCGGCCCGCGGAAACTGGTCCAGTTCTTCGAGACGTGCTCCGAAGAAGCAAAATCGCTTGCGACGCTTGTGTCGGCGAGTTGATCCGTTTGGGGTTCAGCGCCGGCGCGAAGGACAAGGGATATCAACACCAATCCCATGCCGCAGGCAATGCCCCATGTTCTGGCCCGGACCTTCAAAGCAGGCGTCATGAATACAATCTTTCATTCAGCGATTTTAACGCACTTCATCTGGTTGTGATCTCGGATCAGGAGCTTGCCGTCGGAAAGTGCCAAAGGCGCCCAGTTCTGAGTGGAACCCCCGATCTGCCGAGCGATCCCTTCGCTGTTTGTGCCTGCTTCTCCCAGTAGTTCGGCTGAGGCAAGCGGCTTGAACTGCGACGGATCAGGCTCAATGAGATACAACGACTTGGCTCCGTCGGTGGCCAGAATCAGGCCGTCGACCAGAATCATGCTGCCCTTGTTGAAGTCCGGCGAGCGTTTTGTCTTCCACAGGATCTGGCCATCCATCCCCATACATACCAGGCCGTCCCGCCGGTTATTGGTTCCGTACTGAGCGTAGAAATGGCCGTTATGCAGTATGGGCGGTTTCGTGTGATCACCGAATTCTTCCGTGGTAAAGAGCTCGGTCGTTCCGTAGCTGCCGTCTGGCTTCTTCTCGACCTTGATCATCGTGGCGCCGAGTTCGTATCCCCCAACAACAAGCACCTTGTTGTCACCGGCATCCACAGCACTCGGCACCGAAATGTGGCAATTCCACTTGTCATACTGCCAAAGAATCTTCCCGGTAAGGGGTTCTACTCCCACAACGCTACCCAGAGTTCGTGGCAATCCTGGGTTTCCAAAAGGATTCGTAGATGAAATGACCATGACAACATGGTCCTTTCCGTCTATTCTCACAACGGAAGGACTGGCATAGGATTCATTGCCGAGATTGGGCGTTTTCCATTTCACGTTCCCTGTGAGCTTGTCATAGGCCACGACGCCGGCCTCCGGAGCCTGCGAGGCAAGGATAAGCAAATCGCCGTAAACCAAGGGGCACTGCGTAATGGCCCAGATGGGAAAACTGCCGGGTTCGCGTGATCGGAATCCACCTGACGTGCCGCTTGCAGGTTTGCCGCCGAAGTCCGTCCACACGTTCTTGTTCCAGACGGGCTGGTGTGTGTTGAGATCGATGCAATACAGGTCCCCATTGTGGCCGCACGAATAGACATGGTTGCCGTCAACGGTCGGCACGCTGCGCGAGCCGGGGAACATCACAGATCCGGGAGCGTCATAAGCACACTTCCAGAGTTCGTTGCCGTTGGCCAGATCGAAGCAGCGAAGGCTCCCGCCCACCTTATCATCCCGGTCGAGCAGATAGACCTTGCCGTCTTTGATCACGGGTCCGCCATAGCCTCTGCCAACACCGACAGTCCATAGCACCTCGGGCCCTCTCTCAGGCCAGGAGCGCAAGAGTCCTTTCTCCGGTGAAGTTGAGTTTCTGGCCGGTCCCAGATATTGCGGCCAGTCCGCCGCCACACTGCTGCCAGCCATCACCATCGCAACGACTGCTGTCAACACTACTTTCGCTTTCATTTCTTGTTCCTTTCTCGTATGGCTGTGGCTATTCTTGTGTGTCTGAGCTATTCCGGGTAACCATCGGAACGCCGTCTTCAACCACCTCGGCGATCCAGATCTCGTGATGCCACGACCCAAATCCACGCTCGATGACCATCCGGCTCATGTTGGGAGCCGACCAACTGCACCAGGCAAAGGAACCGTCGACGACCCTGGTCGCCTGTTTCGTGTCCATGTCGTAGATCCAGAGCCCTCCGTGCCAATAACCTCCGATCGCCAGCCGCTTGCCATCCGCCGACCAGGAGATGAACGACAGCGCGTTTCCACCGAGCCCCGACCAGGATGCCGCCTGGGACCCATCGGTCAGATCCACGATCTTGAATACGCCGGTCTTCTTTTCAATGAATGCGATGAATTTCTCATCCGGCGAG
This sequence comes from uncultured Pirellulales bacterium, assembly GCA_964507995.1. Taxonomy (GTDB): domain Bacteria; phylum Planctomycetota; class Phycisphaerae; order Sedimentisphaerales; family Anaerobacaceae; genus PLanc-01. Next base: position 10,435 of record CAZDTD010000011.1, on the reverse strand, counting down.
ACCACGGGAAACTGGGTTTCGCATGCGAACACTTTCTTCGGATTCGCGTTGTTCGGATCCGTCGACATCGAGTACACCATGTTGTCCAGACGGCTGTGATAGTAGAGCCGCTTGGAATCGCCGGACCAGTTCGGCCAGCCCCCCTTGGCCAGAAAACGCGGACGCTCCGTGCCGTCGGCTCGGATCATCCAGACCTCTTCCTCTTTCCACGACTGATGCCTCCCTTCACCCGGCGATGTCAAGTCCTGCATGGACAAGAACTGCCGGTCGCGAACGTAAAGAATATGCTGTCCGTCGGGAGACCATGCGGGATCTTTGCCGGGCACGGTCAACAGCCGGGTCTTGCCGGTGCCGAGATGAAGGATCTCAATGCCGCTGGCGCCAAGCACGCCGCGACTGTACGCCAACTGGGCGCCGTCTGGTGAGAAGCTCGGATGAAAACCTTCCGGCACGACACGCCTGGCCCGCTCGGCAAGCTGATGGTAGTGCCTGGCCGCCGCGTGCATGCTCTCGAAGGCCTTCCCCACCGGCGGTTTGTCCTGAGGGTACCACGACCCTCTCGACCATAGGCTGTCGGAAACATACTTGGCGGCCAGACTGTTGAAATGCATGGGGTTCATGAGGCCGGATTTGAAGATGCTATCGTATTCTGCCTGGGCCTTCTCGTACTGACCCAGCGCCAGCAACACACAGAACAAGTCGAAATGGTACGCCGGATTGCGGGGCTGCATCTCCAAACAGATTTGAATGTCGGCGAGAGCATCGTCGTATTTCCCCATCCGCGCGAGAGTCCGGTGACGCTGGTCACGGAGATCCGCCAGGCGGCTGTCGTGCAGCGACGTCAGACTGATCGCAAGGTTGTGGTCTGTAACAGCCTTGTTGAGCAGCTCGCCGTCGTTGTAAGCCAGCGCCAGTTCACGCCGTGCAATCGCGCGAAGCGAATAACCCGACGGATTCTTCGGCTGGTTGCCGATCATGATAGACGCTTCTGTTTCCATATCGCGGTATTCGCCAAGTGCCAAACAAGTCACCGCGCGGGCCCGATGGGCGTCGTAGTTCGCCGGGTCCAGTTGCAGGGCCTCTTCCAGCCATCGGAGAGTCCCCTCGACCGTCTGGGCCACGACGGCACGCAGCAAATAGGCCTGGGCGGTTCTCGGCAGCAGTTGTTCCCCATGCTGCAGGTGAACCTCTGCCTTGTCCTTCAGGTGGGGATCGCGGGCGGCGGACTCCAGGTAGATCCGCGCCAGGAGGAAATGAGCGTTGGCTGCGATTTCAGACCGTTCGTTCAGGAGCTTGTGCAATTGCTCGACACTGGCGTCGGGATTCTGCAGCTCCCACAGCGCGCGTGCATTCAGAAGCCCGGCTTCCGGGCCGACGAACCGGCTGGAAAGAACGGGTTTGACCTCGGCCAGCGCCCGCTCATAATCGCCGCCGGTGACCAAGTCCTCAACCAGCGAGATCGTCCCAAGGTGGTCGCTGCGGATTCGCTCGGTCCGGAAACGCAGATATGCGCCGGGGACAAGCAGCAGCCCGACGACAATCACCGCGACAGCCGACCACGTTACGACCTTCGTGCGATTCCTCCGCAGGAACTTCTGCAAGCGGTAGATCGTGCCGGGCGAGGACGCTGTGATCGGCTCGTTCCGCAGGTGTCGTTCGACGTCTTCGGCCAGAGAGTGTACCGTCTCGTAGCGACGCGTCCTGTCCTTCTCCAGCGTCTTCATCACGATCCAGTCCAGATCGCCACGCATCAGTTTCCGCAAGACTTCCGGCGCCACCCTGCGGTGCTTGGCGACATCGGTGAGCGTTTCCCCCAGCGTGGTGACCTTGGTGGACGGGCGTATCGGCTCCTCCTCCCGGATGATCCGTTGCATCTCTCCGTAGCCCTTGCTCAGCAGGTACTCCGAATCAAAAGGCGTCGTGCCCGCGAGCAGTTCATAGAGAAGTACGCCTAATGAGAAGACATCAGTCCTCGTATCGATATCCAGCCCGCTCATCTCCGCCTGCTCCGGGCTCATGTACTCCGGCGTGCCGATCATCTGGGAGTAGCGAGTGAAGATGGTCTTCTCGGTCAAGCGCTGATTCAGGGCCTTGGCGATTCCAAAGTCAATCACCTTGGGGACCGGCTTGCCGTCGTGCAGCGTAACCAACACGTTCGAAGGCTTGATATCCCGATGAATGATCCCACGCTGATGGGCATGCTGGACGGCATGGCAGACGGACACGAACAACTCCAGCCGTTCTTGGGTGGTTAAGTTGTTTGTATCACAGAACTTAGTGATCGGCAGGCCTCGGACCAGTTCCATCACGAAGTACGGCCGGCCCGTTTCGGTCGTCCCCGCGTCCAATACCGTGGCGATATTGGGGTGCTCCATCATGGCCAGAGCCTGACGTTCCGCCTCAAAGCGGGCGATGACCTGCTTGGTGTCCATCCCCAGCTTGATGATCTTGAGGGCGACCCGGCGGCAGATGGGATGCCGCTGTTCGGCCATGTAGACGGTCGCCATGCCGCCTTCCCCGATCTTCTCCAGGAGCTTGTAGCGACCAATCTCCGTGCCTGTCATATCCGGGATAGGAGGAGCCTCTCGGGTGGTGTTGGGGTCTCGATCGGGCAGATTCATGAACCCCCCGGCTTCACGATCCCACCGGAGCAAGGCATCGACTTGCGACCGCAATTCCTCATCTCCGGCACAGGCTTCATCCAAATAGGCGGCCCGCCTCTCGGAATCTTCCAGCTCCAAGGCCCGATAGAATAACTCTTCTGGGTTTCGTTCTGGTGCCATAACCAAAGAGTCTTGCCTTTCTTGTGTTCGGAGTTCCGCCTTCAGGCGGATCCAACAGTCCGGCCTTCCTTTTCCTTCCACAGTTACCGACTATGGAGGCGGCTGTGCCGGAAGACTCTCAGGCCCGCCTAAAGGTGGAACTCCGAACTCTACAGGACCTGCGTAGATTCGCTGTAAGTTCAATCACGATTTTACAGGAAGAATGAAAAAAATGTGCGGGATCAATCCCTTGAGTAGATTCTGCCGTAGAGCCAGGCCCGAGCGTAGTTCCACTGCCGTCTCGCTGTGGCAGGAGAGATATCCAGGAGTTCGGCGGCCTGTTCGAAGCTCAAACCGGCAAAGAAACGCAGTTTGACCAGTTCTGCCTTGATGGGATCGGTTTGGGAGAACTTCGTGAGGGCTTCGTCCATGGCAATCAGGTCGTCCGGCGATTCCTCCGCCATCACGTCTGCAGACTGAAAGTCGATGCGCTGGCAATCTCCGCCACGTTTCTTGCTTCTCCTCTTTCGAGCGTGTTCAATCAGGATGCGGCGCATGGCCTCTGCTGCTGCACCGAAGAAGTACGTGCGGTTTGACCAAACGTTGCCCTCCGAACCGACAAGACGGAGGTACGCCTCATGAACCAGGGCAGTCGCCTGAAGGGTGTGTCCAGGGCCTTCGTTTGAGAGTTTGCGATCCGCCATCTTACGGAGTTCGTCGTACACCACCGGCAGCAATGCATTGATGGCTTCGGCACCCCCCTGTTCAATCGAATTCAGAATCCGTGTAACATCGGTCATGATTCCTCGTGCATCCGGACGTCATAATGTGTTCCCAGATATGATATCTGTGGTCCGGAGAGGACTCAAGCACCACTGATCCGCTCAAAAGGCCACATGACGATTCCTCCATCCATCACGCGGACGTTTTGGAACCCGGCTGCCTTGAGGATGAGGGCCGCTTCGTAGCCTCGCAGCGAGATCTTGCAGAAGGCGACGATCTCCTTGTCCTTTTGCAGTTCTCCGAGGCGGCCTCGCAACGACCCCAGAGGAATCAACGTCGAGCCCGGCAGACGGACCTGCTCGTACTCCTTGGGCGAGCGCACATCCAGGAACAGGAAATCCTGTTTCCGCTGCTGCATCTCGTGGACTTCCTGGGCAGAGACGCCCTCCATGTAGCCATCCATCTTGTTGCGAAGCACGTTGGCGGCGGTGATGATGTTGTCCATCGCAGGCGAATAGGGTGGCGCATAGCAGAGATCGGCATTGGCAAGCTGGTCCGCCGTGATTCCTGCAGTCAGCGCCATCGCCGCCACATCAATCCGCTTGTCGCCCGCGCCGGGTCCGATGGCCTGGGCGCCGAGGAGCTTTCGGCTCTTTCGGTCGGCAATCAGCTTCAGGATCAGGAGCTTGGCATCGGGCATGAAGTGCGCCTTATCGGGGGACGGCGCAATGGCGATCACCGGCTCATAGCCCTCTGCCCTGGCGGCCGATTCCCCCAGGCCGGTCCGCGCGACGCAGAAGTCGAACACCTTGCACACCGTGCTGCCCAGGACGCCGGGGAACCGGTCTTGGCCGCCGCAGATGTTCACGGCCGCCACACGGCCCTGCTTGTTGGCCGTGGAGCCAAGCGGCACGAAGCAAGGACCGTCCGTCATGATGTCCCTGCATTCGACGCAATCCCCCGCGGCGAAGATGTCGGGATCGCTGGTCTGCATGCGGTCGTTGACCTTGATGGCGCCGGTGCGTCCGATCTCCAGTCCGGCCGCTTCCGCCAATGCCACATTCGGCCGGACCCCGACGGCCAGGACCACCATATCCGCAGCGATTCGACCGACGCTGGTTGCAACCGACTGAACAACCCCATTGCCCTCGATGGCCTCGACCTTGACGCCGATCAGCACTTTGACGCCATGGGACTCCATATGCTGTTCCACCAGGCAGGCCATGTCCGGGTCCAGCATGCGCAGCGTCTGGGGCATCATTTCCACCATCGTCACCCGACAGCCTCGCTGTACGAGAGCCTCGGTGATCTCTACGCCGATGAGACCGCCGCCGACAATCACCACGTCGCGAGCCTTGTCCTGGGCCAGCAAGGCACGAATTCCTTCGGCATCACGTACCCCCTGCAGGATGAACACGTTTTCCAGGTTGGCGCCTGGGAGGGGAGGAACGATTGCCTGGGCCCCGGTCGCCAGTGCGAGCCTGTCGTACTCGAGCCACGATTCCTGCCCATGCACCAGATCGCGCACGCGGAGTCGCTTGCCCGCCCGATCGATCTCCAGGGCCTCGGTTTCGTTGAGGATTCTGACGTTCTTGACGTGCTGGAAGAACACGGGATCACGCACCGTCCCCGCAGGGGTGGACATGAGTTCTTTCTGTTCCTTGACGGCCCCGGACACATAGTACGGAAGCCCGCACCCGGCGTAGGACAGGAACTTGCCCCTCTCCACCACGGTCACTTCCGCCTCCGGACACAGCCGAATGACCTTCGACGCGATCTTGGGTCCTGCGGCCACGCCCCCGACAATGATGACTCGCAACGGACGATTCAACGAATGGTCTTCCATAAGCTTGGACACCTCCTGTTGAACCAATGGCATCTGTATGACAATCTCCGCACCGCCCAGCTCGGCGGTCCGTGCGTACACTCGTCCTCCCGACGCCTCGACCACGGCGCGTACCAGCGCCAGTCCCAACCCCGTACCGGGAACCGAGGAATCCTTGGCTTGGCCGGCCCGAACGAACGGCTCAAACACACGTTCCAGCATATCGGAAGGGATGCCGATGCCGGAGTCGGCTACAGCCAACGTGAGTTCTCCCCGATCTGCTGTCAACCGCAGACGAATCGAGCCGTGATCAGGCGTATACTTGAATGCATTCTCCAGAAGGGTCTGGACAATCTCGCCGAACAGCGCCTCCGTGCCGCGAACGTGCCCCTCGCCGACACGACTATCCACAATCATTTCAATCGACCGCTCGTGAGCCTGTCCGGCGTGCTGCGTAGCGAGCCGGTCCGCCAGGAAGGCAAGAGTCGTCAGGGCAGTGGCTGTTTCCACTTTCTCTCTGCGGACGCGGGCAATGGTCAACAACCGATGGATGGCTTCTTCGGCCTGAAGACATCGCTGATCAGCCTTTTGCAGCATATCCAACTGCCGTTCGTTGAGCGAACCGGCGTATCCGGCCAGGACCGTATGCAGCAGACTCCTGGCCGCCACCAGCGGGGATCGCATCTGGTGACTGCCCAGAGACAGAGTGTCGAAGTCATCGCTTTTTCGACACCGTTTTTCGGACATACGCATCTGCCTCCCGGTATCTGTGCCTGTCCGTCAAGTGGTCCCAGAGAACTGACTGGAGTATCATGATATGGCTTGCCGCTCTTGGTTTCAAGCGGCTTTTCCGGTGGGTGAGTCGACAGCCCGCTATGGACCGTCAGAGCGCCGCCTCGTGCGGATGAAGAGCGAGCCCTGTGGCGATATCCGGTGTTGCGGCAGGCGGTCGATCTGCGGCCTGTCGCAGATTGGGTATGAGGGAAATTCATCGCATGAGTGCTTTTCAAGCAGGCGGTGTTTCGCTCGTCCAAGCACCGACAAGCCGAGCGTCGCTCCGACCCAGAGATAGAGGCGACATAGCATCGCTACTACGTCGCCTCCATCTCACTCCTGTCTCTGGCCTCAAGCGATGCGCCCCCAGGGCTGGAGGACCCAAGATGCGACCGTGCGGATTGCCATATCCATGCCGCGTCTCAATGGGCGTATCGAGCCGCAGCTCCACAATGGTGCATCACTCATCCAGGACCTCGATACCGCAGATCTGCGGGTTTTCGATTTTCGGCGTGAAGCCGATCACCAGTTGGCCGTTCTCCACCGGCACGCCTTGGTATTCCTTGACCAACGGCTTGAGCGGACCGACGGTCTTGTACAAGTCGAGATCCTTCAGTACCTCCTGGCCGGGCACACTGACGGAAAAGACCCTCTCCTCCGGTCCCGTGATGCCCTCGAACGTTTCGGCAAAGTGCAAACGGACGGTGTACTTTCCGTTGGGAACCGTGAACTTGTACGCGTCCATGCTGTAACGCTCGGTCTCGTAGATCCGCGGGATGTCCGTGCCGGTGATGCCCACGTCGGGTCGGTCCAGGATCGAACCGTAGACGGCACCCCAGGACTTGCCCGCCTCCAGGTCCTGGTCCGCGGCCCAGATGTTACCGAACTTGTCCTTGTAGGACTCTGAGGCCCCGCAATCAACACGCAGAACGAACTCCCTGGCGGGCTCCGCGGCTGCAGCAGAAGATGTCTTGAAGATGTGCTGGGCGAACAGGCACAGATTCTTGGCCCATTCGGCGCCGTCGTGGCCGTGGGAATCGACGTGCCAGATGTGCGGCACGTTGTTCTCTTTGAGATACTGGTGGACGCCTTGGCTGATGCGGATCAGGCCGTCCTTGTTGCCACAGGCCAGCCACAGCAGCTTCAGCTTCTCCCGGGCGGCCGCCGGATCGGGCACGAGCTCGGCGGGCGGTTTCGTGTTGGGGGCGGAAGAGAACCCGCCGACCCAGGCGAACACGTCGAGGTGAGCAAGGCCGAAGTTCAGAGATTGACCGCCGCCCATCGACAGTCCCGCCAGGGCCCTGTTCTCGCGGTCTGTGTACACGGAATACTTGGCCTCGATGGCCGGGATCACGTCCTTGAGCAGATCGTTCTCGAAGTTGGCGAAAGCCGGCGCGGCGGCGAAGACGTTCCCCTCGGCACGGTCGTTGACCTGGGCCCGGCCGTTGGGCATAACGACGATCATCGGCTGGATCTTGCCGTCGGCCAGAAGGTTGTCGAGGATGTTCTCCGGTCGGCACAGACGCTGCCATTCGGTCTCGTCGCCGCCGATGCCGTGCAGCAGGTAGAGGACAGGGTATTTGCGGTCGGTGGAATAGCCGGGCGGCGTGTAGACGAGCATCTTTCGTCGCGTCCCGACGGTCTTGGAATCGTACTCCACCATCGCGATCTCGCCGTGAGGGACATTCTCACGTTTGGCATTGAATCCCTCGGGCGGATCGTCGAAGGCAGGTTTGTCGTCCGGACCCAGCTCGATCGGTCCGCCGAAGCCGCCGCGACCCGGGCCTCTGCGGGCCTCCGGCTGGTCCGCTGTCGCCGAGGCAGTCTTGACCACGGCGAAGAAAGCCTCTTTGGGCTGGTAGTTCCGGTCGAACAGCAGCGGCGAGCCGCCGATCCAGGAGGTCTTGTCATAGACGCCCCAGAATGTGACGCGAGAGATGTCCTTCTTGTGATTGAGCAGAATGGAGAATATCTCGGCGTATTTGTCGGCGAGCTTTTTCTGCGTCTCCGCCGTGGCCGCGTTTGAATCGCTCGTGCTCTGGCGATTGACCTGGCTGACATCGGCGCCGCGCGGGCCTCGCGTCTGCGTCTTGATGTCCAGTTCCGTGACCATGACCTTGACGCCCGTAGCGGCCAGCGTTGTGATGGCGTAGTCGAGGCTCTCGGGCTTGGGATACGTCAGACCGCCATGCAGTTGGATGCCGACGCCATCGATCCGCAGACCCTTGGACTGGAGGTCTTTGACGATGGCAGCCGCCGCATCGGCCTTGGCCTTGGACGTGTCCAGGTTGTAGTCGTTGTAGTAGAGCTCGGCGTCGGGGTCGGCCTCGTGGGCCCACTGGAAGGCCTTTTCAATGAAGTCGTACTTCTGGTCCTCGGAGCCTTCGCCGATAATTCTTACCCACGGGCTGTTCTGTCGCAGCCGGCCGTTGTCTTCGAGGGCCTCATTCACGACGTCCCAGCCCTTGATGCGGCCCTTGTAGCGGCCCACCACGGTTAGGATGTGGTCCTTCATGCGGGCCAACAGCGCGTCACGCGTGGTCGCGCCGCCGGCATCGTCCTGAAACACCCATCGGGGAGTCTGGGCGTGCCAGACGAGCGTGTGGCCGATTGGGACCATCTGGTTCTTTTCACAGAAGGCGACGAAGCTGTCGGCCGGTTCCCAGTTGTACTGATTGAGCTGGGGATGGACGAGTTGCCACTTCAGATCGTTCTCCGGCGTGGCCGTACTGAAGTGCTTCGCTGCGATCGCGGCGGCGTTCGGGTCCTGACCGGCGACCAGGGGCCGGTTCAAGGCCCCGCCGATCAGGAAGTGGTCCTTGAACACGTCTTGCAACGCCGGCACACCCTGGCCGGCCAGGCACGAGACCGCGCCAATCCCCAGGACTATCAAACACACCATCGTGATTGTCTGTCTTATCCTCACAGTCTGCTCCTTTCCGATGTGTTCACAATCCGGCCCGCCGCATGGACGTGGCAAGCCGGCTATCTGCTCATCACTCCGCCAGGATCTCGATGCCGCAGATCTGGGGATTCTCGATGTTCGGCGTGAAACCGATCACCAATTGGCCGTTCTCCACCGGCACGCCTTTGTACTCCTTCACCAGCGGCTTGAGCGGACCGACGGTCTTGAACAGGTCGAGATCCTTGAGGACTTCCTGGCCCGGCACACTGACCGAGAAGACCCGCTCCTCCGCTCCCATGATGCCATCGAAGGTCTCGGCAAAATGCAGACGCACGGTGTACTTGCCGTTGGGAACCGTGAACTTGTACGCGTCCATGCTGTATCGCTCGGTTTCGTAGATTCGCGGGATCTCCGTGCCGGTGATCCCCACGTCAGGTCGGTCCAGGATCGAACCGTAGACTGCGCCCCACGAGTTGCCCGTTTCCAGGTCCTGATCCGCCTCCCAGACGTTGCCGAATTTGTCCTTGTACGACTCGGAGGCCCCGCAATCCACCCGAAGCGAGAACTTCTGGACAGATTCTGCGGTTGTTGCCGCAGGTTGAATGGTCGAGCTGCCGCCGTCCTCCCTGAACAAGAGTTGAGCGAACTCCTGCAGGCTGCGCCGCCAGGATTGCCACTCGTGGGCGGTATTCGGTGAGACGTAGAAGACGCTGTTGACGCCGGCCTGCCTCAGCGCCTCGGTGTTCGCCTTGGGGTCGCCGCCGAAGCCACGACGGCCGCCACCGAGCTCGCGGCTGCCGTAGCTGACAAATACCAGCTTGACCTTCTCTTTGAAACCGGGCGCGTTGTCGACATCGGCTTGGGAGATGCTGCCGCCGCTGAAAATGCCGATATGCGAGAACATCTCGGTGCTGGCCAGGGTGATCACCCTGGTCTGCATTCCGCCCATGGACAATCCCGCCATAGCTCGATGTGGCTGATCCGCCAGTGTGCGGTAGTTGGCATCGATCATGGGGATGATATCCTCGATCAGAGTCTTCTTGAACGTGTCGGCCCAGCCTGCCGGGGGCCACGTGCCGCCCTGGCCCCGCCGGGGCGGGCCACCCATTGTCCAGGTACCGTTGTCCATGACGATGATGAAGGGGCTCGCTTTGCCCTCGGCGATCAGATTGTCCATGATCAGATTGGTCTTGCCCTGGTTGGGCCAGCCGGTCTCATCTTCGCCGCCGCCGTGCTGGAGATACAACACGGGATAGCGGGTCGTGGTGTCCTGGTCATAAGCCGGCGGCGTGTAAACGAAGCAGCGACGGATGGTCTTGTTGACCTTGGAGTAATAGAGGTTCTGGCGGATCTGGCCGTGGGGGACATCCTTGAGGGCATAGAAGTCCTGATCCTTGGCGGGGCATTCCACGCCGCTGCCCCAGCGGCCGGCGCCGTAGAAGTACA
>CAZDTD010000010.1:0-51267 GCA_964507995.1 uncultured Pirellulales bacterium | reverse complement strand
TGGCTGGCCTTTCCGGACAGACGAAACCGAGGCACAAACCATTCTAAGATGCATCACACGTCAGACCAGGGGCCCGTTCCATTATGGAATGGGCCCTTTTTTTTCGGTTCTTCGCGGAACTTCGGGGAATCATCGGAACCGCCGGAGCAGCACGCCCGAAGCGGTCGTGCAGGGGGAGTTTATCGCGTTGCGGCCTCCGGCGTGAACGCGAACGAGGCGTTCGCTTGCAGGGCTGGACGTTGCGCGGGGGCGTGCAACGCCCCTTCCTGCTGGTGGTCCCAATGCGCCAAACTCCCGACGCAAAGCGTCGGAATCCGTATCCGTTCGTCCCCACAATTTCGTGAAGAACCTTCTTGCTGCGTGTTTCTCCTGCTGGCGGCCTTGCGTGAAAGCTGGTATACTCAGCCGCTGATTTTGTCGTCGAAACCGCCGCCTGTGGCATTCGACGCAGGCGCGGTCATTTATATGAGACATTACAGCAACGGCATTTTCGTTCGGATCGATACGGTCCGGCGGTTCGCAGAGCGGCTCCACCCGAGTCGGGGATTGAGTCGGGAGCCGGTCAAGCCCGCATGAGCGTTCTCGTTCAAGGAAGTGTGAAACGTACCCTGTTCGGCATGGCTTTTCCCATGCTGGCCGGCACGTTCACCATGAACGCCTACAACCTGACGGATACATGGTTCGTCTCATGGATGGGGACTGCGCCGCTGGCGGCCATGGGGTTCACGTTCCCGGTCATCATGCTCCTGACCTGCGTCGCCGGCGGCCTGGGCATCGGGGTCACCACGTTGATGTCGCACGCGGTGGGCCGGAGCGACCGGGCCGATGCGGCGAGGATCACCACGCACGGCACGCTGTTGATGATCTCGGTCGCCACCGTCATTGCCATCGCGGGTTTCCTGACCATAAACCCCGTGTTCACGGCGCTCGGCGCCGATGCCGCGACGCTGCCGCTGGTGCATCAGTACATGTGGATCTGGTACCTGGGAGCGCCGTTCATGGCGGTACCCATGCTGGGCAACGGCCTGCTGATCTCCTCGGGCGACTCCAAAGCGGCCGGCCGGTTTATGATGGTGGGTCCCATCGTGAACGTCGTTCTCGATCCGATCCTGATGTTCGGCTATCTCGGCTGCCCGGCCTTGGGTATTCGCGGTGCGGCCCTGGCGACGGTGATCGGGCAGGCGGTTTCCACCACGTGGCTCTTTTTCCTGCTCCACAAAAAGCATCGCCTGCTGGTGTTCAAACGCTGGCCGGCCTGGGTCTACCTCGTCTCTTTTCGGAACATCCTGCGTCTCGGGATCCCGAACATCCTGAGCATGATTCTCATGCCGATCTCGTCGACGGTGATTACGTGGATTCTCAGTGGTTTCGGGACGCCCGCCGTGGCGGCCATCGGCGCCGCCCTGCGGATCGAGATGTTCGCGTTTGTCATTCCCATGGCTCTCGGCATGTCCCTGGCACCGTTCGTGAGCCAGAACCTGGGGGCCGGCCGGTTCGACCGGATTCGCGAATCGGTCACGCTGGCGACGCGATTCGCCATGCTCTACGGCGGCTGTATCGCCCTGATTCTCTTCTTCAGCGCGCCGTGGCTGGCCTCGATTTTCAGCCGGGACCCCGAGGTGGTCCGAATCCTGGTTTTGTACATCCGCGTCGTGTCGTTCGGCTACGGCATGATGGAGGTGCACCGGTACTCGGGCACCATCCTTACGGGACTTCACAAGCCCGTTTCCTCGGCTCTGCTCAACTGCATGCGTGTCCTGGTCCTGCTGATTCCGCTGTCCCTGCTGGGCGCCCGCCTCGGGGGCGTTCCCGGCGTCTTCGGTTGCCGCCTCGCGACGGACCTCCTGAGCGGCTGTCTGGGAGTGTTCTGGCTCGGTCGTGTATGCCGCAGCGTTCCCTCGTCGGATCGCGAACCACTTTGAGAAGTTCTTGTTCGCCAAACCGCCTTGACCGGCGTATCATGGCCTTGTCGCCGTGACAACCGGCGAGGGTGCATGAGTCGTTGGGCATCGGCCGCGAGGGTCGCTCGGAGCGTACGCGTTATGATCGACCGCGATCACTACAGACTCAGGGTGCAGTACCACGGGTTGACGGGCTTTTCGGAGATCGGCTTCAAGAAACGAGAGCCCCCGGTGGCCGATCTGTTCCCCACGGCCGACGAGCTGATCCTCGCGATGAAGGCCTATTTCCATAAGCTGGACGAGGCCGCAACGGTCATTTATGAGGTTCCCGACGCCCGGTTCGAAGTGGTCGAAGACAATCGAGTGCTCGAGGTAGCGGTGCCCGACGAGCGGGGCGAATACATCGGCCTGATTGTCGATGTCCTGGCCCTGGATATCGACGGCGCAAAGACGATGATGGGCGACGTTGAAACCACTTGCAAACTGGTCAGGGCCCAGTTCGGCGACGCCATGGGAATCATGGGGATTTCCGAAGGGGACTATCTCCGTCGGTTGCAGGACAGCATGAAATTGATGGTACACGAGCTGCATCGATAGCACGTGCGGTTGACAAACGGTTCGGTTGGAGCAGAAAAATCATGCGAAGGATTCCACGGTTTGGGGAGGTTGTTCTCGGTGTCATAGGTCTCTGGTGCACGGCGAATGCTGCGGCGCAGTCGCCGATTCCGATCGCGGACCGGTGGGAGCTTTTCGTCGATCGCTGCCTGATCGAGCGGATGGACGCCGGCGTCGAGCTGCGCCTGCACGAACCGACTCCGCAGGAGGTTGTGATGGTGCACGACAGGCCGTGGGAGGGCAACTCGTCGGGATATCACACGATCTTCCAGGATGGGCCCATCTATCGCATGTACTATCGCGGCTGGAACCACGACATGAGCAGCCAGAAGCAGACACACCGGGCCGTCGTCTGCTATGCCGAGAGTCGGGACGGGATTCACTGGGAGCGGCCCGTGCTCGACATGGTCGAGTTCGAGGGCTCGAAACAGAACAACATCATCTGGGCGGGCGACGGCACGCACAATTTCGTGCCGTTCAAGGACGCGAATCCACAGTGTCAGCCGGACGCCCGGTACAAGGCCGTCGGCCAGAGCGAAGGCAAGTACAAGAATCTGCTTCTGGCGTTCCAATCCGCGGACGGCCTGCATTGGCGGTTGACGGCCGAGGAGCCGATCCTCAAGCAGGGGGCTTTTGATTCCCAGAATCTCGCGTTCTGGGACACGGTCCGGCAGGAGTACCTCTGCTACTTCCGGGACTGGCGCGACGGGCGGCGGGATATCAAGGTGTCCCGTTCCCAAGATTTCCTCCACTGGTCCGAGGGCGAGTGGCTCGAATTTCCGGATGTTCCCCAGGAGCATCTCTACACGAACGCGGTCTTGCCGTACGAGCGCGCCCCGCATCTGCTCGTCGGGTTTCCGACTCGTTTCATTCCGGGCCGCGCGGCTCTGACGGAAGGGCTGTTCATGAGCAGTCGGGATGGCCGGTCATTCCGTCGCTGGCCCGAGGCGTTCATTCGACCTGGGCTCAACCCGGAGAAATGGCACAATCGCAGCAACTACACCTGGTGGGGGCTGGTGGAGACCGCTTCGCCGCTGCCGGGGGGCAACAAGGAACTGTCCCTCTACACGGACGAACGCTACTACTTCGAAGGCCAGGGAGTCAAGACCCGTCGGTACAGTTGTCGAATCGACGGCTTTGTTTCCCTGCATGCTACGCTTGCCGGCGGCGAGGTCCTGACCAGGCCGCTGGTGTTCGAGGGCGATGAGCTTGCGATCAATTTCTCCACCTCCGCCGCGGGCAGCGTGCAGGTGCAGATCGAAGACGCCGCCGGTCAGCCTGCCGCCGGCTTCGCTCTTTCCGATTGCCCCGAGATCTTTGGCGATGCTCTCGGTCACGTGGTGACATGGAAGCAGGGCCGCGACGTCAGCGGATTGGCCGGCAAGCCGGTTCGCCTGAGGTTTACCCTGCACGACGCGGATCTGTACGCCTTCGGTTTCCGACACCAGGTGCGGTGACGCGCCCTCACGAGGACGAGTTGAGTCAATTCAGCGAGTGGAATTCCGGGCTTTCTCTCAGAGAGGCAGGCAGCATGGGCGATCCCTGCTGCAGGAAGGGGAACGCGGGATAGGGATTTACTTCGCCCGGCCAGGGGATCCCTGGAGAAAGTTCGGAGTTTTCGTTCCCATCGGTGGCGTAGGCTTGAGCCCACTCGAACCCATCGATGGCGGGTGGGCGGAGAAGACCGCCTGCGTTCTGCGGAAACGCCTGAGGCGAATTCCGGTACGGCCCGGGCGGCGCAGGCGAAAAGAGGACTCCCACAGCGAGCACAAGACAGGCCGCCACCGCCGCAACAGTGACCGCGGGTCGGGGATGCCGGCGCAAAACGATCCGGATGAGGTTGGGACCGGCCGGTTTGAGACGGCCCTGCTGTCTGGCCAATTCGCACAGCCTCTGGACGGTGGCTTCCACCAGGTGGTCGGGGCAACGCTCCATCGGCCGATGGGAGAGCGAATACAAGTGAGGCTCCATTCTCGCCCGCAATTGCGACGCCGCTTCGTTGTGAGTGATCAGGTTTTCAGCCTCGGCCCGCCGCGACGGGGAGCATCGGCCGAGACAATAATCGAGAATGAGTTCCTTTTGCCGGGGATCAAGCCAATACATAGAACTACCACGCAGTACCCATACGCACCAAGCAATCTGCACATCCATCGGTCCCCATCAAAGGGGATCACGATCTATATACCTGTCTCTTCGTCGTTTTGTTTGCAGGAACTCGTGAAATCCGTTCGCAGAATGCCCGTCTGTAGGCGGGCGGATCTGCCGTCGCACGGTTAACATGCCGGGGTTTTCTGCCGATAAAACGCATAAGGACCATGAGAATTCGCGCGAAAAAACACGATTTCAGACCTGGTGTTTCGCTGGTGGAGACGATGATTGGTCTGGTCGTATTCCTGATCGTCGTTCTCGGCTCGGCGCATTGCCGGTATCTGACGGCAATCGGCATACGAAACGCCAACCAGCAATTGGCCGGGGCGGACCTGGCCGTCATGCTTCTGAGGGGCTGGCAGGGCATGAGCGGGTCCGATTCCTACGGTCCGGATAACCGGCTTTCCCCCTCTCTTTCGATTTCTTCCGCGATGGGCGGTGTTCCGCCGGAGGGCTATGCCCTGTTGGGTGCCTACGATGTCGTCGTCAGCGGTCAGACCTACCGATCCACCCTGTACTGGAAGGACGTCGACAGCGATTTGCGAGAGCTTGGCGTGGTTGTATCGTGGCGCCTTGGCGACGATCAACAGAACAAGACGTTCCAGCTAACCGGCTACACGAGGATGTAGATGACACGCGGGCGATCCCAGGCAGGTCTTTGTGGATTCACACTGGTCGAGACGGCGGTTTCGATGGCGTCGGCTGTCGTTCTCATCCTGGCGATCTCGGCGTTTCTGGCCGGCAATCACCGGGCCTTCAACAAGGTTTACGCCGGCGCGTTCTCCCCGGTCGCCCAGGATGCCCTGGCGGCCCGAACGATCTTCCAAAAGACGATCCGACAGGCGTGCTTCGCTGTCGGGGCGGCGTCCGTCGCCCCGGACGGCAGTTGGATTGAGGTCCGGTACTATAGCGACCCTGCGGCGGTCCGGCCCGACAGGGCCGCCCGGTTCGAGTTGTCCGGCCAGGATTTGCTGCTTCACAGGAGCGTTCTGGAGACGGCTCAGACGCTCACGCTGGAAACCGTGTGCAACAACGTCGATTCGGTGGAGTTCAGCCTGGCGGGCAGCTCGGCCCAGATGTTCCTGACGCTATACGACGGCACGTCCTCGCAGACGGTCAACGCAGGCGCCGCCATGAGGAATCCTTGAATGCGCTATGATGAGATTCGACGCATGGCCAGGAAAAGAAACGGTTTCGTGCTGCCGATTGTGACCGTTATCAGCGTCATCGTCGCTATTCTCGGCACGGGCATGATTACCGTGGCGTACGGCGCGAGGATGAGAGCCCTGCGAACCGTCCAGGTCACGGCGGCTCGCGTCGCGGCCGACAACGGCCTGACTTTGGCGATTCAGGCCATTCGCTCGCGGTACAACGCCGGTTTGTTCGATGCTCAGTCGCTGCCTGTGGAGACGGATGTTGCCGTCCCGAATTTCGAAGGAACCTTCAGCTACGCCGTCGCCGACAGGCCCGAGGGCGGTTACACGGTCACATCGATCGGCAAGTACCAGGGCGTCGAACGGACCGTCGAGGCCCTGGTGCAGTGGGGGGGCGTCGTCCACGAGTATGGGCTCTTTGCCCGGCAAGGCCTCGTATTGGGCAACTCGGTCCAGATCGACGCGTACAACGATGAGGGCAAGGACAGGGCAATGAAGATCGGCACCAACTCGACCGACGATGGCGCGATCGTTCTACGCATGAACTCGTGCATCGACGGAGACGTGGCCGTCGGGCCCGGCGGGGATACGAGTCGCGTCATCCGGATGAACGGCGGACAGTACACGGGTTCGGCCTATGCCCAGCCGGAAAGGTATGACGTTCCGGCGGTGTCCGTCCCTGGTGATCTCGCCTCCAGCCTCGATGGCGGCAGGATCGAAGGCAACCGGACGATCACGAGTTCCGGGAAGTACGCCTCGATCGATCTCGGCAACAGCGAGAAGCTCGTCATCGACGGCAATGTGGAGCTGTATGTCACCGGAGACATCCTCCTTGGAAACGCCGCAGAGATTCGGATCAATCCGGGAAGCTCGCTCGTCCTGTATGTGGACGGGGACGTCGAAGGAAAAAACGGCAGCGTGTTCAACAACCTGACGCAGGTTCCCTCGCGTCTGAGGCTCTTCGGCACGGCCGACTGCTCGAAGATCGTCCTGAAGAATTCGGGCGACATGTACGCGGTCGTTTACGCCCCGTCGGCGGATGTCACGGTACACAACTCCGCCACGGTGTTCGGCTCGATCACGTCGCGAACGTGCGATCTGAAGAACAGCGGCCTTCTGCACTACGACGCGTCGCTCCAGGAACTCCAGGACTCGTCGCTTCCCCCGGTCTTGAAACTGGTCCGGTGGCGCGAGTACTGACGAAGCTGTCGCTGCGATGGCAGATGGCTCGCACATTGGACCCACGCCGCGAGTTTCAAACCTCACGCTTCAGACTCAATCTGGCATAGATCACGTCCTCTTCGAGATGTCGATGAGGTACATCTGCCGGCCGTTGCCGCCGTGGGGCGAGTCGATCGTGACGCTTCGCCCGTCCGGACTGCATCGCGGGTGCATGTCGCACCGCCATTCGCCCTGATACTCCGGCGCCATGTAGAACCCGCCCAGCGGCACCGTCCTGCCGGTCGCGACGTGGTACAGGTACAGATGCTGGTTGCGTTCCCTGTCGGGGTACGAGTCGCACAGGACCCACTCGTTGCCCGGCAGATAGGTGCAATGTCCATCCTGAGCGGGCATGCCTTCGAGCGTCTCGGCCTTGTCCGCGAGGTCCACCATGCCGATTCGGATCACATCGTCGGCCCGAGGGCTGCGATGCTCGAAGTCCACTTCCATCCCCAGTACGTACCGGCCGGTCGGGTCGAACTGGAGCTTGTCATAGTACCCGAACCAATGAAACCTCGGCCCGCGCGTGATCGCTCGCACAGGGACCGTTCCGCCCGAACCCGTCATCTCCGCCGCGTCAACCCAACTCGATGCTGAAGCAACCGCTACCGACCCCATAGCCCATCGCAAGAACTCCCGACGCCTGATCGTTGCGTGATCCATTCGCCAACTCCTTTTCTCCCAAGCCACCGAGGGCGAGCGCGGTTGCGGATCGCCTTTCCATCGCATTGTAGGCCTCTGTGGGTCATCCGCAATGGCAAAGTCTGTCCCTGCATGATGTGGCGGGCATTCGACAGTACACCGAAACCTCCGCGTAGGGCGAGCGTCCCGCTCGCCTCCCCGGTCTGGGATCTTCGCACGACGGCATGTCATCGGAGGCAGATCGCACAAGCCGAGGACCGATGGATGCGTTTTCCGCCTTGCAGGATACCGGCGGGAGAGATCCGATATTCAGGAGGACCGGAGTCTTCTGACGGCTCATGCAACCCGTTTCAGGAGTATCCGATTGCCTTTCTACAGGTCCTTCCCTACAATTGAGTGTGAAAAAGCGAACACAGAAGGAGAGCCGTATGAGCTTTGAAGGCGTGTTTCGCCGAGCCGGGTTTGTCATTGGAGATTAGCGTGAGTACCGCGAAGAATGAGGTTCAGTCGTTGCTCCAGAAGCTTCCCGATGATTGCACCCTGGAGGACGTTCAGTATCATTTGTACGTACTGGCGAAGATACGCCGGGGGATTGAACGAGCGGAAAGCGAAGGAACACTCTCCCAGGACGAGGTCGAAAGGCGGCTGGCCAGATGGATCTCAAAATAGCGAGGTCGCGACAAAGATCATCGAAACAGGGCGGAGCATTGAGAGCTTTCCATGGGCAGGCAGGATCGTCCCGGAACTGGGCGATGAGAAAGTTCGCGAACGGCTTGTCTACAGCTATCGAGTTATCTATCAGGTGCAGGAGAGAACGATTCTCGTCGTGGCGGTAATTCACGGAAGGCGACTGATCGAGAACATCGCGGATCGGTTTGAGACAATGGAGTGAGAAGAGGCTGGAGAAAGAGCGGGTATATAGGCGAACCGGAGTCCTCTGACGGATCACGCAGCTCGCTTCACGCATCGCGGATATCCCTTTGCTTTTCCGACGGTTTGCTCCTGCAATACTGGCGAGGAGAATCCCGCGACTTTACGCAAGACCGCCCAGAGAGACCATAAGCCAGCGTGACTATGGTCAGGTCGGTCGTTGCCCAATCCTGCCATTCTGGATGACATAACCTCTCATGGGTTCCTGCTTATCCCAGCTTCTATGAAGAAATACTGAGGGGCAGACTCCATCATTTCGGGTCCCGATATCATTGCCCTTGAGGCTCACGCTATTTACCTATATCGAATGTGCCAGTTCAACGTATTCACGTCCCGGCATTGGATGTCGATTTGAAGGATGGGGCCGTCTCTGTGCGAGGCTTTGATTTCGCCTGCGGTTACGGTGACGTCGAACGGTGTGCTGCCGAACCCTTCCGGTTCGTGGATGTAGAGTGTGTAGGTGTCGTTTGGAACGACCCGGCTGGTGCCGCTTAGCGTTCGGTTTTGCCATTGGAGTGAATCCAGTTCGAGGCCGCCGCAGGAGATGTGACGGTTTGTCGCCAGGAGTTGCGGATGGTCCTGCTTCTCGCGGAGGCAGAACAACTGGCAGCCGTACTTTGCGTCGATCTTGGGCAGCGGTAGTTGGCCTTTGAACTGGCCTGTGAAGGACTTGGTCCAGAACTCGAAGGCGAGGTACTCCTTGTTGCGGTCGAGGCCCATCTCGGACATCTGGAGCGAGGGCTTTCGTTCGTCGAATCGCCCGAGCAGGACCCAATTCTCGTAGGGGCGATTGATTTCCAGCAGGTACAGGTCGTACGGGGCGTTGTTGCTGGCGTCGCAGACGCGCGGGCCGGCGCCGCTCATCTCGGTGTCCACGCGGTCGAGGAACATCGAACGGGTCGGGTCGACGTCGTAGATCTGGCCCGGCCGGGTGAACAGGACCGGGATCGTCCGGCGGGCGGGCTCGATGATCTCCGTGCGGTACTTCTCCGCCTTGTCGGTCAGCATATACAGCGAGCCGGTCATCGAGGTGCACAGGCACGAGCGATACCCCTGTTCCGGCGTCAGCTCGATGTGGTCCGGGTCGATCTGCCAGACGACGTTGTTGAAGGAGTTGAACTGGGCCATGCAGTCCAAACGGAACCCGTCGTCGCCGACTCTGCAGGCGTCGATCAGGCCGATCAACTCCGGCCGGACGCCCCAGCAGCCCATGAGGTACTTGTCGGGTCCGATCTCCTCGCGGACTGCCTTCACGACGTCGCGGAATGCCTCGACGCGGTCCACGTCCTTCTTTGCGAAGTAGTCGCTGAAGCTGTTGTAGCCTTCGTAGCGGAGGTGCCGGAGGGCGTCGAGCTTGAAGTAGACCCAGCCGGTATCGGCGAACCCCCGATAGACTGGGCGGATCAACGCGTCGATTGTCTTGGGGTTGGAGCCATCCATGACGTAGCCGACCCAGTTGCCGTAGGCGGGTTTGCCGTTGTCGGTGCGGACGAAGTACTCGCTGTGAGCCATCGCCCAGTCGCGGTCGTGGAACGCGACGTTCGTCCAGATTCCGGGCTTGAGCCCCTTGGAGGCGATATAGCGGGCCAGGCCGTCCATGCCGTCGGGGAACTTGTCGTTGGGTTGAAGCCAGTGTTCCGGGACACTGATCGGCTGCTGCTGGTAGCCGTCGTCGATCTGCAAATAGGTCAGTCCATACGGCACGAGCCGCTCGGCCAGCACATCCGCGGTGGTCCGGATGTCCTGCTGCGTGACCCGGTTCCAGTAGGCGAACCAGGAGCACCAACCCGCCACCGGCTCGCGGATCGCGTACGTCCAGGGCTCGTAATACTTCAGGCCGCGATGCTTCTGATAATACCGCGGGCGGAACCGGATCGTGATCTCGTCGCCCGAGGCGTCCAAGGTGTACGTCGTGCCGGCGTCCGTCTGCTTCGCCGGCTTGACCGCAACGTTCGCGTGGTAGTCGATGGACAGGACCCAGTCGCGTTGACGGTCGTAGACCGCCCGGTTCAGCAGGCTGTGACTCAGGCCGGAACTGTGGCGGACGATGTCGCTGACCGCCCGCTGTTTGCGATCGACCTCGCAGGGGAACGACTGCGTGCCGGCGGTGATCGTACCAGTCAGTCGAACGCGTCCGGTGAGCTTATAGGCCTGATCGATAGCTTCGCTGGATCGGTTTGTGACTTGGTTTTCCTGCCCAGCCTGACCTTCCCAGCGGACCGTCCCCTCGAAGAGGACCGCGTTGTCGTACTCGATCCGCAGGGTTTCGCCGGCCCGCACGATCTTCGCGGGGGCATTGGCCGGCGCCGCAGTCTGCGCGTCCGCCGCAAGGCTCTGTCCCCAAAGCGGCAGCGATAGAACGACCCAATACAGCCAGGCACGTCTCGATCCAGTGATTCCGAACATAGCAGCACTCTCCGCAAACGGGAATCGAACGCGCTGCATGGACCGACTTTCTTTCCTGTCCGAGTCCGTCGAACAATATACCGGTTCCCATGGCGCGGCGTCTTCAGTGTAGCTGGGAATGGATTTCACGACAAGGGGTGCGCCAACAGGCAGTGATATGAGGTCTCTCTGCGTCCTGGGATGCCCGTCCGCCCTCCCATCCTCGACATGGGCGGCGGAGGGATTCAGATTGCCAGATTGATGTGTGACCGGCCTGTGGCCGGCTGTCGCTTCGGTTTGCCTGTGAGCGGCCGATGTTGTAGAATATCTTTGGATCGACCATTGCAGTCAGGAGTGTCTTATGACCATCAAGCAGAAGGCATGCGAAGTGATCTCGCGGATGCCGGAGGAATCGACCTTTGAGGATATCCAGTACCATCTCTACGTTCTGGAGTGTATCGAGCGAGGCGAGCGAGACATTGAGGACGGCAGGACGCTGACCCATGACGAAGTGGAGAACCGACTGGCGAAATGGCTGAGGTGATCTGGACAATCAAGGCCATCGAACAGGTGGAACAGATCGGCTTGTTCATCGAAAAGGATTCACCCTTTCAGGCTCGTCGAGTTGTTCAGCTCATTATCCGGGAGGCACGCAGGCTCAGGGAGCATGCGAGAATTGGCAAGATGATTCCGGAGATGGAGCAAGACCAGTACCGCGAGGTCAGAGTCTTCAGCTATCGAATTCTGTACAAAATCCTGAGCGAAGATAGGATTGCCATAGTCGGAGTCGTCCATGGGCGACGACTGTTTGATCCACAATCCCTGCGATGACGGCGGATTCAGAGTCCAACAGGCGATGGCGGCTGTCACCGGCGATTCCGCCATCTGGGGATCAGGGATTCTCGGGTTCTGTCTTGGAATCTGTGTTTCGCGATTGTCGAGGCGACCCGCTGTATTCGACACACAGTTGTGCTAAAGGGAGGGTGGTCGCGGCGTCGATATCCTCGGGTATGGACCTCTGCTCGTATACGAGGGTGTTTGCTTGATGTCTCAGGTGCAAAGACAATCCATTGTCGCCGGGCTTCGTGAGCTGCCCGTCGGCGGTACGGCGGCGGACTTCCTCGACTACCTGACCATCGAGGCGGGTCTCGCGGACAACACGATCCTCGCTTACGGCCGGGACCTGCGGGAGTTCCTCGGCTACTGCCGGGACAAAGGGGCGGCCGAGATCGCGGATGTCGGCGTCCATCGGGTGCAGATGTACCTCGGCGAGATGGTTCGGCGGGACAAGAGCGAAAACTCCGCCAAGCGGGCCCTCGTTGCCATCCGGATGTTCCTGCGGTTCGCCAAGCTCCGCGGCCTGATCGAAGATGCCGGCGAGCAGATCCTGGAGACGCCAAAGACCTGGCAGCGGCTGCCGATTGTCTGCAACAAGCAGCAGGTGCTCAAGCTGCTGGAGGCTCCGGACCCCAAGGAGCCTTTCTACCTGCGGGACAAGGCCATGCTGGAGCTGCTCTACGCCACCGGAGTGCGGGCAAGCGAACTGGCGGGCCTGCGGACCACGGACTTGAACCTTGACATCGGGTATCTGCGATGTTTCGGCAAGGGCAACAAGGAACGGGTCGTTCCTCTCGGCAAGGTGGCGATTGCGGCGACCCGGGAGTACCTGCGGGACCTGCGTCCCACGCTGGTGAAGCCGAAAACGCAGTCTTTCGTCCTGCTGTCACGAACAGGAGGGCCGCTTTCACGTATTGAGGTGTGGAGGCTCGTCAAGAAGTATGCGATGCGTGCAGGGATGCCACGGAACGTGACTGTGCACACGCTTCGTCACTGTTTTGCCACGCACCTGCTGAGCGGCGGGGCGGACCTTCGGAGCGTTCAGGAGATGCTGGGCCATGTCGATATCGGGACCACACAGATCTATACCCATGTGGACCATGAGCGGCTGCGCCGAATCCACAAGCAGTTCCACCCGAGGCCATAGAGACGCTTGGAGTAGTCCAAGGTCCGGTCGGGGGCGGCTCTCGGGGCCAAAAAGTCAAATATCAGCACTGAAAACTGGAATCGGCATTGACTTTCGTGTTCCGCCGGGATACTTATGGAATTGGATGAAATCGGCAGGGAAACTCAATCCTGAGTCCTTGGTTTGGAACCCCGAGTCACAGGATGATTGTCTTCCATTGCGCCGTGATCCAGAGCTAGAGGCTCTCAGAAGGGGATCCGGATGAATGCTCCACGGCCTCATATCCTTATCCTGCTGCTGATTGCAGTGTGCGTGCGGACTGTCTGTGCGCAAGATACGTCGCCGGTCGCGACGGAGGTCGCCGTCCCGGCGAACCCTGTCGATGCCCAGTTGCAACTCAACAAGACCGCCCTTGAGAACCAGAGCCCCCAGCACCGTCTTGCCGCCGCCATCTTGCTGTTGACCAGCGAGGTGCCGGAAGCGAGAACGATCCTGCTGGACGAGCTTTCCCGGTCCGATAATGCACAGGCCAGGGCGGCTGTTTGCGAGGCCCTGAGCCCGACGAGGGTCTGGCCGCAACCCATCAAGAACAGAGAGGATTTCATCAAGCCCCTCATCGCGGTCATTGTCTCCGAGCAGGACTTCGCCACGGTCAGGCTGGCCGCGGAGGCAACGCTCGCCTTTGGCTACGACCAGGTGGGACCCGAGTTGGAGAAAGCGATCGCGGATTCGTCGTTGTCGGCTGCGGCCAAGACCAACATTGTCTACACGATCCGAAGACATCCGGACAAGCTGGCCGTGGCCAGGCTCTTCAGTCTGGTGGAGAACCCCGATCCGGTGATTGTCGAAGCGGCTCGAAGCCAATTGGCAGTACTGGGCTTCGTCGTCAACCCGGACCCGGCGGTTCGGCAGCGGACGCTCCAGGAACTTCAGGGGCGAGGCGCCGAGGCATTTTTGAGGGAACGGGTGGTTCGTCAGGAAATCCGCATGCGGGAGAACGACGCGGAGCGGGAGGCCTGGCAGAAGAAGTACCTGACGGCTCTCGGAACGCTCTACAGTCTGCAAGGGGATGAGGCCGCGAAAGCGAAGTTCCTCGCCACATACCTTGGCGCCCAGGAGGCGAGAGTGAAGATCTGGGCGCTGGATCGACTTGAGGAATTGCGGCAGGGGACGGGAACCAGCAAGGCCAGGTTCTCGGAGATCGAGGCATCGCTGATCCCGCTGATTAGCGATCCGAGCCGGGATGTTCGGCTCAGCACGGCCAAGCGTCTGGCTGTGATGGGGCAGGAACTGAATGTGGCCAAGCACCTGCTCGACCAGCTCAACGTCGAAACGGAAGAGCCGATTCGACGGGAGATCCTGGTGGCCTTGCGTGAAGTCTGCTATGTCGCCTCTCTGGCGACCACCGGCCGAAACGTCCCGGAGGAGATTCGAAGCGGGACCCTCGTATGGGCGGTGCGGTTCTTGAGCGATCCGGATGTGGAAAAGGCGCGTATCGGCGGCGAGACCATCGGCAAGCTCTTGGAACAGGACGGGCTCAAGCCGGAGGATGTGAATAGTTATCTCAAGGCCCTTGCGGATCGGTATAGCCAGGTTGACCCGGCCAGCGACACGGGACTGCGCGGATACCTGCTTGGCGCCATGTCGGGGCTGTGTTCTTCTCGCAGCGCGTGCAGGGAACTGGCAACGAAGCACTTTAGCGGGCTTTTTGAGCAGGCCCTCACAGACAAGACCGATGCCGTTCGCCAGATCGCAGTCGATGGACTGGTCAATGTGAGTGTTGACAAAGCCGGCGTCTTGCGGAGGTTGCGCACGGATCTCGGCAACGACCCGAGCCCGGTGATTCGCGTGAAGTTGATCGGTTTGGCGGGAGAGACCGGCGCCGCGCAGGAGATTACGTGGCTGATGGAGAAACTGAGTGTCGCCGGCGAGGGCGATGCTGCCTGGCAGTCCATCCTGAAGATCTTGAGAAGATCCAATTCGACAGTTCTTGCCGAATGGGCGGCCAAGATCAAGTCGCCGGCTATGGTGGGAAAGACCACATCGGAACAGCAGATATCCTTTTTCTTGCTTGCCGAACAAAAGGCTCAGGCCGAGAACAAAGCCGACCTGCTCAAGGAGTCCCAGGTGAACCTGGCGAATTTGTATTTTGACTCCGGCAACCTCAAGCAGGCGTCCGAGTATCTCAGAATTCTGCTCCCGGGGGCGACCGCCGAAGAGAGGCCGCAGTTGCAGGGACGGTTGCTGAACGCCTACCTGATACTGGGGAGTGTGGATCATGCGTGCGAGCTATTGGCTAACTACCTGTCGGCAAAAGACTTGGATCTTGGGCCGGAAGGCAGTGTGGTCAAGATTGTCGAAGCATACCTGAACAGTCCGACCGCGGTGAATCCGGCAGCCTTGCTTGATGGGATGCAGAAGATCCCGGTGGCGGACCCTAAGGTCGTGCAGGCATGGCAGGCCCTGGTGAATGGGTGGACTGAACGATACGCCAAGGCCAAGAAAACAGAGGATAACGGCAAGACAAACAATTAGTTGCTTGCATCCGGGGGAGAGCCGCGTTAGAATGTTCCCGCTGAAGGCAGTCCGCGAATGGCATTGTACAGGAGTGAGCTGTTGTGCCTTATGGTTGGGTACGACAGCGCCGGCGGGTGGATTTTCACCCGTTTTTTCTTTTTTCTGATTGCACTCCCGCGGCGAATGCCTTATATTCATCGATTTATAATTAGCAGGTACGCAGATTCTGTGAAAACCTTGCCGCAGGGGTGGAGCTTATGGCCCAATCCGGGGCGTAGTCTCCCTTTGCGGACAAGGATTTCTTGTCTCTGCGAATCGTGGCACCGGGGCCGGACCGAAGGGACCCGGATAGTGGTTCGCTGCTGTAGCTCAGTCGGTAGAGCGCGTCCTTGGTAAGGACGAGGTCCTGGGTTCAAATCCCAGCAGCAGCTGCAAGTAATCAGGCCGGGCGAGATTGCCGCGGCGCTGTGTTTGGCAAGGTGGTTTTTCGGATAGCAATTAGGACAGGCAAATAGCTGCTCAACTGCACATTTGGAGGTTTAATTAGAGATGGCCAAGGCAGTATTTGAACGGACCAAACCGCACGTGAACGTGGGTACGATCGGACACGTGGACCACGGCAAGACGACTTTGACGGCAGCGATGACCAAGGTGATGGACCTCAACGGCCTGTCGAAGTTCAAATCGTACGACGATATTGCGAAGGCCTCGGAGTCCCAGGGCCGCCGCGACCCGACGAAGATTCTGACGATTGCCACGGCCCACGTGGAGTACGAGACGGCGAATCGTCACTATGCTCATATCGATTGCCC
Source organism: uncultured Pirellulales bacterium (assembly GCA_964507995.1). Taxonomy (GTDB): domain Bacteria; phylum Planctomycetota; class Phycisphaerae; order Sedimentisphaerales; family Anaerobacaceae; genus PLanc-01. The sequence goes on along the minus strand of CAZDTD010000010.1, from coordinate 34,979 downwards.
CGGCCACGCCGACTACGTGAAGAACATGATCACCGGCGCCGCTCAGATGGATGGCGCGATCCTGGTGGTCAGCGCATACGACGGGCCGATGCCCCAGACTCGCGAGCACATCCTCCTGGCCCGCCAGGTGAACGTGCCGAAGATCGTGGTCTTCCTGAACAAGGTGGACCTGGTGGACGATCCGGAGCTGCTGGACCTGGTCGAGCTGGAAATCCGCGAGCTGTTGAACAAGTATAAGTTCGACGGCGACAACACCCCGGTGATCCGCGGCAGCGCCGTGGCTGCGATGAATGCTGCCTCGAAAGACGATGCGGCTTGTGCCCCCATCGTCGAGCTGCTCAAGGCCATGGACGAGTACATCCCGATGCCGAAGCGCGAAGTGGATCTGCCGTTCATCATGCCGGTCGAAGACGTGTTCAGCATCAAGGGGCGCGGCACGGTCGGCACCGGCAGGGTCGAGCGCGGCAAAGTTCACGTCGGCGACGAAGTGGCGATCATTGGTCTGTCGAAGGATATTCGCAAGACGATCGTGACCGGGGTCGAGATGTTCAACAAGACCCTGGACGAAGGCCAGGCCGGTGACAATGTCGGTCTGTTGCTGCGTGGCATCGAAAAGAAAGACCTGGAACGTGGACAGGTCATCGCCAAACCGGGCAGCATCACGCCGCACACGAAGTTCCATGCCCAGGTGTACGTCCTGACGAAGGAAGAGGGCGGGCGACATACGCCGTTCTTCCCGAAGTACAAACCGCAATTCTACTTCCGCACTACGGATGTGACCGGTGCCGTGCTGGCCCTGATGACCGAAGACGGCAAGCCGGCTGAGATGTGCATGCCCGGCGACAACATCAAGGTTGAGGTCGAGATTATTTCGCCCATCGCCATGGACGAAGGCCTGCGGTTCGCCATCCGCGAGGGTGGGCGTACGGTTGGCGCAGGCGTCGTGACGAAGGTGATTGAGTAAACCCGCTGCGAAGTCTGGCAGAGTGGCCGGGTCACGAGAGCCGGATCGGGGCGGGCAATAGCTGAGCCTGCCACGGTCAAGTGCTCAGGTCGGCGCGGTTGCCAGCGCAGACGAGCTGGTCGGAAGGCATTATGGCTAAGAAAAAGAGTAAGAGAGAGTACGTCTGGTTGGAGTGCACGGAGTGCAACCAGAGGAACTACAGGACGGAAGTCAGTGTGGCTGAAGGCGCGCCGAAGCTGGAGCTCAAGAAGTACTGCAAGAACGAGCGAAAGCGCACGACCCACAAGCTCAGACGCAAGTAGGATATTGAACAGGAGCTTCCCGCGGGAGGCTACGGCAATACGCCAGTAGCTCAACTTGGTAGAGCATTGGTCTCCAAAACCAAAGGTTGGGGGTTCGATTCCCTCCTGGCGTGATTGTGGCGTGCGTGCCGTAGAGACGCCGTGTTGAACAGGAGCAGTTGATTAGGGCCTCAGCTATGCTGACAAAGATTTACAAACCCGGGCAGGGCAAATACACCAGGCTGTGCACGGGCTTTTCGGTGGCCGCGATTGTGTGCTTCGGTTGCTATCGGCTCTACCAGATGCTGGAGGCCGCCGACGTGAGCCTGTGGCCGCGGACAATCGTTCCTGTGGTTATCTTCGCGGCGCTGTCGGGCGTGGTTTACTGGCTGCTGAACAAGCCTTCGATTGCCGATTTTCTGATCGCGTCGGAAGGAGAGCTCAAGAAGGTGAACTGGTCGAGCAGGAAGGAAATCGCGGTCTCGACGGCGATTGTGATCGTCGTGGTCTTCGCGATGGCGGGTCTGTTGGGCGTGACCGACGTCGTGTTCTCGATGATCTTCCGTGGGTTGACCAGTTGAGGGTTTCGTCAGTCGGCAGGTTTCGGGCTGCCCAGGTAGTTCTGGGTGCGAAGGCCCGTGTGAAGAAGTGTTGACGGGTGGCCGTGCCGGCACGGACCCGGAGTGTCGCGGATCGGTCTTTCAACGAATGATGAAGACAAAACGATGCATTGGTACGTTCTGAGAGTTGCGGCGAATAAGGAAATGCAGGTCAAGGAGGCCCTGGATCGCAAGGTCCAGCAGGAGGGCTTGACCGACATTATCGGCCGGATCGAAGTGCCCACCGAGCAGATCAAACGGATCCGCAGCGGCAAGCAGACGGTCCACAAACGCAAGCTGTACCCCGGCTATGTCTTCATGGAAATGGAGACGGCCGAGGACGGTCGGGTCGCGGAGAGAGCCTGGTTCATGATTAAGGGCACCGGCGGGGTGGGCGATTTTATCGGAACCGAGGGCATGCCCACCGCGATGCGCGATACGGACGTGGCGAAAATGTTGCTGGACTCCGAGAAGCCCGAGGAGGCCCCGAGCATCAAGGTGGAGTTCCAGAAGGGCGACCACATCAAGATCCGCGAGGGGGCGTTTGAGAACTTCGAGGGGGTAGTAGATTCGATCGACTCGGAACGGGGCATCGTCAAGGTGATTGTGACGATCTTCGGGCGAAGCACGCCGCTCGACATCGAGTACTGGCAGATCGAGAAAGTGTAGCGCAGGGAAGCCGGCGCCCGTTCGCGGGCCGTTATTGGAAAATAGCTGTGCGATAAGGGTATAAGCAAGATGGCAAAGGAAATCACGACTCAGATCAAGTTGCAGGCACCGGGTGGACAGGCGACGCCGGCCCCGCCGATCGGACCGGCGCTCGGCCAGCATGGCGTCAACATCGGGCAGTTCGTCTCCCAGTTCAACGAGCGGACGCGGGAATTGAACGGCACGATCGTGCCGGTGGTCATCACGGTGTACTCGGATCGGAGTTTTACGTTCGAGGTCAAGAGCCCGCCGGCGGCGGTGCTGCTCAAGATGGCGGCCGAGGTGGCCAAGGGCAGCGGCGTTCCGAACAAGGAAAAGGTCGGCAAGGTGACGGCCGAGCAAGTCCGCAAGATCGCCGAGACGAAATTGAAGGACCTGAACGCGTACGACCTGGCGGCTGCCGAGAAGATCATTCGCGGCACTGCTCGCAGCATGGGAATCGATGTGGAAGGCTGAGCGGCTCGGTTATCGTCCGTGAATTGGGATGAAATGAGATAAAACGTATGCGAACCAAGAGCAAAAGATACAGGAAAGAGGCCGAACAGATGCCGGAAGCGCCGGTGAGTCTGGAACAGGCCGTGGACAAGATCAAATCATTCAAGTCGGCGAAGTTCGATCAGACGGTCGAGTGCGTGATCGTGCTTGGAATTGACACGAAACAGACAGACCAGTTGGTCCGCGGGTCGTTGTCACTGCCCCACGGCGTAGGCAAGCAGAAGAAGGTGATTGCGTTCTGCGATGACTCGCTGGTCGAGGCGGCCAGAAAGGCCGGAGCCATCGAAGCCGGCTCGGATGAGCTGATCAAGAAGATCACGGACGGATGGATGGATTTCGATGTGGCGATCGCCTCGCCGAAGGTGATGGGCAAGGTCGGCAAGCTGGGGCGTGTCCTGGGTCCGCAGGGCAAGATGCCCTCGCCGAAGAATGGAACGGTCACGGACGACGTGGCCACTGCGGTGGCGGAGTTCACGGCCGGCAAGATCGAGTTCCGCAATGACGCCGGCGGCAACGTGCACGTGGTGGTCGGCAAGCAGAGCTTCGAGAAGAAGAAGCTCGTCGAGAACGTTGAGGCGTTCATGGCCTTCATCAAGCGGGTCAAGCCGTCCTCGGCGAAAGGTACCTATATCAAGAAGGCCTGCCTGTCGGCGACGATGAGCCCCGGGGTCGAGATAACAGTCTGACCCTGCGATCTGCGGTCCGGCGGGACCGGCAGATGCGTGCAAGGCGGTATCGTGGCGATGAGGCATTTGGCAACCCTGTTCCAAGGGAGATACGATGAGCAAATACGTTAAACAACTGGTGCAGACGCAACTGGACAAGAGGATCACCGACAGTGGTCTGCAGGACTTCATGGTTGTCTGCACCAAGGGGGTTGGGGGCGTCGACAACAACGTGATGCGAGGCGCGATGAAGCAGAAGGGCATTCGGATGCTGGTGGTGAAGAATTCGCTCTTCACACGCGTGCTGCGCGACTCGAAGATGGATGCGGCCTCGGGCTTGTTCAACGGGCCCTGCACGGTCGTCTACGGCGGCGACAGCATCGTGGACGTCGCGAAGGAAGTTCAGGCCTGGACGAAGAAAGTCCCGGCCATGGCGATCAAGGGCGCCTTCGTGGATGGTTCCCTGTTCGACGGGAAGGGGGCCGAGGCCCTGGCGAGCATGCCGACGCGTGCAGAGCTGCAGGGCAAGGTTGTCTCGTGTGTTCTTTCGCCCGGTTCTCGGATTGCCGGCGCGCTCAAAGGGCCGGCCGGCGTTATCGCGAGTTGTATCAAGACCATCATCGAAAAGGCTGAAAAGCAGGCGGCATAGTCCAGCGAAGCCGCTCGATCTACGAATCATCAGAACTTTGAACTGCCTCGGTGGCTGTCCCGAAAGGGTTAAACGGGACGGTGGAGTTCCGGCTACCGCCAGGCGTGTTGATATTGGGAGTGTATTCTCATGGCAGACGAACAAGCAAAAACGTGGAGCGACCAGACCAAGCAGTTGGGCGACAGCATCGTGAAGCTGACCCTGATGCAGGCCAAGGAATTGGCGGATTACCTGAAGGAAGTGTACGGAATCGAGCCGGCGGCCGGCGGCGCCGTGATGGTGGCAGGCCCGGCGGCGGGCGCCCCTGCAGCGGCCGCGGAAGAAAAGAGCAGCTTTGACGTGATCCTGACCGGGTTCGGCGCCAACAAGATCCAGGTCATCAAGGTCGTTCGCGAGTTGACCAGCCTGGGCCTCAAGGAAGCCAAGGAGCTGGTGGACGGCGTGCCGAAGCCGCTGAAGGAAGGCATGAGCAAGGAAGACGCCGAGGCGGCCAAGAAGAAGCTCGAGGAAGCCGGCGCCACCGTGGAGATCAAGTAAGTCGCAATCTCAGCATCGAAATGAAAGCAGGTATATGCCAGTACGCAGCTTTGCCGACGCGAGATTGACTACCAGTACCGTAGGAGCATGATTAGATGGTTGTCCGGACTTCTCGTAATTTCGGAAGAATGCAGGATGCGGTGGAGATCCCCGATCTGGTCGCAGTCCAGAGGGACAGCTTCGCCAAGTTCCTGCAGAAGGACGTTCCGCCCACGAAGAGGACCGATACGGGTCTCGAAGCTCTGTTCCGGGAAATCTTCCCCATCGAGAGCTACGACAAGAAGATGTCCTTGGAGTACATCTGCTACGAGCTCGAGAAGCCGCACTACACGCCTCTCGAATGTCGTCAGTTGCGTTTGACCTATGCCTATCCTTTGAAAATCCATTGCCGGCTGCGCTCCGAAAGCGGAGCGGACCTGGCGGAACAGGCGATCTACTTGGGCGAGGTGCCCGTGATGATCGGCGGCGGCGAGTTCATCGTCAACGGCGCCGTCCGCGTCATCGTCAATCAGTTGCACCGCAGCCCGGGCGTCGACTTCCTCATCGAAAGCAAGGAAGGCGACCGCGTGCTCCACGGCGGCCGGATCATTCCCGAGCGGGGTAGCTGGATTGAGATTGGCGTGACCCAGAAGGACATCCTGGTAGTCAAGATCGATCAATCCAGCAAGATTCCCGCCACGGTGTTCCTGCGAGCGGTCAATCCCGACTACGGGTCGACCGAATCGATCCTGAAACTGTTCTACCCGACGAAAATGGTGCCGACCAACAAGCTGACGTCCAATATGTGGGCGGTCAGTCCCATCGTGGACACCAGCACCGGCGAAATTCTCGTCGATGCGGGCGGCCAGATCGGGGAGAAGCTTGCGGTCATCCAGCAGAGCGACATCAAGAAGGTCGAGGTGATCGAGGACGTTCGCGACCAGATCATCATGAACACGCTGGCGCAGGACGACTGCCCGGGCCACGATCAGGCCCTGCTGAAGTTTTACATGCGTCTGCGGCCCGGCAACCCGCCGAACCAGGAGAAGGCGCAGGCGTTCTTCTATGAGAAGTTCTTCGATGCGAATCGCTATCGTCTCGGCAAAGTTGGCCGGTTCCGGCTCAACCGCAAGTTCGGCCAGAACGTCGACGAGAACGAGATGACGTTGCGCCCCGAGGACTTCCTGAACACGATGAAGTACATGCTGGCCCTGCGCAACAACGAGGGCGAGGTGGACGACATCGACCATCTCGGCAACCGTCGTCTTCGGACGATCGACGAGCTGGCGGCCGACGAGATCCGCAAGGGTCTGCTGAAGCTGCGGCGGACCGCCCAGGAACGCATGAGCATCAAACGGGACGCCGAGGAGCCGCCGCGGGTGGCGGATCTGATTAACTCCAAGAGCGTCGCCAGCAGCATCAATTTCTTCTTCGGCCGCGGCGAGCTGAGCCAGGTGGTGGACCAGACCAACGCCTTGAGCCAGCTCACGCACGAACGGCGTCTATCGGCCTTGGGGCCGGGGGGGTTGAACCGAAGGCGTGCGGGCTTCGAAGTCCGCGACGTGCACATCAGCCACTACGGTCGTATTTGCCCGATTGAGACGCCGGAAGGCACCAACATCGGTCTGATCTCGTCCCTGGCGATCTTTACAACCATCGACGCCTACGGTTTCCTGCTGAGTCCCTACCGGGTCGTCAAGAACGGCAAGCTCACGGGCGACGTCGCGTACCTGCGGGCGGATGAGGAAATGCGTGCGGTCTTCGCGCCGCCCAGCGTTGTCGATCCGCAGACGCACAAGATTCGGGAGCCCCTGGTGCTGGCCAGAAAGGCCGGCGAGCTGACGCAGACCACGCGGGAAGAGGTCGAGTATATCGACATCTCGCCCCGACAGATCGTCGGGGTCTCGGCCGCGCTGATTCCGTTCCTCGAGCACGACGATGCGAACCGCGCCCTGATGGGGTCCAACATGCAGCGTCAGGCGGTGCCTCTGCTCAAGACGGAGACGCCGTTGGTGGGCACGGGCATGGAGGATGTCGTCGGTCGCAATTCGAGCATGGTCGTGAAGACCGAGCATGCGGGCGTCGTCACGCAGGTGGACGCCATGCACATCGTGGTCAATCATACGGAAGAGTACAAACTCGACAAGTTCATGGGGCTCAACGAGCGGACGTGCCTCAACCAGAAGCCCATCGTGAAACTGGGGCAGAAGGTGTCGGCCGGCCAGGTGATCGCCGACGGCGGCGGCACCTCCAACGGCGTGCTGGCCCTCGGCAAGAACGTGCTGGCGGCGTTCGTCTCGTTCGACGGGTTCAACTTCGAGGACGCGATCATCGTCAGCGAGCGTCTGGTCAAGAACGACAGCTTCACGAGCATTCACATTGATGAGTTCACCGCCGAGGTCCGCGAGACCCGGCTGGGCAAGGAAGAGTTCACGCGGGACATCCCGAACGTCAGCGAAAAGGCCCTTCGCAACCTGGACGAACGAGGCGTCGTCCGCGAGGGCACGCGCGTCTGTCCGGGCGACATCTTGGTGGGCAAGGTCGTGCCCAAGAGCAAGGTGGAACTGACCCCGGAAGAGAAGCTGCTGCATGCGATCTTTGGACGGGCCGGCGAGGACGTCAAGAACGATTCGCTCGAACTGCCCAGCGGCTACGAAGGCGTCGTGGTGAAGACCGAGGTCTTCACGCGTCGTGGCGCCGGCGCCGAGGACCAGAAGAAAGTGCTGGCCGAGGAAACCAAGCAGTACGAGGCCGAGGCCAAGGCCAAGGAGTGTTCGGTCTTCCGCCAGATGCTCACGGCGATCCAGGAGAAGCTCGAGGTCAGCATCGTTGACCCGAACACGAAGCAGAAGGTCGGGGCCAGCGACGATGAAGAGGTCATCTACGAACAGATCGAGAACTTCGACATCAAGTGGGTCAAACCCGCTTCGTTGCGGGACGAGGTCCAGAAGATCGTGACCAAGTTCTGGGCCAAGATCACGGAAGCCGAGGAAGAGAAGAAGCGTCTCATTGAACGCGCCAAGCACGGGGACGAACTGCCCAGCGGCGTGCTCCAGATGGCCAAGATCTACGTGGCGATCAAGCGGACGCTCTCGATCGGCGACAAGATGGCGGGCCGCCACGGAAACAAAGGCGTCATCGCCAAGATCATGCCTGAGGAGGACATGCCGTTCCTGGAGGACGGGACTCCTCTGGACATCCTGCTCAATCCGCTCGGCGTGCCCAGTCGTATGAACGTCGGCCAGATCCTCGAAACCCACCTCGGGTGGGTGGCGAGGGTGCTTGGGTTCGACGCGGTGACGCCGGTTTTCGACGGGGCCACCGAAGAGGACATCCACAGGCTGACGCAGGAGGCCAATGAGCTGATGAAGAAGCGCAAGGCCGAGTTGGACCAGCGGGGCGAAACGCCGCCGGCCGACGAACTCTTCTGCAATGTGCCCAAGACGCTCAAGACGCAGCTCTACGACGGGCGGACGGGCGAGCCGTTCGACCAGACGGCCACGATCGGCTACATCTATATGATGAAACTGCATCACCTCGTGGACGACAAGATCCACGCGCGGGCGACCGGGCCGTACAGTCTGATCACCCAGCAGCCCCTGGGGGGCAAGGCTCGCACCGGCGGGCAGCGTTTCGGCGAGATGGAAGTGTGGGCGCTCGAAGGCTATGGTGCGGCGTACACGCTTCAGGAGATGCTCACGGTCAAGAGCGACGATGTGGAAGGCCGTACGAAGATTTACGAGTCGATGGTCAAGGGTCAGAACACGCTGGAGGCCGGCACGCCGCTGTCCTTCGACGTGTTGTGCAACGAAATCCGCGGGTTGGGTCTGAACATCCAGCTCGAGAAGAAGCGTCTGGGACGCACGGCTCTGTAAGTCGGATGGTCTGAGGTTGGGAATCTTGGAGTTCTGCAGAATGGGAACCGAAGCATGAGGTTTCCTTGGAGAATACAGGCCTGATCTTCCATTTGGCAAAACTCCGTTTAGATAAGGGGCTTTAGATGTTAGGCAATATCTACGATCGAATTAATGATTATGGTTCGGTCAAGATCTCATTGGCCAGTCCGAACGACATTCGAAGCTGGTCCTTTGGGGAAGTGCGCAAGCCCGAGACGATCAACTATCGCACGTACCGTCCGGAGAAGGACGGCCTGTTCTGCGAGCGGATCTTCGGACCCGAGCGGGACTGGGAGTGCGCGTGCGGGAAGTACAAAGGCACGAAGTTCAAGGGGATCATCTGCGACCGTTGCGGCGTGAAGGTGACCCACAGCCGGGTGCGGCGCAAGCGCATGGGACACATCAACCTGGCGGCCCCTGTGCTGCACATCTGGTTCTTCAAGTCGATTCCCAACCGGCTCGGCACGATTCTCGGGATGAAGAGCTCGGACCTCGAGAAGATCATCTATTTTCAGGACTACGTGGTCACGGACGCCGGCGCCACCGGGATGAAGACGGGCCAGCTCCTGAGCGAGGAAGAATGCCGCGATGCCGCGAACAAGTACGGCAACTCGTTCAAGGCCGCCATGGGCGCCGAGGCGATCAAGTCGCTGCTGGAGGCCCAGGACCTGGATGTCCTGAGCGCCCAGTTGCGTAAGGCGATCAGCAAGACCAACAGCAAGCAGAAGATTCGAGATCTGACCAAGCGTCTCAAGACGATCAACGAGATCAAGACCAGCAGCAACAAGGCGGAGTGGATGGTCATGGAGGCGGTGCCGGTGATTCCGCCGGACCTGCGGCCCCTCGTGCTGCTGGAGCGGGACAATTTCGCCACGAGCGACCTGAACGACCTGTACCGGCGCATTATCAACCGGAACAACCGTCTCAAGAAACTCATTGATCTGAACGCGCCGGAAGTCATCATCCGCAACGAGAAGCGCATGCTCCAGCAGGCGGTCGATTCGCTGCTGGACAATGGCCGCTGCCGCAGGCCGGTGCTGGGCAGCAACAACCGGCCGCTCAAGTCGCTGACCGACATGATCAAGGGCAAGCAGGGCCGGTTCCGCGAGAACCTGCTGGGCAAGCGCGTCGATTATTCGGCCCGCTCCGTGATCGTCGTCGGCCCGAACCTGAAGCTCTACCAGTGCGGCCTTCCCAAGAAGATCGCATTGGAACTCTACCAGCCCTTCATTATCCGCAATCTGAAACAGCATGGGTACGCCGACACGATCAAAAGCGCCAAGCGCATGATCGAGCGGCGCGACGAGCAGGTCTGGGACATCCTCGAAGAAGTGATTCACCAGCACCCGGTCCTGCTGAACCGCGCTCCGACGCTGCACCGGATGGGCATCCAGGCGTTCGAACCCGTCCTGGTCGAAGGCAACGCCATCATGCTGCACCCGCTGGCCTGCAAGGGCTTCAACGCGGACTTCGACGGCGACCAGATGGCGGTGCATTTGCCGCTGAGCGTCGAGGCCCAGGCGGAGACGCACGTGCTCATGATGACGACGGGCAACGTCTTCTCGCCGGCAAACGGCGCGCCGATGGTTGGCCCCTCCCAGGACATGGTGATGGGCAACTACTATCTGACTGTTATACTGGAAGATCTCAAGCCCGCCGGCAGCGTGCCCTCGCCGGTGAAGCGTCACCTGCCTCTGTTCCGCGACGCGTTCGAGGCCATGATGGCCCACGATATGGGCAAGATCACGCTGCACGACAAGATCCGCGTGCGGATTCCTCAGCCGATCATCAAAGATCGGACGGGCGAGAAGCGGTATGAAGGCAAGGACGCCGAGGTGCCGCACGTGATCGAGACGACCGCGGGCCGATGTATCTTCAACGATATCCTCCCGAAGGGGATGCCGTTCTACAACCTGACCATGTCGCAAAAGAAGCTCAGCGGCGTGATTAGCGACTGCTTTACGTATTCCGGCAGCGCCGCGACGGTGGATTTGCTGGACCTCATCAAACAGCAGGGGTTCCGGTATGCCACGCTGGCGGGTCTGAGCTTCGGTCTGACCGATTTGAAGATCCCGGCCAAGAAGCCGGATATTATTGCCGAGACGGAGAAACGGGTCGCCAAGATCCTTAAGAACTACGAAGACGGCGTTCTGACGGAGCGAGAGCGATACAACCAGGTCATCGATGCCTGGACGAATGCCCGCGTGGCGGTCACAAACGAAATGATCCGTGGTTTGAAGGAGGACACCAAGGAAGACGGCAGTCCGTACCTGAACCCGATCTACCTGATGTCCGACTCCGGAGCCCGCGGCAGCATTGACCAGATCCAGCAGCTCGCCGGCATGCGAGCCCTCATGGCCAAGCCGAGCGGCGAGATCATCGAGACGCCGATTAAGGCGAACTTCCGCGAAGGCCTGACGGTGCTCGAGTACTTCAGCTCGACGCACGGCGCCCGCAAGGGTCTGGCGGATACGGCCCTCAAGACCGCGAACTCGGGGTACCTGACGCGAAAGCTCATCGACGTGGCGCAGAACATGATCGTCATCGAGCGGGATTGCGGCACGCTGCAGGGGATTACCAAGACCAGCATCAGCCGGGGCGACCAGGTCGATATCCCGCTGTCGCAGTTGATCATCGGACGCACGGCCCGCGACAACATCCGCAACCCCATCACCGATGAGATGATCGTCCACGAAAACGAGATCATCACCCACGAGATCGCAAGGAAGATCGAGGCGCTGGGCCTGGATGCGATCCGGGTTCGCAGCCCGCTGACGTGTGACAGTCCGGTCGGGGTGTGCGCCAAATGTCACGGCTGGGACATGAGCACGGGACGTATCGTAGAGGAAGGGGCAGCCGTCGGCATCGTAGCGGCCCAGTCCATCGGTGAGCCGGGCACGCAGTTGACCCTGCGAACGTTCCACACCGGTGGTGTCGCTTCCCGTGCCATTCTGGAACGCGAGCAGGAAGCCACCCATACCGGCAAGGTCCAATACCGTGACGTGAACGCGGTGCCGCTGACCCGCGAGGACGGCACGAAGGTCACTGTTGCCTTGAAGCGCAACGGCGAAATCGCGCTGCTCGACCAGAAGGACCGCGAACTGGACAAGTTCAAGGTCCCGTACGGCGGCATCATCCTTGTGGAGAATGGCCAGAGCGTCAAGGCCGGAGCGATCCTGTTCCAGTGGGATCCGCACCGTACCCCGATTCTCGCGGAGGTCGGAGGCATCATTCGTTTCGTCGATATTATCGAAGGCGAGACGGTCCAGACCGAGGAACTGCGAACCCGGGGCGGAAAGAGCAAGACCAAAGAGGCGGACGCGAAGATCGTGGAAAGGCCGGTCGTCATCGAGCACAAGGGTGACAAGCACCCGCAGATCATGATCGAAGACGCCGCCGGCAAGATTCTCGACGTTCACTACCTGCCTGCCGGCGCCAGAATTGAGGTCGTCGAAGGCCAGGAAGTCCAGGCCGGCCAGTTGCTGGCTCATCAGCCTCGGGCGACGGGCGGAACGCAGGACATCACCGGCGGTCTGCCTCGCGTCACCGAAGTTTTCGAGGCCCGCAAGCCGAAGGACCCGGCGGCCATGGCCGAGATCAGCGGGCGAATCGAGTTGCGCAGCGACAAGCGCAAGGGCAAGATGACGATCACCATCCGCAGCGAAAGCGGGATGGAGAAAGAGCACCATGTGCCTCGTGATCGCCATCTGAACGTTCACACCGGCGACAACGTCGAGGCCGGTGACGCCCTGACGGACGGGCCGCTGGTTCCGCACGACATTCTCCGCATCAAGGGCGAAGAGGCGCTGCAGCGGTATCTGATCGGGGAAATCCAGAACGTGTACCGTTCGCAGAACGTGAACATCAACGACAAGCACGTCGAGATCATCATTTCGCAGATGATGCGAAAAGTCGAGATCGACTCGGTCGGCGACAGCACGTTCCTGCCCGGCGAGGTCGTGGACAAGTTCGTCTTCCGCAAGGAGAACGACCGGCTGACCAACAGCATCAAGATCGCCAGCGTCGGCGATGTGACCGAGGTTCAGGAAGGGCAAATTCTCGATAAAAAAGAGTTGGCCCGGGTGAACGAGAAGGTCGAGGCCCTCGGCGGGACGCCTGCCAAGGGCAAGAAACCCAAGCCCGCGACCGCGAAAACGCTGCTGTTGGGCATTACGAAGGCATCGCTGTGGTCCGACAGCTTCATTGCGGCGGCAAGCTTCCAGGAAACAACAAAGGTGTTGACGGAAGCCGCGCTCGCTGGTAGAGTAGACGAATTGCACGGTCTGAAAGAGAACGTGATTCTCGGTCATTTGATCCCCGCCGGGACGGCGTTCAAGCCGCACCTGGAAATGAGGGTCAAACACCTCGTCGAGGCGCCGATGCCGAAGGAACTGGCGGGCGTCCGGGAGGAAAAAGAGGCCGAAGCCAAGGCTGAGTCCAAGATCAAGGAAGTGCTTGGAATCGAATAACCCTTTGTGGATGAGAATAGAGTAGACTATGCCGACGATCAATCAATTGGTCAGAAAACCGAGAATAGCATCGAAGAAACGCAAGCGCGTCTCCGATATCAGCGGTTCGCCGCAAATGCGTGGTGTCTGTCTGATTGTCAGGACGCAGACGCCGAAGAAGCCGAACTCCGCTTTGCGAAAGGTCGCCCGTGTGCGGCTTACCAGCGGCAAAGAGGTGACGGCGTACATCCCGGGCATCGATCACAACCTCCAGGAGCACAGTACGGTGCTGATCCGCGGGGGTCGTGTGAGAGACTTGCCCGGCGTGCGGTACCACATCGTCCGCGGCGTGTTGGACTGTGCGGGCGTGGCGAATCGTCGGAGAGGGCGCAGCAAGTACGGCGCCAAGAAAGCCAAATAAACCGATCCTCGTGCGGAGAAACCTAATCCCAGACGGTAGAAAGTGTTATGGCCAAGAAATTTACCGCTTCCAGCGACGTTTTGAAACCGGACTCCAAGTTCAACAGCAAACTCGTCTCTAAGTTCATCAACTGTATGATGTGTGGTGGCAAGAAGACGGCCGCCCAGGATGTGTTCTACAGTGCGATGGCGATTGCGGCTGCGAAGATCAAGGACGTGCAGCCTCTGGAGATCTTCGAAACCGCGATCAACAACGTCAAACCGACGCTGGAAGTTCGCAGCAAGCGCGTCGGCGGTGCCAGCTATCAGGTTCCCATGCAGGTCAGCCCGAGGCGGCAGCAGTCGCTGGCGTTCCGTTGGATCCTCGCATCGGCCCGCGGCAAGAAAGGCAAGCCGATGGCTGAGCGGCTGGCGTCTGAGTTCAGTGACGCCTACAACAGGACTGGCGGTGCGATGACGATGCGGGAAAACGTGCATCGTATGGCCGAGGCCAACAAGGCATTCGCCCATTTCGCATGGTAAATACCGAGGGTTATGCTGCCACGGGGGTCTTTGGAAACCCGTGGCAGTTTTTTTATGGATGTACGGAGCTATCGTTTCAGGGCAAATTCAGGGGAGGAGACGCGCGGCCGATGTCGCAATGGAGCCGGGGGGCGGAAGTTGTTGAACGATGAGTAGATTAGAGAAGATACGCAATATAGGCATCATGGCGCACATCGATGCCGGGAAGACAACAGTAAGCGAGCGTATCCTCTATTACACGGGCAAGACCTATAAGATGGGGGAGGTCCACGATGGCACGGCCGTGATGGATTTTCTTGAGGAAGAGCAGAAGCGGGGGATCACGATCACCTCGGCCGCCACAAAGTGTCCGTGGAAGGGGTACGAGATCAACCTGATCGATACGCCTGGGCACATCGATTTCACCGCGGAAGTCGAGCGGTCGCTGCGAGTTCTGGATGGGGCCGTCGCGGTGTTCGATGGTAGCGAGGGGGTCCAGGCGCAAAGCGAAACCGTGTGGCACCAAGGTCAGAAGTACAGTCTTCCGTGTTTGTGTTTCATCAACAAGATGGACAAAACCGGCGCCGACTTCGAGATGAGCGTGCAGAGCATTCGGGACAAGCTCGGCGCGCATCCCGTGGCGGTGGAGATCCCGATGGGTGCGGAGGATTCGTTCGCCGGGATCATCGATTTGATCGCGATGAAGGCGGTGTTCTACGAAGTCGCGGAGATGGGCTCCAAGTTCACAGAGACGGATATCCCGGCTGAATACCTCGAGAGGGCCCGCAGGTACCGAGCCCACATGGTCGAGGCGGCCGCTGAGTACGACGAAGAGTTGATGGCGGCTTTCATCAATGATCAGCCCGCCGCGGAGGAGACCCTCAGGAGGGCGATCCGCAAGGGTACGATTGCGAACAAGTTGCACCCGGTGTTCGTCGGCTCTGCGCTGAAGTACATTGGGGTCCAGAGGCTCCTCGATGGAGTGCTCGCATATCTGCCGTCGCCTTTGGACAAGCCGGTCATCAAGGGGCACAAACCCGACGACGAAACGAAAGAAATTGCGGTCCAATGCGATCCGGCAGGCAGTCTGGTCGCGTTGGCGTTCAAAATCACGGCTGATGCGCACGGCGACCTCTATTTTCTTCGAATCTATCAGGGCCACCTCAAGTCGAGCAGTCGCGTGCTGAACCCGAACCGGGACAAGAAAGAGAACATCACACGCCTTTTTGAGATGCATGCAAATGATCGCAAGCTCATCGAATTGGCGCAGGCGGGCGATATCGTGGCGGCGGTCGGCTTGAAGGAGACCCTTACTGGCGATACGCTCTGTGATGCGAAGAAGCCGGTAATGCTGCCCAGCATCACGTTTCCGCAGACGGTCATCACCCTGTCGATCGAGCCCCGATCGGCGGCGGAAAGGGCCAAACTCGCGGATGCGTTGGAATCGCTTCGGCGGGAAGACCCCACCTTCTCATACAAAATCGACCCGGATACGGGCCAAACCGTCATCAGCGGCATGGGCGAGCTGCACCTGGAGATCCTCCAGCACAAACTGGTGAAAGAAAAGCGCGTGGACGTGCGGGTGGGTAAGCCGCGAGTGGCGTACAAGGAGACGATTACGCGAAAAGCGCGTGCGGAGGGCAAGTTCGTCCACCAGTCCGGAGGCAAGGGACAGTATGGCCATGTGGTTCTGGAAGTGGAGCCGCTGGTGACCGCCGATGGGCACTCGGAGTCGCGAATCGACTTTGCGTCCACGGCATCGCCCGATAATGTTCCGCGTGAGTTCATTGGCGCCGTCGAGCGTGGCGTCAGGGAATCCGCCGGCAATGGGGTCTTGGCGGGCTACACGGTGATTGGCGTCAAGGCTACGGTGGTGGATGGGTCCTACCACTCGGTGGATTCCACCGAGCTGGCGTTCGAGCAGGCGGCGTCGTTTGCCTTCGATAAGGCTCTGAAAGAGGCCGGCCCTGCGCTTTTGGAGCCTGTCATGCGGGTTCAAGCGGTCGTCCCGGACACGTATCTCGGCGCGGTTCAGGCCGACCTGTTGTCCAAGCGGGGCCTGATTACCGACTGTCGGGTGCACGGCAACACGCGAGTGGTGGACGCCAAGGTTCCGCTCGTGGAACTCTTTGGTTATTCGAGCGATATTCGCAGTCTGACCGCCGGAAGGGGCAGTTTTACCATGGAACCGCTGACCTATGAAAGAGTTCCGGACCATGTTGCCCAGGGGATCGTCTGTTGATATCGCGGAAAAGAAAGTTTTTTTCAGATTTTCTCTTTCGCGTTGTTGACAGATAGCCAGTCAGATGATAAGTTTGCTGTTTTCCAGCTGTAGCGAGCATCGTCATGGATGACGTTGCGATAACGTAGTTACGCTGTGGCATATCTGTCTTTGCCATCATGGATGGCGCAACGGGTGTTCTGTGAGAACACGGGGCAAGGCGAAGCCCGAAAGAGTTTCGCCGGGGTCCAATGAGGGCCGAGAGCCCTGTATCGAAGGAAGGCCGGATGGCCGCCGACGCCCGGCAGGAGTTTTGCAGAGGCGTCGGACGGGCACAGTTGCCTTTCCTGCCTGGAACCAAGTAAGTGATGCGGGCCAGTGCAGAGAGTGTCTCTGTCGTTTGCGGGCCGCCTCGCAGGGTGATCGTGGTAGGTGGTGTTGTACTGATAGTGTCTGTGCCGGGCGGATCGGTTCCTGGCCCAGGCGGACCTGATGGTGGTCCTCAAGGAGCATTATGGCTGCCGAAAGTGAAAAGATTAGAATCCGGATGGAGGCGTACGACCACCGTACGCTGGATGCGTCCGCGAAAGAGATCGTGGAGCACGCCCGGCGGACGAACGCCCGGGTGAGCGGACCGGTGCCGCTACCAACGAGGATTGAGCGATACACCGTGTTGCGCAGCCCGCACATCGACAAGAAGTCGCGCGAACAGTTCGAGCTGCGGACGCACAAGCGCCTTATTGATATCCACGAGGCAAACGCCCGGACGGCTGAGGTGCTGAACCGACTGGTTGTGCCTGCGGGCGTATTTGTAAAGATCAAAGCATAACAAGCGTAGGACGTCAGGGTATGACGATGTTACTTGGCAAGAAGGTGGGGATGACCCAGGTGTATGACGAGGCCGGCCGGCTGACGCCGGTGACCGTCATTCAGGTCGGGCCGTGCACCGTTACACAGGTCAAAACCTGCGAGGCCGACGGATACGACGCGGTCCAGATGGGTTTTGAGGACGTCAAGCCGTCCCGACGGACGGAACCTGAGGTGGGACACGCCCGCAAGGCCAACACCGATCCCAAGCGGTTCGTCCGCGAGTGGCGGTTGCCCGCGAAGGCGGAGACGCCGTACAAGATGGGCGAAACCATCACGGTCAAGGCCTTCGAAGGAATCGCGGCGGTGGATGTGGTGGGCACGAGCAAGGGCAAGGGGTTTGCGGGGCCCATGAAACGCTATGGGTTCAAAGGCTTCCCGGCCTCGCACGGCACCGAGCGGAAGCACAGGGCGCCCGGTTCGATCTCGAGCCACGCGATCAATGCCGGTATGGGCGGCGGTTGCAAGAAGGGCAAACGGATGGGCGGCCACATGGGCGATGTGCAGGTGACGAGCAAGAATCACAAGCTCATGGCCATCGATGAAGAAAACAACCTCCTGGTCGTCAAGGGGGCTATTCCCGGGCCGGCCGGCGGCTACTGCATAGTGAAGAAGGCCAAGAGCCTCGGTCTATAGAGTGGATTGCGACATGATTGAGTTGGCTGTATATAATACCAGCGGGCAGCAGGTGGAAACGATCCAGGTCGATGAATCGGTCCTGGGTGGCTGCGTGAGGTACGCACTG
Organism: uncultured Pirellulales bacterium; assembly: GCA_964507995.1. Lineage (GTDB taxonomy): Bacteria > Planctomycetota > Phycisphaerae > Sedimentisphaerales > Anaerobacaceae > PLanc-01. Next base: position 17,004 of record CAZDTD010000010.1, on the reverse strand, counting down.
CTCAAGCAAGCCATCGTGATGTACCACGCGAACAAGCGTGTGGGCACCGCGACGAATAAGAGCCGGAGCGTCGTGGCGGGTTCCACGAAGAAAGTGTACCGGCAGAAGGGCACGGGCAACGCGCGTATGGGTACCCGCCGGGCCGGCGGCAAGCGGGTTGGTGGTGGTGTGACGTTCGCGAAAAAGCCGCGTGACTTCAGCCAGCGGATGCCTGCCAAGCAGAGAAGGCTGGCTCGGGATTCCGCGGTGCTCGCCAAGCTGCGGAGCCGCAGCGTCGTCGTGGTGGACGGGTTGTCCTTCGAGAAGCCGCAGACGAAGCAGTTCACCGGCGTGTTGAAGAACCTGAAGATCGACCAGAGCTGCCTTGTGGCGCTCCGCGATTGTGATGTGAATGTTCAGAAGTCGGCCCGCAACGTCAGCCGTGTGGATGTCCTGCCGGTGGCTGACCTGAACGCGGCGGCGATCGTCAATCACAAGCAGATGCTCTTCACGAAAGAGGCGCTGAACTCGTTCCTGGATCGCAGTTCGGTGGCCTCCGAGGAGACCGCGACGGCGTGAGTCGCCGAGCGTAAGAGTGGGTCCTGATTTTTAAGTCGAGTTATCGATGGATGACTACAGCGTTATAGTCCGGCCGATTGTCACCGAGCAGGGCATGCACTTCGCGAATGTGAAGGGCGCCTATGGTTTCGAGGTGAACACGAAGGCAAACAAGACGGAAATCAAGAACGCCGTGGAGCGGATCTACGGGGTCAAGGTCGCCAAGGTGCGGACCGCGAACCGGATCGGCAAGCGGCGACGCCGCGGCCGAGCGATGGGTGTTACGTCGGCGTGGAAGAAGGCAGTGGTATACCTCGAGGCCGATAACCACATCGATCTGTTCTGATCGGGCGGATACTGGAAAGAGATAGGCGTATGGGAATTCGAATTTACAGACCGACAAGCGCAGGGCGGCGGAACAGTTCGGTGAACGATTATGCCGAGGTGACGCGGACGCGGCCCGAGAAGACGCTCTGCAAGAGAATTCGCAAGAGCGGTGGCCGGAACCACAGTGGCAAGGCTACGGTGCGGTTCCGCGGCGGCGGCGCCCGGCGCATCTATCGGGTGATCGATTTTAAGCGGAACAAGGACGGCATTGCCGCCAAGGTCGCGAGCGTCGAATACGATCCGAACCGGACGTGTTTTATCGCGATGCTGGAGTACGAAGACGGGGAGAAGCGATATATCTTGGCCCCGGTGGGCATCGCGGTGGGCGACATGGTGGAAAGTGGCGCGGAATGCGAGCCGAAGACGGGCAACTGTATGCCGTTGACGGCGATCCCGGCTGGGCTGGAAGTGCACAACGTCGAGATGACCGTGGGACAGGGTGGCAAGATGGTACGCGGTGCCGGAAGCGTTGCGAAGATCGTGGCCAAGGAGGGCGACTGGGTGACGCTGATCCTGCCGAGCGGCGAAATGCGTAGGGTCCGCAAGGAGTGCCGCGCGACGATCGGTCGTCTGAGCAATCCGGATCATCAGAATATTCGTATCGGCAAGGCGGGTCGGATGCGGCATCTGGGCAAGAGGCCCCATGTCCGAGGCAAGGCCCAGAATCCGGTCGACCACCCGATGGGCGGCGGCGAGGGACGCTCCAACGGTGGACGGCACCCGTGCTCGCCGACGGGCGTGTTGGCCAAGGGCGGCAAGACGAGGAATCCGCGGAAGACGAGTAACGCGAGGATTATTCGAAGACGTCGAAATACAACGCAGGGCCAATTGGTGCTGTAAAGGCTTGATGTCGTGGGCGGCCCGGAGCGGACTGTATCGGGACCGGCGACGTGGAACGAGAGAAGACGATGGGAAGATCTCTTAGAAAAGGACCGTTTGTCGACGAGAAGCTGCTCACGAAGGTGGGCAAGCAGAACAACGAGGGGACGCGCAACCCGATCAAAACGTGGGCGCGGCGTTGCACGATCGTCCCCGAGTTTGTGGGTTTCACGTTCATGGTCCATAACGGGAAGGTGTTCAATAAGGTCTTTGTGACGGAAGACATGGTCGGCCACAAGCTGGGCGAGTTTTCACTCACGCGGACTTTCCGGGGACACTCGAGCAAGAAGTTAAAGTAACGCATGCGGGTTGATCGCGGGGATCGCAAGGGTCGACCGAACCTGAGGCATGGTGTATGTTAAGTGCTACGAAACTGAAAGAAGTATCGAAACGGCAGGGCGTGACCGTCGAGGGCCTGGCCCGGAGCATCGTGCGGGGCGGGCTGAAAATGAAGGACGCCGTGTCCGCCGTGAAGAACTGGGAACGGGGCCTGATGAGGCCTCTGCCGACGGCGGAAGACGTTCGGCGGCTGGCGGAGGTCCTGTCGGTCGAGCCGATGGAGATCAGCGATTGGGCTTCGTCGTATCAGTACGCTCCGATGACGGCTCGCAAGGCCCGCTTGGTTGCGGCGTTGATTGTGGGTCGGCCGGTGCAGGAGGCGATTGACCTGCTGAAATTCACGCGAAAGCGAGCGGCGCCGATGGTGGACAAGGTCTTGAAGGCCGCGATGGCGGACGCCGACGAGCAGCAGGCGGACGTCGATACGCTGTACGTGAAAGAGGCGAGGGTGGATGAGGCCGGAATCCGATTGGGCACGAAGCGGTGGATACCGAAGGACCGCGGTCGGGCCCACCCGATTCGGAAGAAGGCTTGTCATATCCATGTGACCGTGAGCCAGGCGTGAAAAGGCTGAGTTAGAACGAGAATCGAGATACGGGACTATGGGTCAAAAGACATCTCCAATAGGGTTTCGAACGGGCGTCACGCTGGGGTGGCAGAGCACGTGGTTCGCGCCGAAGGCCAACTATGGCGACTTCCTGGTCGAGGATCAGAAGATTCGCAACTATGTTGACAACCGGTTTAACCGGCAGATGCCGAAGGGGGCCGTTGCGAAAGTTGAGATCATTCGGACACGCAACGAGGTGAATGTGACTCTGCACAGCGGCCGGCCGGGTGTCGTGATCGGTCCGCGGGGCGGGGAAGTGGATAAGCTTCGCGAGGAGCTGGAGGGCGTCACCGGTCGGAAGGTGACGGTGAACGTGATGGAGATCAAGGAGCCGGATTTGAACGCGGCCCTGGTGGGCGAGGGGATTGCCGAGCAGCTCGGCAAGCGTGCGTCGTTCCGGCGGACGATGAAGCAGTTTTGTGAAGCGGCGATGAACGCCGGAGCGAGGGGTGTGAAGATCACCTGCGCCGGTCGGTTGGCGGGTTCGGAAATGGCGCGGACCGAGACGCAGAAGATGGGAAGCATTCCGCTGCACACGCTCGATGCCGACGTGGACTACGCGCAGGCGACCGCTCGGACGACCTACGGGGCGATCGGAATCAAGGTGTGGATCTATCGAGGCAAGTTCGGCGAAGAGATCGTGGTGCCGGAGCATGCCCGGCGGCGGCCGCCCAGGCGAATGGGTGGACGCGGCGGCAGGCCGGACGAGACGCAGCGCGGGCAGTCGAGCCATCGCACAGCGCCGGTCGAGAGCGGGCCGGCGGCAGCCCCGGAGCAAGAGGGCCAGTCCTGAACGGGCGCCCTGAAGGATTGAGAGGTTTTCTATGGCGATGATGCCAAAGAGAGTCAAATACCGTAAGAGCCAGCGAGGCCGGATGAAGGGCGTCGCCTGCCGCGGCAACTACGTCGCGTTCGGGGATTACGGCCTGCAGTCGATGGAGATGAGCTGGGTTACGGCCAAGAACATCGAGGCCGGTCGCGTCGCGGCGACGCACTACCTGCGCAGGGAAGGGAAAGTATACATCCGAATTTTCCCGGCCAAGCCTGTGAGCGGCAAGCCGCTTGAGACCCGTATGGGCAAGGGCAAAGGCGAGCCGGAGTACTGGGTCGCTCGCGTCCGTCCGGGCCAGATCTGCTTCGAGATCGGCGGCGTCAGCGAAGAAGTGGCCAAGCAGGCCCTGTCGCGAGTGGCGCACAAGATGCCCGTCCGGTGCCGTCTTGTGAAACGTGGGCACGGGATGTAAGAGGGGACACGAAGGTGAAAGCCAAGCAGTTGAGAGAAATGAGTCAGGACGAACTGCAGACGACGCTGCAGGATCTCGAAAAGCGCCTGTTTGAGCTCCGGTCGCAGGCAGTGACGGAGAAGTTGGAGAACTCGAAGGGCATTATCAACGCCAGGCGGGATATCGCCCGGATCAAGACCGTTCTGCACCAGAAGAGTGCGTAGACACTGCCGCTACCGAATCGCGGGAAGTCGCCGATATGGAAACAACGAAGACAATGAAGACGCTGACGGGAATCGTCAGCAGCAAAAGTGGGCTCAAGAGCATTCGGGTGACGATCGACTACAAGGTCAAGCATCCGAAGTATGGAAAGTATATCCGGCGTCGGACGAAGCTGGCTGTTCATGATGAGTTGAACGTCAGCGGCGTCGGCGACATTGTGGAAATCACCGAGTCTCGCCCGTACAGCAAGATGAAGAGTTGGCGTGTGGTTCGTGTGATCCAGAAGGCCGTACAGGCGTAAGATCCGTTACGAGATGCAGATACTATGATTCAGAACGAAACCATGTTGGAGATCGCCGACAACTCCGGTGTGAAGTCGGCGCAATGCATTCACGTCATGGGTAAGACCAGTGGACGAGGCCAGTTCACACGCGGTACGGCAACGGTGGGCGACGTGGTGTGCGTGGCGATCAAGAAGTCGCTTCCGACGTGCCAGTTGGATGATAAGAAGGTGCACAAGTGCGTGATCATCCGCACGAAGAAGGCGGTGAAGCGGCCGGACGGCAGTTACGTGAAATTCGACAGCAACGCCGCGGTGATGATCGACGGAGAAGGCAATCCGATTGGCACGCGTATCTTCGGGGCGGTTGCCCGCGAGTTGCGTGAGAAGAACTATATGAAGATCATTTCGCTGGCCGGCGAGGTCGTATAAGGTCGGTTGGAAGAAACGTTGGACTTCTGTTGGATACGAAGAGGCGGATACATGGCCTTACATGTGAAAAAAGGCGACACGGTGGAGATCATCGCCGGGGATCATAAGGGCAACACCGGCAAAGTGTTGCATGTCTACCCGGGTGAGAAGATGGTGTTGATCCAGGGGCAAAACCTGGCGAAGAAGCACGTTCGACCGTCCCGGCGGAATCCGCAGGGCGGGCGGATCAGTGTCGAGCAGCCGATCCACATCAGTAATGTGTTGCCGGTTAGCCCGAAGACGTCCAAGGGCAGCCGGGTGCGTTATGAGGTGACCGCCGGGGGCGGCAAGAAAAGAGTGGCGGCCGACGGCGCCGAGATCGGGGTCATCCGGAAAGCGAAGAAGTAGGCCACGTCGAATGCGGGCGTGAGGCCGCTGAAATCGAGTAGAAGAGATTATGGCGCGTTTGAGAGACCTGTACAAAGCGAAAATCGTTGCTGAGCTCCGAAAGGAGTTCGGGTATTCGACCGTCATGGCGGTCCCGAAGCTGACGAAGATCGTCATCTCGATGGGTGTGGGAAAGGCCACGCAGGACAAGAAGTACATCGAGCTGGCGAAGAAGGACTTGGCCACGATCAGCGGGCAGTTGCCGATGGTGTGCAAGGCCCGTAAGAGCGTGTCGAACTTCAAGGTCCGGCAGGGACAGGAGACCGGGTTGAAGGTGACGCTCCGCGGGGCTCGGATGTACGAGTTCCTGGACCGGCTGATCAACTTGGCGGCGCCGCGAATCCGCGACTTCCGCGGCTTGGATCCGAATAGCTTCGACGGACGCGGCAATTACTCGATGGGCGTGGGCGAACAGAGTGTGTTCCCGGAGATCAATCCGGCCAAAGTGGAGTTCCAGCAGGGCATGAATATCACGATGGCCACAACGGCCCAGACGGACGAGGAAGCGCGGCGGTTGCTGTCTTTGTTCGGAATGCCGTTCCGGGGCCAGGCGACGAGCAAGGCGATCGAATAGTCGGGACTTGCGTCAGTTCAGTGGAGTGCGTTGATGTCAACGAAGGCGTTAGAGCTTAAAGTCAAGAAGAAACCGAAGTTCCGCGTCAGGCAGTACACTCGGTGCGAGTTGTGCGGGCGGTCTCATGCCGTATATCGTAAGTTCAAGGTCTGCCGCATTTGCTTCCGGAAACTGGCGAATGAAGGCAAGATCCCGGGTGTGAAAAAAGCAAGCTGGTGATTTCTGGAACGGCGAACGAGCCAGGAGCCGGAACGTGCAGGATAGGATACTATGAGTTGGAGCGACCCGATAGCTGACATGCTGACCCGAATTCGCAACGCGGCCCGGACGGGCAAACCCGTGGTCGATGTGAAGGCGTCAAAAGTATGTCAAGGCATTGCGGATGTCCTCAAGAGCGAAGGTTATATCGAGGGCTATGACCGCATCGACGACGGCAAACAGGGCTTTCTGCGAATCACGTTGAAGTACGATCCGGACGGCGGGTCGGCGATCACGGAGATCAAACGCATCAGCAAGCCGGGGTGCCGCAGGTATTCTTCGGTGGACGACCTCCCGGTTGTTCTGGGGGGGATGGGGATCACCGTCGTGTCCACGAGTAAGGGAATAATCAGCGATCGCAACTGCCGCGAGAACAAGGTCGGCGGCGAGGTCCTTTGCACGGTATACTAATGAGTCGAATAGGCAACAAACCGGTTGATGTGCCCAAAGGGGTGAAGGTCGACGTCGCAAACCAGACGGTGAAGGTGACGGGACCGCTCGGGTCGATGCAGATTGGCTATGATCCGTGCCTGACGGTGAAGGTCGAGGACGGGGGCAAGAAGGTTACGGTTGAGAATCCGCAGCCGGAGGTCCGCCGGAACAAGGAGCTCCACGGGACCACGCGAGCGCTGATCGCGAACATGATGGTCGGCGTCACCGCGGGGTACGAGAAGAAGATGGAGATCTACGGAACCGGGTACAGCGCGAAGGAGCAGGGCGGGAAACTCGTCCTGACGGTGGGGTTCGCCCACGTCGTCGAGCTGCCGATCCCGAAGGGCGTGAAAGTGACAATCGATGTGGCGGCTACGCGTGGCAATGAAGTCCCGGCGAAGTTCACGCTGTCCGGGATGGACAAGTGTGCCGTGGCGCAGTTTGCCGTGGATGTTCGTGGAGTGAAGCCGCCCGAGCCGTACAAGGGCAAGGGTATCCGTTACGCCGACGAGCAGATCCGCCGCAAGGTCGGCAAGGCGTTCGCCTCCGGCGGGGCTTAAAAGAGAGTTCGGCATGAGTCGCCCGCGTTGGTCGGGTGCGCATTGAAACGGCTGTTATGAAGACGCAACAACACAAAAAGGCGGCGCTTCGGCGCAAACGTCATGTGCGGAAGAAGGTCAGTGGAACGCCAGACAGGCCGCGGCTGTCGGTGTTTCGGTCGAACCGCAATATCTACGCACAACTGATTGATGATACCGCGGGCGCCACTCTGGTGGCGGCCAGCACGCAGGTCAAGGCCGTTCGCGGGCAGGTCCCGCACGGCGGCAACAAGAAGGCGGCCGAGGCGGTCGGTGAGACGCTGGCGAAGAAAGCGCTCGACGTCGGGATCAAGTGCGTGTGTTTTGATCGAGGCCCGTACAAGTATCACGGGCGTGTGAAATCACTTGCCGACGCGGCAAGAAAGGCTGGTCTGGCCTTCTAACGAGGGCCATTTGTAACTGGGAGACGACATTGGCAGCAGAACCAGTCAGGACACCGGAATACGAAGAGAAGCCGTTTGAAGATACGGTTGTCAAGATCTATCGGTGCGCGAAGGTCGTGAAGGGCGGGCGTCGATTTAGTTTTGCGGCCCTCGTGGTCGTCGGCGATCGCTCCGGGTGTGTCGGCATCGGCTACGGAAAGGCCAATGAAGTGCCCAACGCAGTCGAGAAGGGGATCAAGGACGCGAAGAAGACGTTGTATAAGATCCCGTTGGTCGGCAACACGATTCCGCATCAGGTGATCGGCAGGTACCGGGCGACGCAAATCGTCTTGGCGCCGGCGAGCCCTGGGACGGGCGTGATCGCCGGATCGAGTTCGCGTGCGGTCCTGGAGTATGCGGGCATCCGCGATGCGTTGACGAAGGTCTATGGCAGCACCTGCGCCAAGAACGTCGTCAAAGCGACTATTAACGGCTTGTTGAAGCTCCGAAGCAAAGAAGCGGTCCAGGCTCTACGAGGCGTTGCACTTTCGTAATCGCAACCATGGCCTAGTGGGTGATCTGAATGTTAAGTCATGAAATTACTTCTGTCGTAGGCAAGCACAAAGCACGTAAGCGCGTCGGACGCGGCCGCGGGTCGGGTCTGGGCAAGACCGCCGGGCGGGGGAGCAAAGGCGCCCTGAGCAGGTCCGGCGCCACGCGGTTCTCTCTGTACCAGGGTGGTCAGATCCCGCTCTACCGGCACTTGCCGAAACGCGGGTTCAACAACAAGAACTTCGCCACGCGGTTCGAAGTCGTCAACGTGTCCGAACTGGAGCGGTTCGACGACGGGATGCAGGTGGGGATCGAGCAACTGACGCAGGCCGGCCTGGTGGGCGGCGGTGCGAGCAAGGTCAAGATTCTCGGCGACGGGGAGCTGACGAAGAAACTGCAGGTTGCGGCGCACGGGTTCAGTAAGAGCGCGGAGCAGAAGATCCTTGGTTGCGGCGGCACGGCGACGAAGATCGCAACTGAGATCAAGGCGATCAAACGCAAGCAGAAGCAGCATGGTTAGGAGTCTCGTCGTCGTGCGTAAGACGGACCGACCGTGCGGCGTGTGGAGAGCGATCCAGTGATTGGAACAGTTGTCAATATCTTCCGGATTCAGGACCTGCGGAACAAGATCCTGTTTACCGTGGCGTTGCTGGCCATCTACAGGGTTGGATTCCATATTCCGATCCCGGGGTTTAACCAGGCCAAGATTCAGGCACTGGCGGACAGTCGCGATACAGACAGCCCCTTGGGCCGCGCCGCGGAGTACCTGGAGATCTTCACTGGCGGCACGCTGAGCCAGAGCAGTTTGTTCGGGCTCGGTATCATGCCCTACATCACGGCGTCCATCATCCTGATGCTCCTTGGGGAAGTCATTCCGTCACTCAAGAAACTGCGGCAGGAGGGCCAAACCGGCTATAAGAAGATTCAGGAGTACACGCGATATCTCACGGTGCTGATCTGCGTTATTCAGGCACTGATGTATATGCAGATGCTGATGCGCGGGGAGCAGTTGATCTACGAGGGATTCGAGAGGGTCGCGATCTTCCTCGGGGTGATCGCAATGACCGCCGGCACCATCTTCTTGATGTGGCTCGGCGAGCAGATCGATGAATACGGCATCGGCAACGGTATCAGCCTGATCATCATGGCCGGCATCATCGCTCGGATGCCTTGGGCGATGTATCAGCTCTTTGGGCAGATGAGTTTCGCGGTGGACGCGGAAGCCGGGAGCATCGGACCGGCGAAGGTCCTGTTCCTTGGGATCGCGTTTGTATGCGTCGTGGCCGGTGCGATTCTGATTACGCAGGCCCAGCGTCGCATCCCGATTCAGCAGGCCAAGCAGATGCGTGGCCGGAGGATGTACGGCGGCGCTCGTCACTATCTGCCCCTGCGAGTCAATCACGGTGGCGTGATGCCGATCATCTTTGCGTCGAGCTTCATGATGTTCCCGCCGATCTTCTTTGAGTACATCGCGCGTGTCTTCCCGAACTCGGTGGTCATGGCCCGTATCATGCAGGCCATGGAGCCCCAAGCATATACATATAACGTCCTGTATATGATCCTGATCTTCGTGTTCGCGTACTTCTGGGTCACCGTGCAGTTCCAACCCAGGGAGATGGCCAAGAACCTGCGGGATTCCGGTAGCTTCATTCCGGGGCTTCGCCCGGGGCGGCGGACCGCGGAGTACCTGGAGACCGTCATGACGCGGATTACGTATTACGGTGCTGCGTTCCTCGCCGCGATCTCGATCATTCCGATGGTGGTTTCGTACGGGATCGGGATCGACTGGCGGGTTACGACGTTCCTCGGCGGCACCGGGTTGCTGATTGTAGTGAGTGTTTCGCTGGACCTCGTGCAGAAGATCGAAGCGAACCTCCTGATGCGAAGCTATGAAGGCTTCACGTCCTCCGGGCGGATCAAGGGGGCTTACGCATGAAAATCATTCTTCTCGGAGCGCCGGGCGCCGGCAAAGGAACTCACTGCAAAAAGATCGCCGAGCGATATGGGATTGCCCATCTTTCCAGCGGCGATATCCTGAGACGCGAACGAGCCGAAGGCACGGAGCTCGGCAAGAAGGCTCAGAGCTATATGGATGCTGGGGCGCTGGTGCCGGACGATCTGATTGTGGAAATGATGAGCGGCGCCGTGAAGAAGGCGTCCGCCGGGTATGTCCTGGACGGGTTCCCCCGGACGGTGAATCAGGGCCAGGTCTTGGACAAGTCGCTCGCGGCGCAGGGTGCTGCGATCGACATGGTCATCAACCTGGAGGTCGATGACGAGATCGTCGTCGGGCGGATCACCGGTCGTCGGAGCTGCCCGAAGTGCGGCGCGGTGTACCATGTGAAGAATATGCCGCCGAAGAAGGACGGGGTGTGCGACCAGGATGGGACCCCGCTCGTTCAGCGGCCTGATGATACCGAAGAGGTGGTCCGGAACCGCCTGGAAACCTACTACCGGCAAACCAAACCGGTCGTGGAGTACTATAAATCCGGGCGAACGGTTTACGACATCGACGGCAGCGGTGATGCGGGTGTCGTGGCCAATGTGATCTTTCAGAAGCTGGACCCTCTGGCTCGGACGAATAAGTAGGACGTTTGCCAGCGGGTTGAGCTGGAGGCTGTCCTAAGATCGAAGTTGTAGAATGGCTATAACGCTTCGCAGCCGAAGAGAAATTGAGTTGATGCGTCAGGCGGGAGTCGTTGTAGCCGACGTTCTTTCAGAACTACAGAGAATTGCGGCGCCGGGCATGACGACGGCCCATCTGGACGAGGTCGCGCTGCGGATGACCGCCGAGGCGGGAGCCGACGCCTTGTTCAAGGGGGTTCGCAGCCCGCATGTTCGTCGGCCCTTTCCTGGCGCAATCTGTGCGTCGGTGAACGACGAAGTGGTGCACGGCATCCCGTCCGACAAGACGGAGTTGAAGGCCGGAGACATCCTGAGCGTCGACTTCGGCGTGCGGCTGAACGGCTATTGCGGCGATTCCGCCGTGACGATCCCGATCGGGGAGATCACGCCGGACAACCGTCGGCTGGTCGATACGACCCGCGAAGTGCTGGGTGTCGCGATCTCGATGGCTCGGCCGGGCCTCCGATGGAGCCAGATCGCCGGCAAGATGCAGGAACTCGCCGAGAGTCGCGGATTCTCGGTGGTTCGGGACTTCGTCGGACATGGGATCGGGGCCAGGATGCATGAAGATCCGAAGGTCCCGAACTTCGTCAGCGACGAACTGCTGGACGACGACATCCTGCTGACCGAGGGCATGGTGATTGCGGTCGAGCCGATGATCAACGCCGGTGGGTACGCCGTCCGGACGTTGAAGAACGGCTGGACTGTGGTGACGAAGGACGGAAGATATTCCGCTCATTTTGAGCATACGATAGCCATTGTGAAAGGTGGCTGTGAGGTTCTGACAAGAGAACGGTAGTGTTGATGGCGAAAAAAGACGCGATTAGGCTGCAGGCAAAGGTCGTTGAAGCCCTGCCGAATGCCATGTTCAGGGTAGAGCTGGAGAATGGGCATAAGATCCTGGCTCACGTCTCCGGCAAGATGCGCATGAATTTCATCCGCATTCTTCCCGGGGATCAGGTGACGGTGGAAATGTCGCCGTATGACCTGACTCGAGGACGGATCGTATTGCGTCATTGAAATCGGCCCTGGCCGCGGGGATCTGCGCCGGCTGGGCCCTTGAGTGCGTGGAATCGATTATGAAGGTACGAAGTTCAGTCAAACGAATCTGTGAGAACTGCAAAATCGTTCGCCGCAAGGGCATTGTCCGGGTGATCTGTTCGAACCCCCGGCACAAACAGCGCCAGGGTTGAGTGCCTGTGTCTGCGCGACGAGTGGTTCGGGTGCACATGGTTACAGAGAGGACAGTTGGATTATGCCGCGTATAATGGGTGTTGATATTCCGGACAACAAGGCGATTTGGGTTTCGCTGACGTATATCCCGGGGATCGGTCGGCACACGTCGGAGTTGATTCTCAAGGAAGCGCAGATCGAAGTGGTGACGAAGGCCAGTAAGCTTACGGAAGATGAGCTGAGCCGGATTACGCAGATCGTCGACCGAAATTACGTGGTCGGAGGTCAGTTGCGACGACAGATTGCGCAGAATATCGCGCGTCTTCGCGACATCGCGTGTTACCGGGGGATCCGTCACCGACGGGGACTGCCTGTTCGGGGACAGCACACGCAGAGCAACGCCCGCACCCGGAAGGGCCCGCGCAAGACGGTCGCCGGAAAGAAGGGTGTGAAGGAAGCACGCGGGTAAGGCTGGAGAAACGGGAATCGTTCATCTGGAATACGCTGAAGACCAGAGCACGAGGACAAAGAGAGTCAAATGGCAAAAAGCGCAAAACGAAAAGTCAGAAAGAATGTGGTTCGAGCGATCGTCCACATCAAGGCGACGTTCAACAACACCCTGATCACGATCACGGATATGGACGGCGCGGCGATCTGTTCGAGTTCGGCGGGTTGTGTGGGTTTCAAAGGCTCCCGCAAGAGCACGCCGTTCGCCGCATCGCAGGCGGCGCAGAACTGTGCCAACGTCGCCATGCGAAATGGCGTGCGTGAGGTGGAGATTCGAGTGAAGGGCCCCGGCGCCGGGCGGGAATCCGCGATCTCCGCACTGCAAGGGGCGGGGCTGCGGATCGCCTCGATCGAGGACGTGACGCCGCTGCCGCACAATGGGTGCAGACCGCCGAAGCGTAGACGTGTATAGGACTCCGGGAAGGTCAGAGGAGATCGATTAGTATGGGACGTTATGTAGGTCCATCCTGCAGGATTTGCCGCCGCGAAGGAATGAAATTGTTCCTGAAGGGCACGAAGTGTGAAACAGCCAAGTGCCAGGTCGAGCGCAGACAGCGAAGTCTGGCTCCGGGCATGCACGGCTGGCGCAAGGGGCGTCTGAGCGAATACGGCGTCCGGCTTCGCGAGAAGCAGAAGATCAAGAGGTACTACGGAGTCTTTGAGCAGCAGTTCATACGGTTCTACCGTGAGGCGGCGCGGCTGCCGGGCAATACGGGCGAGAACCTGCTCCAGTTGCTCGAACGGCGTCTGGACAACGTGGTGTACAAGCTGAATTTCGCCGCCTCTCGCAAAGCGGCCCGGCAGCTTATCACGCACGGCCACATCCGTGTCAACGGGCGGAAGGTCGACGTCGCCGACTACGTCACGAAGATCGGGGACAAGATCACGATCAAGGACTCCGAGAAAACCCTCAAGCAGGTCAAGCAGCAGCTTGAGAGCAACCCGAATTTTACCACCCAGGGTTGGCTGCAACTGGATCGTGAGAAGCCGGCGGCAACAATCGTCGCTCTGCCCACGAGGCCGGATGTCCAGATTCCCGTGGAAGAACAGTTGGTGGTGGAATTCTGTTCGAGGTGACGGTGAGCTGGGGAATCGAAATACGCAATCACAGCATGCAAACGGTGGGCGGGCAGTCCTTGTTCGGCTGTGTGCTTAGGGATGGTAGTTCAGATCGGAGGCTTGTATGCGAGTGACGTGGCGCGGATTGGAGTTGCCGACTCGTGTGGAAAAAGACGCTGGTGTATCGACGGATAGATACGGCCGGTTTTTCATTGAACCATTCGAGCGGGGTTTTGGCACGACGGTCGGCAACAGTCTCAGACGCGTGTTGCTTTCTTCGCTGGAAGGAAGCGCCGTCACGTCGATCAAGATCGCGGGCGTGGACCATGAGTTCACCTCGATCACCGGCGTGATGGAAGATACGACGGATATCGTCCTGAACGTCAAGAGCCTGGTGATTCGTCTGACGGGCCCGGGGCCCAAAACGATGAAGGTTTCGGCCAATAAGGCCGGCGTGATAACCGCCGCTCAGATCGTAGCCGATCCAGCGATTGACGTGGTCAGCAAGGATATTGTTCTGGCCACCTTGACGGAAAACGTCAATTTCGACATGGAGATGTTGGTTGATAATGGTCGCGGATACGTGCCGGTTTCGGACCGCATCGCGGATTCCGACCGCTTCGAGCAGGAAATCGGGCGGATCCACCTGGATGCAGTGTATTCCCCGGTGACGCGCGTCCGTTATACCACCGAGAATACTCGCGTGGGCCAGCGCACGAATTACGACAAGCTGATTCTTGAGATTTGGACGAACGGGACGATCACCCCGGAAATGGCGCTGGTGGAGGCCGCCAAGATCCTCCGCAAGCACATCAATCCGTTCGTACAGTACTTCGAGCTCGGGCAGGAGACTGCGGCCAGCGAGTTGCCGGTGGAAGAGCCGGAAAAGCAGGTCGATCAGGAACTCGAGGCGAAGCTCAATACGCCGATCCAGGAGCTGGAGCTGTCCGTGCGGGCCAGCAACTGCCTGGAATCCGTGAAGGTGGAAACTGTTCGCCAGCTCGTGCAAATGAATGATGCGGACCTGTTGAAGATCCGCAGCTTTGGGAAGACTTCGCTGCGGGAAATCAAGCGAAAGCTCGCCGACATCGATCTTTCGCTTGGAATGAAGGACGTTGCCAGACCGGCCGAAGGGTAAGGGCCCCGTTGAGATCTGTCCTGTCGGGGAACCCGAGCAGATTTGGGAATCTGGGATAGAAGAGGTAATCTGAAATATGCGTCACAGAGTTGCAGGACGCCAGTTGAGCAGAAATACGGCACACCGGCGATCGATGCGCCGAAATATGGCTCAATCGCTGATCGAGCATGAGACGATCTCGACGACGATTCAGAAGGCAAAAGAGATCAAGCCATTCGTTGAGCGGCTCATCACCTTGGCCAAGAAGGGCAAACTTCAGCACCGGCGCCAGGCCATCTCGCTGCTTGGGAACCGCAGTATCGTAGCCTTCGAAGAGGGCGAGCCCGTGAAGAAGGGGACTGTTGTGGGCAAGCTCTTCAGCGAGCTGGGCCCTCGGTACCTGGACAGGGCGGGCGGGTATACGAGAATTGTGCGTCTGTCGCTCCGGCGACTTGGCGATAACGGCGAGCTTGTGCTGCTCCAGCTCCTGGGCGCCGACGAGCCCCTCAAGAGGGAGCGTCACGGCACATCCAAGAGGCGGGCCAGCAAGAAGACAAAGGGCGGCGTCCAAAAGGCTGTTGTCGGCGAGGCCAAGCCGGTCGAGTCGGCTGAAGTGTCCGAGAAGCCGGCCACGGAAGCTCCAGGAATCGCGCCCGAAGCGACTGCCGAGCCGGAGAAGCAGTAGCGAAGACCGTTCTTTTGAACGGTATGATCGAGTACGGTTGAAAGGCAGTGCTGCGGACAGGGTCATGGACGGCTGTGTGTTCTGCAAGATGGTGGCGGGAGAGATCCCGGTGACGAAGATATACGAGGATGAGGTGGTCCTCGCGTTTCTCGATATCGGCCCCATCAGCGATGGGCACACGCTGGTGATTCCCAAAACCCACAGTCCGCAGGTTCACGCGTGCGATCCGGAAGTGTTGTCCGCCGTGGCGGCCCGCTTGGGCAGAATTGCGGGAGCTGTCGTCGCAGCCATGGGGGTCGAAGGGTACAATGTGCTCGTGAACAATGGTTCTGCCGCCGGACAGGTGGTTGACCACCTGCACTTCCATATCATTCCCAGGAAGATGGGGGATAGAGTTCTGAGCGGCTGGCCGTCGTACAAGTACAAGACAGGTCAGATTGAAGAGATCGCCGGTCGGATTCGTGCGAATTTATAGTCGTACGCGTCGGAAAGATGGATTTTTCTTCAGTAGACACTTGAACGGACGACCTGTCGTGCCGTATAATACTGACAATTGATCGCGGGGTAGAGCAGTCTGGTAGCTCGTCGGGCCCATAACCCGGAGGTCGGAGGTTCGAATCCTCCCCCCGCTATTATGGATAAGTCTAGCAGGAACAGGCACTTGCGTCGGTTCCTGCTTTTTTTATGCGCGGCCGATTTGGCGCTAGTGTAGCCAAATTGTAGCCGTGTCTGCAACGCAGGGGGCAGGATCCGATGCTTTCTCGGCCGTCGGGGCCGGAAAGGAGTGGATCCATGGCTAGCATCTACAGACGGGGGAACGTGTGGTGGGTGAAGTTTCACCTCAAGGGTGTGCGGATCCAGCAGTCCCTCAACACCACGCACGAACGGGTGGCCCAAGCGAGGAAATCGCAGATCGAATATCGTCTCGCCACTGGGACACTGGTCATGCCCTCCGAGACACCCGTCGGTGATTTCCTGGAGGGATTCTGTCAATACCTCAGAGGCACTCGAACGCGGAAGTCCTACAAGAACGACATCTCCTATCTGAGGATCTTCTTTGGCCCTGTTTGCCCTTCCTTAAAGCCGGGAAATACATGCAACCGAAGCAAGGTGCTTCGCAAGGAACGCCCGAAGGTGCAGGAGTCGTGCAAGAACCAGCATGTTCGAGTCGGGTTGCTGGAAGAGCTGAGCAGCGAAATGGTCTCTCAGTTCATAACACGCCGCATCCAAACGGATGGCATCTCGGCGAGAACGGCCAATCGGTTCCGCGAGGTTCTGCACAGGATGTTCGCGTATGCGATCAAGGAGAAGGGTTACACTGGACCGGATGGTGCAAAATCTAACCCGGTCGCTAATGTGGGTCGCAGGCAGGAGCCCGCACCGAACATTAAGTTCCTGAGGATTTCAGAAGTGAAGAAGCAGCTTCACGTCCTTCGTGAGTCAACCACCCTCTACGCACTGGTGGCGACGCTCATCTATGCGGGCCTCCGCCGGGAGGAGGCGTTGTGGCTGACCATCGACGACGTCGACCTGGACAAGCGGCTGATCTACGTCCGTGCCAAGCTCATCAACGGAGAACACTGGCAACCCAAGACCAAAAGGAACCGGGTCGTACCGATCAGTTCGGCACTGCACGAGATTCTCACCGCCTATGCGCCGCAGCGGACGGAGCCATGGTTCTTTCCCTCCCCTCGCGGGCGACGCTGGGACCCCGACAACTTCTCCCAGG
>CAZDTD010000009.1:17595-52607 GCA_964507995.1 uncultured Pirellulales bacterium | reverse complement strand
CGGCCAAGTCGTCATCGACGGCTGCCTGGGCGACTTCTTCACGGAGAAATATGGGTCCGTCGAGGACACGCCGATCCGCGTGCAGGTAAAGGACGGCCGCGCGGACCGCGCGACTCTCCAGTGCAAGAACGAAGCGCTCCGCGAGGAATATGCAGACTACATCTTCGAGAGCGACGAGAACAGCAATCGCGTGGGCGAGTTCGCAATCGGAACGAACATCGGCCTGACCCGCCTGATTTACAACCTGCTCCAGGATGAGAAGTTTCCCGGCATCCACATCGCGTTCGGCAGCTCGTATCCGAACAAGACCGGGGCGACCTGGGACAGCAAGACGCACGTGGACGGCGTCCTGAGACGCCCGACCATCTACGTGGACGGCGAGGCGATCATGACCCAGGGCACGTTCCACCTGTAAACCTCGACGCCGCGCCAGCCGCAGGATTCAGGGCCGGTTGGCCAGCCAGACGATCAAGTCATAGACGCCGAAGCCGACGCAGGTGGCGCCGACGGCACCGCAGACGAGCGACGCCAGATTGATCGCGCCGGCGATGAAGGCCCCTTCGAAATAGGGTGACGACGCGGACTTCCGCTGGATGGCCCGTCCCACCATTGCCGACGGGTACGCGATGGCCAGGACACCCAGACCGGTGATGAAGCTGCGAATCGGGTCCTTGAACAACGGGCCTTCCGGCGTGGGCAGGACCGCCGCAACGACAAAACATGCGGTCGCGATGCACGCAGCAACTCCCATCGCGATGAGAATGCCCGTGCGGATGAACGGCTGCGGTCGTCGAACGGTGTTGTCCTGATCCATGGGTATTGTGCTCCGGTACTTCAGCGCCGAACACGACTACTGCATCTTGCGGATGCGAACTTCGGTCTTCTGAGAATCCTTCAACAGGTTCACGAGCGTATTCGGGTCCGTCTGCCCGTAATGATAGGGGTAAAGAATCCGCGGCTCCAACGTCTTCGCAGCCTCAGCCACCATCTCCGGCGTCATCGTATAGGGCAGATTCATCGGCAGAAACGCAACGTCGATCTTCTTGAGCCGCGACATCTCCGGGATGTTCTCGGTGTCGCCCGCCACATAGACGCGGGTCTTGTCGAAGTTCACCACATAGCCATTGCCGCTGTCCTTCGGATGGAAGGGCTGTCCGTCGGGCCGTTTGTGAATGAGATTGTAGGCAGGCACGGCCTCGATCTTGAACCCGCAGGCAGTAACCGTATCACCGTTCTTCATAACCGTACCATCCGGGACCTTCTCGACACAGGCCTTCGTCAACAGGATCTTCGTCTGGTCCTTGCGAATCATGTCGATCGCCTTCGGGTCCAGATGATCGCCGTGTTCGTGCGTAATCAAGACGAGATCGCCCTTGGGCAAACGGGCATAGTCCGCCTCGCGACTCACGGGATCGACGTGCACAATCTTGTCGCGGTACCCAAACATCAGCGTGCCGTGTCCAATGAAAGTAATGGTCAGATCCCCTGCCTCTGTCTGGATGATGTCCTGCTGGGGTTTTTTCTGCATCGGAGCGTCCTTGTCCTGGGCCCCCTGCTCGGCAGCCCGCGACGTCGCGACGATCATCGCAACCGTCAGTCCTACAACCGAAATCCGCAGTACTTTCGCACATCCGCTCATGGCCGTCTCCTTTTCACTATCAGACCACGATAGAAACCCCGCCGGCAGCGTCTGCCAACGGGTTCGTACGGAACAATCATGAGTCTATGCTACCTCGGAGCTTGACGGAATTGAAGCCCGTTCTTTCAGCCGGTCCGATTACCGGTTGATGGTGTACGCCGCCTCGCACAGGGCGCTCCACCGCCCATCGTACAACACGCGGGCCTTGATATGACTGCCGGCCGGCAGCACGATCGCGCCGGTATACGGAAGGGCCGTCGGGACAACACTCGGATCGGTTCCATCGAGCGTGTAATAGATCGTCCCCTTCCCGTTGGGATTGTCCAGGGTCAGCGCGTCGTCGGCCGAGATCGGGCCCCCGTGTTGCGCCACATCGTTGATCTTCAGCGTCGGTGGATCGATGTCCGGATACAGATCCTCCGCGCGCAACACGTTGATGAGGGCATAGGAGTTGGCCGTATCGTGGATCGCGGGAATGTAGTTGTCCACAACGTTGTCACGCTCCAGGACCCAGGAATCTTCCCGCGTGAAATAGTAGTCGGGTCCGTGTGGAACGGGTGGGTACATGAGGTGGTTGATGCCCGTAAGCGGGCTGGGCTGGTCGATACTGTCGCCGTAAGGGGTGCTCATTTGTGTATCTCCCCAGCGGGCCGACTCCGCTACAATGGCTTTGTCGATCCGGTCGGCCAGTTCTCGGTATCGCCCTTGGGAACCGGCCAGGCTCAGGGCGCCCTTGTGGAAACAGTGCTTGTACACGCGGTCCGCAAAGAGGAGTCGGAACTCCTCGCGGGCCCGCATCTTCTGGAAGAGGTCGCCGACCCCGCCGGTACTGTCGATGCGGGAGGCGGCCCGACCGTGGTAATCGAGGGCAATCTCCTGGTCCCAGACGAAGAAGCGGAACTTCCCGTCGCCACTAACGGCGTTGGCGGCCGCGTACCCGTTGTGGTGCGGCCAATCCTCCGCGTCGGCATAGAGATGCAGGAGGATATAGTCGGCGAAGTTCTCGACATCGAGGTATTCCTGCATCTGCGTATAACCCGTGAGGGTGGATGGGTCAAGGGCCATCATCGCCCGCCAGCGGACGCCGGGCGACGAGAAGTCCGCGTTGATCTCCCAATCCTCAGGCTCCCCGCCGAGGTGGTCGGCAAAAAAGTCTTCGCCGACCCGCTCCGTAAGATTGTACAGGCCGAAGTACAGACCATCGACGTACAGGTGCACAAAATCGCCGGAGCTGGACGGCTGGCCCATGTCGCGGAGGCTCTCCTTCATCCAGATATCGCGGAGGTACTGCGAATCGTTGGGTCGATAGCGAGAGGGAACCCACGTCACAAGACCCCAGGAGTCCGTGAAGCAGGCCCGCAGGACAAGCTGATCGAACTTGTCCACGGTCGACTCGGGAAACAGCGGATAGCGGAGCTTGGCCGGGCCGTACTCGCTGTCAAAACTCAATCGCAGCGAGTGCTTCTGCATCCGCCAGGGCCGTCGGCTGGAATTGCCGTGAACCTCGATCTTGCAGTCGCACTGAAAGCCATCCGTGCCGTCCGGGAGGATGTACTCGATGGAACACTTTCGCTCCCAGCGGCTCTGAGGATTCGCCCAGATGCCCGAGGCATCGCTGATGAAGTCATCCGGGTTCATCGAGATGGACACCGAGGGGAGGTCGAGCAACGCATCGCGAACCGAATACCCCGGCTGCGTGTCGTTCACGACGCGGGGATCCATCTCGTAGTCGGCAGGCACGATGCCGCCGACCTCGGAATTGTAGCCCCAGTCGGTCGGCCAGCCGGGAGGAAACGCGCTCTGGCAGGCGACATCGTCGACGAAGATGTAGCTGTGCGTGGCGACCGGCGACGTCCGCCAGCCGGTCTTGTATGCAACGGATCGGACGTCTGTGGTCGTCGTGATCGGGATGGGCACATTCCGCTGATACAGGATGCCATACTGCTCGGTCGGCTCCGAGCCGTCCAGCGTGTACCGAATGGTCGCGTCGGATGTATCGCAGAAGATGCACAGTTCGAACGGCTCATCGTAGAATCCCCGTTCCACGCTGTGCTGCGTCTTCGAGGTGAGCCCGGCAACGCCCTGCTCGTTGGCCTTTCCCGGCGTCGGCGTCGGGAAATAACTAAGCGAATCCTCCCACAGACCATACGAGACATCCGCCTCCTGCAGCGGATACGCCGGCGTGTATTCATGCAGAATTCGGCCGCTGGAATCGACCAGGGCGAGGTACTCGCCGTCCTTGTCGAGGGAGAAATTTGTGTGCGGATATCCCTTGGCGTCGATCGTGTCGCCAACCGCGTCACCCGACGCAATGACGACGAGAAATCCCTTGGCGGCCAGCGAGAGACCGGAGGGGAAACGCCACTTCTCCAGATTCGCGGCGTCATCCGTCAGACGCCAACCGTCCAGGGAGACCGCCCTGCCACCGGTGTTGTACAACTCGATCCAGTCGGAGGCGTTTCCGTCGCCGTCGCGGAATCCCGCGTGATTGGAGGCGACGAACTCGCTGATCACCACGGACGCCGTGGCTTGGACTATGCCGGGTGGGATTGCAGACGCCACAAGCGTCAGTGCGATCAGGACCCTCGCAGTCATCGGACACCCCGCCGTCCCATCGTATCTCCACGAAAACAACGGGGCTCATGTCCCGTCGACACGAGCCCCGTCGAATTGCTCTTCGATCAAATCAGAACATCAGGCCGATTCTCCGCCAGCCTTTCTTACGGCTTGTCGAAGGTTCCGGTCCGGCCGGCAAGCCAGGCGATCTCCGCCTCCGACAGGGCGCGATTGTACAGGCAGACCTCGTCCATCAGGCCGGGGAAGTACCGCGCATCCGCCGCAGCGACTGGATCGTTGGTGTCGGGCATCGTTTTGAGCAGGCCCAAAGCGATCTTCGTAAGAGTCAGATCGAACTGGGTCGTATTCGCTGCCGTGCCCGCCTGCACGCCGTTGATGTACAGGGTCGTACTCTCTGCCGATTTGACGATTGCCGCGTGATGCCATGCGGCGTCGTCGAACTTGGCGTTGTTGCGGATGTCCGCGTCTTGCCCTGTGGAGCCCACCGGAGCCCGGTGCAAGAATCGCAGCCCGCCGGTGGAGGTGACTTCCAGCAGGACGCCATGCTGAGCGGCATCATTGAAGATCGAGATCAGATCCCTGTTGCCAGTCCCTCCTTCCACCTGGAACCACAGGGCCGCCGTGTACACGGGCAAATCGAGGGGTCCCACAACCAGGACGTAATCGCGGACGCCGTCGAGCCGAATCGCCTGGCCGACTTTGCCTGGGACATACGCAGGGGCGCCGCCGACAGTGCCGTTGCGTTTTCCGGCGGCATCGTTGACGTTGCCCTCGAACGCATACTGGAGCACGAGATTCGCCGCATCGGGTTCGACCGGCGTGACGGCCTCGCGATCCTGGGGCGACAGGACGATGTCGTCGATGTACAGAACGCCCTTGCCGCCTGTGATGCCCAGCGTCAGCGAGGTGACCTTCTTGAGGTTGGCGCCGCTGAAGCTGCTCAGCGGGATGTACCATTTCTGCCAGGGTTTGCGCAACAGGTCTCCGGTGTCTCCGGCATAGGTCACCTTGCTGTCGTTGACCTTCACGTACATCTGTCCGGCCGTATTGGTCGGATCGCCGAAGAACCACAGGACCAGTCCTTGGACGTCGTACCCGGTCCAGTTTTGCGGATCGTCGAACGTCCTCGTGGCCTCGGAGACGCCTTCCGTCTCGCCGTCGTAATAGAACGGCATGGCCTGCGCGCCGCCGTGGATGATCGTCTTCTCGGCGAACGGAGCGTCGCCGTGGCCGACCTGCGAGCCGTTGTTACTCACGTCGTAGCCGTCGAGCCAGACTTCGAAGATCCGGGTGTTCTTGCCCTCGTCGTCGTTGTAACTCTCCATGTCGTCCACCGGCAGCGTTGCGGCTGTGGAGAAGCTCCAGACCTCGCCTTCCCAGATGGCCGGGTCCTGCGCGTCGTTGACCTCGTTGACCTTCCAGTAGTAGGTCTTGCCAAGCGACAACAGCGCATCGACCTCGAATTGGGCCTCGGAAACCGTCGCGACCAAGGCGCTGCCGTTGAGGACCTCGTTCACATCGGCGCTCAGATACACCTGGTGACTGCCGGCGTCCCGGCCGGCCCGCCAGCTCAACACCGTGCGGGGATCCACGCCGGTCGCATTGAGGGCCGGCGCCGGCTCGCGGGCGGTCGCAGGAATCGCCATGAAGCGAATCTCGCTGAGGCCGTATTGCTCGAACGCGACGCCCCAGTTGCTGGCGATGGTGATGCGGACATATTTCGCCGCGGTGCCCGCAAAGTCGATGGTCGTATTCGCGGTATAGCTTTCGTTCCCGGACGCCTGGGCGAATTGGTGGGTCGTTCCCAGGGTCGCCCATTCGGCACCGTCGCGGGAGTATTCAATGGTAGCGTCCTTGACGCCGAGCCCGACCATGGATTCGACCGCGGTGTTATGGTTCCACACCAGCATTTCGTGCAGCTTATAGAGCCGGTCGAACTCGAACTGGCCCCAGGCCGAG
Source organism: uncultured Pirellulales bacterium (assembly GCA_964507995.1). Classification (GTDB taxonomy): domain Bacteria; phylum Planctomycetota; class Phycisphaerae; order Sedimentisphaerales; family Anaerobacaceae; genus PLanc-01. The sequence goes on along the minus strand of CAZDTD010000009.1, from coordinate 46,432 downwards.
CCCGGATCGGATGGCTCGCTCAACCACATGTCCGTCGCCACGGTCGAGTGGACGTCGCCCTCGCCCAGGCCGGAACCGTCGATGAGCGACGCCGCCTGGCCATTCGTGTCGTTCGTGCTCGATGCGGTGGCGGTAATCTGATCTGCCGACAGCGGAATGCTGACCGGCTCGACCGTGAAGCTCCAGACGTTGCCCTTGACAACCGTACCGCCGGAAAGGACCTCATCGACGCGCCAATAGTACGTCTGCCCGAACTGGAGGCGACCCGCGTCGAAACTCGTCTCGGCCTGGCGTCCCTTGTAGGCGCTGCTCGCGGTGGTCGCGTCGTCGATGTCGTCGTAACTCGTCCCGAAGTATACGTCCTGCTCCACCGCGGTCTCGCCGGCAAGCCAGGACAGGACCGTGTCGTCCCGCGACACATCCGTCGCGCCCTCCTCGGGCGTCGGGAGAATGGCCTGGTCCGTGTCGATGGCCGTCAGTTCGAAGGCGTTCATCACGAAGAATGCGGTGGTGGTCGCGCCGGTGCTCGACGTAATGTCGAACACCAGGGTGACATCGTCGGCGCCGTTGGAAGTGATCGTGGTCGTGAACTGGGCCATATCGGCAAGCTTGACGACGCCCGACGGAGTGATATCCGAGATATCGATGTCCGTTGTCGTAGTCGAACCTGTCGCGTCGTTGACCGTCACGCTGAATTGCCCCGTCTGGTCCTGCGGATCGTGGTGATAGGAAAGCCACGCATAGGAGCCGGCGGGCAGGCCTTTGATGGTCAGGGTCATCGGATCGCCGGCCGACCGGCCATCGGTGCCGATCCAGTCGCGGATCAGGTCCGGGGCCTCCGTGTCGTCGTCGTCGGCGCGCAGGATCATCTGCATGGCGGCCACCACCGCATCGCTGGCCCACGTCGGCTGGATCGTGATCGTGGCGCCGAACGCGCTGTAGGTCTGCGCCGTGAAGGTATTCGCGACTTCGTGGCTTGCGAAGTAGCCCTGATAGCCCGCCTCGACGGGGCCACCGGTCTGACTGAAATCGATCTTCAACTGAGCCTGCGCCGTACCGAAGCCCGCCAACAGGCATACGAACACCCATCTCATGCTCGTTTTCATCACAGTCTCCTTTCCTTCGTGTTAATTCGCAGATTTCGTGCGGTACGCCCACCCCGCGGCCATGTAATCGATATCCGAGGTCTGATCCGCCGGGGGATAGTCCTGCCCATACTTCGACGCTCCCGTCTCGATCAGCCTGTCCACACGCTCGATGGTGTACTTGTCGCGCCACTTGCGGGTCTCGGAGTGCCCATCGGTGTAACCCAGGACGCTGCTGTCGCCGTGATTGACCGCCATCGGTCCCCACCAGCCCCAGGTGGACAGCTTCGTATACTCGGGGGCCGCCAGGACGAAATGGTGGCTGGAGTTCCAGTTGCGGGTCTCTGCCGACTCCACGAACACGTACCGCGTCGCAGGGGCCTTGATCTCGCTGAACGTGCGGATTTGCGTCTTGTAGCCGGTACTGCCGGTCTTCGGATATCCGTACAGACACATCGGGATGGAGTAGCTGACGAACACGCCTGTTTTGTCGTAGAGACTCTTGCGAACGTTGTCACTTGGACAGTGGTAGGCGTCGGGCTCTTTGACATAGGGGTACAACAACCCCACCTGAATTCCACGAATTTCGTCCTGGTCGGTAACGGCGGGGGTCGTCTGATCGTTGCTCATCTGGGCGCCGCTTTCGTCCCGAGGGACCCCAATCCACCCGACGAATTTCCCGTTGTCCTCCTTGCCGGTCGGTTCGTCCTCGCTGCTCATGATCCGGCCGTCATTGTCGCCCATGTACATGTACCAACCGAGAGACAGATTCTTCGTATTGCTCATGCACACGGTGGTCGACGCCTTCTTCTTGGCCAGATTCAGAGCCGGCAGAATGATGGCGAACAACAACGAGATGACCGCAATCACCACCAGCAGTTCGATTAGAGTAAACCCTCTCATCTTCATCGGCCACCTCGTGACACGTGTTGAAAAGCACTGTCCAACCCAGTCCGACCTGGGCCCGAACTGAATTATACGGTTGCCCAACTATCCAGATTATAGTATCGTACTGTGCAGAAACGGAAAAAATGTAGAAAACTCACATTTTGTTGCACTTTCGTGACTGATGCTGCGATACTTACAGACTCGACGACAGAGCGAAGGGCTGCCCCAGGCGATGGTCATTCTGCATGGTGGCACCGTCTATCATCCGATCATCGTCCACGCCGCAGTCGATCAGGACCGCCCCATCGGCGATATTGGGACTTTTGGCGAGCATACCCACGATCTGTACCACATCGTGCTGTACACCCGGTCCTCAGGGTACTACTTCAAATGCGGCGAGAAGTGCCGCGCCGAGCCGGGAAGCCTCGTGATTATCTCGCCGGGGCAGTCCCACGATTTCGTCAGCCTCCGCCACTCCAGCGTATACTCGGAAATCACCTTCTCGCTGGCCACCCAGGAGGGCGAGATTCTCACGCTCGATTTTGAGAAGATTCTGGGCTTGTACACCGGCGTCGCCGGCCGGCTTCCCAACGAGCTGCGGCTGTCGAAGGAAGCCGCGCAGGAACTGGTCATCATCATGATCCAGATCATGGATTATCTCCAGAGCCCGTCCGCCATGTCGGATTTTTACGCCCAGCGGGCGCTGGCCAACGTCTTCGACACGATTGTCGCCCACTGCTACACCGAGGGAATCCAGGGCAAGGTCCTCGCCCGCGACAATCCGATCCTGCAGGTCAAGCAGTACATCGACGAACACTACGCGGAAACCATCACGGCGGAGGATCTGGCCTCGATGTCCCACTGCTCCAAAGGCCACCTCTTCCGAGCCTTCAAGAAATCCTTTCGCGTCTCGCCGATGGCGTACCAGCAGGACCTCCGGTTCGAGGCCGCACAGAGGCTCCTCCGCTTCACGTCGCTTCGATGTTATGAAATCGCCCAGCGCGTCGGTTACTCGAACGTCTATTTCTTCCACCGGCAGTTCAAACAGCGAATGGGCGTCACGCCGAGACACTATCGCCAATCCATGCGATGACTTCTCGATTGCCTTGATGTGGATTTCCCCGCCGAGACGACATTCAACGCCCCTGAAGCCCAAGTGAGAACCCGTTTTGGCACAATCCATACAGACGTCATCCGCATCGTCAAGATCGGCGACTGCGACGCCTCCGCCTGCTGCGGCGCCACGTGCCGACGACCGGCCGAATCGGCCTCATCCGAATCTTCGACATCGAGAGCAAGAAGGCAGGAACGAGAGTGTCGTTTCTGGCCGGCGGGAAGGCCCTGGAACGATCCCAGATCGAGATCTCGGTCCTGCGCGATCTCAGGGGCCTCGCAGGTTGCTCGACGAACGATCTGCCTGCGACCCTTCAGAAAGCCATCGATCGCTCGAAAGAGTTGACGAAGGAACTGGGCTGCATGTGGTCGCTCCGGCTTGCGGACCTCGCCAAAACCGCCGAGATCGTCACGGTCGGTTCACATCGCGTCGGCATCTATGTTGCCGAACTGCCGCGGGAATCGGTCCCAACGTTGGCCGCAATAATCGCCGAGGCGACAGGAGAAGATCCTGGCCGTCTGTGCCCCCAACGATGGCGACAAGTAACCGGCTCGGGCAAGGTCATTCGCTCCGAGTCGCGAGCACCGTTCGAGCCTTGGCGTGGGTGAGTTGCCTCTCGATTTCGAGCAGTTCCGCGTAACCGTCCGACTCCACCAGGAAGGGATTCAGATCGACTTCGTGCGTGACAACAAGCCGCAAGGCCCCGCCCTGCTGCCGCTCTGTGGCAACGCTCACCCGGACGGTCCCGCCGCCGGCGGGCAGTTGCCAATGCCTTTGCTCGGGCGCGAGCACGACGTGTGTAAACCCGGCCGGCAACTCCACCACCGTGGACACCCGGAGGCTCTCGTCCCGGTCCTGGAAAAACGGATTCTCGTGCGTGTCGGACCGCAGGCCGAGCAGATGGCTCAGCGACTGGGGCAGCTCGAAGTACAGGAAATCTCCGTCGCAGACCGCGTATTTCGCAGCCCGGACACTGAACGATTCGACGCCGGGATAGGAGTCGAAATCCGTCACGAGATTGCTGTCGGCCACGGCGGCCTGCGAGATATCCGCGACCATCTCCTGATAGAAGCGATTGCGTTCCTCCGGCGGCATCTCGGCGAAGAGCTTCCGCCGCGAGCCGAACCACTCGCCGTAGTTCTTGCGGGTCATGCGGATCGCGGCGTCGCCCTGCTCCGTCAAAACGATCCGAACCTCATAGTTCCGAAGGTTCTTCCTGTCCTGTGCGACGGCAATGCTCTCGGGCCGGCCGGCGTCCAGCGGCAGGGCCAGCTCGCCATCCGCAGGGGTCGCGCCCAGCGCAGCGTACTGGTCCGTGTCATTCAGATAGACGTCTCCCTCTTTACCGTGCAGCCGGACCAGTACATTGCCAAACACGCTTAGCGTCGGATATTGCGCCTCGAAACGCTTGAGCTGGTCCAGCGAGGCCCCATAGTTGACGAGGGCGAACTCGGGGCCCAAACCCGCCTCCACAAGCAGGGAATAGAGCACAACGGCGCGGTCCGTCGTGTTGCCGTATCCGTCGGAGAGCGTTCGGTCGGCCGGCGTGATCGACGACTGCGGCAGATCGTCGCAGCCCGGTCCGGCGAGTCGGATGTTCTGTGCGACGAAATCCCGGATCGCTGTGATCCGCTCTTTGGAAGTCTTCGCATCCCGGACGATCTCGCGGACACGCTCTTGGACCTGCGTCTGTCCTTCGGCCGCTTTCTGCATGACGGCAAGCATCTCCTTCGCGTACGCATCCCACTGCCCTGCCGTGATTCGCAGGACCGGATTGAACGTGGCCAGCGGCGGCACCCCGTCTTCCTGCCTGATGGCCGTCTGGCTCTGTACTTGCCACTGCCAGGAGGTCCTTTCATCACTGCGCGACTGGGCCTCGATAATGACGGAACGATTCACGTCCTGCTCGTCATCCGGGATTGCAATCCCGTTGTCGTCCTTCACGAACCGCAGGGCCAAAGAGGCGGGTGCCGTCAGGCTCACGGTCTGGTGTTCGATCGGATTGACTGTGCGGAAGACATGCGTCGCAGCAAAGAATGGACGATCCCTCTTGTGCCGTTCGTACTCATACTCGATGATGCTGCCGACTTCCACCGCCGGCAGGCTCGCGACGAGCGTCTTGGCCGCGGGATAGCGAGGCGCCGAGGCCGCCCAGCCGGCGTCCATCAGGTTGATCTCCTTCTCGCTGATCTGCTTGCTCTGTCCGTTGTTCGTCACCGTCGCCCGAATCAGCTTCACGTCTTCCCAGGCCGGGTTGTAGTCCAGCTTGAGTTCCGCGTTGTCTTTCTTACCCTTGTAACTGAGGACCTGCTTCTTCGCGTAGTGTCTCTCCGTCCAGTTGTGCGCATCGGCGAGGTCGTACTGGACCCGATAGTCCAGTGTCACCACGTCCACCTCGGAACCCGCCTTGGCCGTCTCGCGGGCGAGGATCGGCTTCTTACGCTCGTTGTACTCGATCTGCTTGAGGTTCTCCTTGAGCGACAGATACTGTTGGGGATCGAGTTCCACAACCTTGATGAGGAACTCCGACTGTCCCTCCAACGAGCCTGCCTGTTGCACGAACTTGCGGCTCCATGAAATCGTCGGGTTCTCAATCGGGTCCAGCTCGGGCAATGAGATGAACGAGCCGATTGCTGGATCGATGCGAAGGCTCAGTTTCTCCTGCACGCCGCAGGCGTAGTTCGTCTCCAACGGGAATCGACGCTTCTGGAGACCCGTCTGGCCGATGATGAAGTTCACCAGCCCGACCCGCGATCCCACCTGCGGCACAGGCATCATGACCGTGTCGCCGCTGCCGATGAGCAGGTCCTTGGCCGTGAAGCACACGCGGATCGACAGGGTCTCAGTCGTGTCCTGAATATCCGCCGGCCGGACTTCGAAGTCGGTCAGCGTCGCGGTGGCGATGGACGCCTTGAGGACGCCTTCGAAGAACTGCCGACGCTGCTCGGGCTTGACCCGTGCGAAGTAACTGCGGTAGGCGTTGTCATTGATCCCTTCGAAAGTCATCTTCGTCTCGGCCGTCAGGTTTCCCAGGCCGTCGATCTCGCCTGTGGTCTCGACGTGCACGAGATTCTCCTGAGCCGACACAATGGGCGCCGTCCGGAGGTCCTCGCCCTCCGAGTGCGCCACGAGGTAGCTGCAATTGCACAGGTAGCTCGGCAACAGGTCTTTGGTGCTCTCGTCCGTGCAGTCCATGAGCAGGTAGGAACCGTCCTCGTTTTTGGTGGCGACGATGGCGTGATTGAAGGCGACCTGCGGAATCTCTGCGTCTTTCTTGGGCCCGACGCCGATCAGGACGGGATAAGCCTCGATGCCCGCCAGGCGAAGCATGGCCACGAGTAAGGCCGCCTTGTCGCGGCAAACCCCGTGGCGGTTGTCGAACGTCATCTTTACGTCGTGCGGCTCCCAGCCGGGCGCTTCGCCCTCGGTTGTGATCCCCATGTACCGCACCTGTTGCGAGACCCAGTAGAAAACCGCTTCAACCTTCTTTTGGCGATCGGTGAGTCCCGCTGTCAGTTTATCGACCATCTCCTGCATCTGCGGCGTCGTGGCGTCGAGGTGCGGCTTGCACAGCCGCCAGTACCAACTCGAAATCACCTTCCAATCCGGTAGTGTGCTGACCAGCAGCCGCTGCACAACGGTATACGCAGGCGGCATGTCCGGCTCCGCATAGAACCGAGGCACATTCGTCACCTCCCAGCGATGGACCATTCGTCCGTCGTGTTCCTCGGCGTTGTGCGTCACAGTCCCCTCGACTGTGTCCCGCAGGCCCACGCTCACCAGCGGGCGGTCCTTTGGCGCATGCACTTCGTACACCGCATGGAGAATCGGCGAGGTGGACTCGAAGACCTGGTAGTCGTCCCAGGTGTCGGGCATGTACCGCCGCAGGGTCTCATCGCACACAACGATGTGGACTACGTCGCCGATCTGAACGCCTGGGACGCCGACCTGGAGGACCTTGCTGTTGGGGTCGTAGATGTTCGAGCCCATCTGAGAACGGTCGATCATGACCTTGCTCTGTTTGTCGATGTCGATCGTCGCGACCGTCCCGTCCGGCTTGATGACTTCCAGCAGTTTCACCGCGACCCTGCCGTAGGGCAGGGTGAACCCAAAGGACATCTCCTGCTGCTCCCGCCGGCCTTTCTCCGTGAGCACCTTCGCATAGCTGTCCGACCAGGAGATGCCCGTGCCGTCCGGCTCGTACTGGCTGATCGTAAAGTCGTCGACTTGAACCAAGTCGGCGTTGGGGTACGCTTCCAGCGTCGCCCTCGCCGCGACATCCAGGACCGCCTTGCGGTCCAGAATCCCCTGCGAATAGTCCTTGGCGATGTCCGCTCCCGCGGTATTCCACAGACACGCCGCAACGATCAGAACGAAAAGGGCTGTCCTTCGAGCCTTCATGGCACGATCTCCGCTACAGAAATGCATTGTTGGTACGGTTCATCACAGGCATGCAGGGTAATCCCGGAGCCCCACAAAGTCAACTGTTGGAGTGGTGGATCGCGGTCATACGTTCTTGTCGGAAGGCGGCGTTTTTCGTTTTGTCTTCGTCGGGGCTTTTCCCGTCTGGCGATCCTGTGACAGTGGTTCCTCGGCCCGACGGCTCCGCAGCACCTCAATCAGGCGGTTGTACCCGCGAACCATGGTCTCGAATCGCTCCATCAACTGGTCGATGACCTGAAGCTTCTCCGCCCTGTTCCCGTGCGTCATCGGGAGCAGCCAGGTCTCCATCGCCCGGAATTGTTCCTCCAGCACAGACACCAGCGTGCGAGCATCCTGAGCGGTCCGGTCCGTGTGCTGTCGGTTCAGCTCCGCAATAACCTGATCCATCCTGGCCAGGACATCATCCACGGTCACCCTGGAATCACTGGTCGCAGGTTGCCGCATGGCCGTGACGCCTTCGGCGAGCACCTCCTTGATCGAGTCCAGCCCTGCGGTGAAGGCGTTCATCTGCCGGACGATCTTGGCAATCTTGTCGTCGCTGTCGCCGCCCAAGAGGAGGTTACGGCCGAACGTCTTCTTGATCTGGTCCCAGCGCCGGGCCTGCTCCTCGTCGAGCCGGCCGGTCAATTCGCGGAACTTCAGCAGGTTCGATTCGGCGCCGCTGGTGAGCATCTGGGCATCCTGCTCGTAGGTAGAATGAATGAGCGTCCAGAGTTCCGCGTCGTTCATGACCGGCAACACCCTCTCCGCAATGCGGTTCATGTTGCGATACGACCCCTGGAGCAGGAACGGCGGCTCCGTCCGGTACTCATCCGCCTGACCTGCCGAGCGGATGTACTCGCGATTGACCTTGAGCACCACGTCACGAACGACCAGGAGCTTCTTCATGGTCGCGACATACTCCTGGACCTCTTCCACCGTATAGTTGCCCTCGAAGTCGAGCCCTTCCCGCTGGCCGGTCTCGGCGATCTTGAGGATCGTACAGGCGTCCCGATGGCTCCGGCGGGTCAGCTTCTCCAGCAGGGGGTTGGAGGTCAGGCAATTCTCAACGTAGCTCAGGACAAACTGATCGTAGTTGTCGCCGACGATGTCGCCGATATTGTACGTGTCGGCGCGGTTGGCGAGCATGTCGGGGATGCGGAACCGCTTGCCGCTCTCAGTGTAAGGGTTGCCTGCCATGACGACGCAGGCGCGTTTGCCCCGCAGGTCGTACGTCCGCGCGCGGCCGTGATAGACGCCCTCGATCCGTCGCTGGGCATCACACAGCGAGATGAACTTCTGGAGGAACTCGGGATTCGTGTGCTGGATGTCGTCCACGTAGATCATTACGTTGTCACCCATCTCGAGGGCAAGATTGAGCTTCATCAACTCCTCGCGTGCGGCGGCGTTCGGCGCCTCCGCTGGGTCGAGGGAGACCACCCGACTGCCCACCGCGGGACCATTGATCTTGACGAAGGTCAGCCCGAGGCGATTGGCGACGTATTCCAACAGCGTGGTCTTGCCATAACCGGGCGGGGAGATGAGCAATAGGAGTCCCTGCCTGTCGGTTCGCTTCTCCTGGCCTGCGGCGCCGATCTGCTTGGCAAGGTTAGTGCCGATCAAAGGCAGATAGATTTTGTCGATCAGCGTGTTTCGCACGAACGTCGTGAGCACGTGTGGCTGGAACTCGTCGAGGTGTAGCTCTTTGCCGTATCGCTCCACGACCGCACTACGGCACTTCTGGTACTGGACGAATCGCGGCGCAACATGCTGCTCGTGCCGCTGGAGCCGGGCCATGAAATGGCAGTAATTGAGCCGATACCCGCCCTGCTCGATGCGCGGGTGCGAGCCCGCCATTCCGGCAAGATCCCGTTCGACGCCCGCCGGGATCACCGTCCATTTCACGCCCAGGCCCGGCGTCAGCAGGGCCGCCACTTCCTCGGCGTACTCGCTTCGCTCGGCCTGGGCCGCATCGACAAGATACGACCGGGTCCAGTCGGCGAGCAGACGGAAGTTGTTCACAGGGTCCTGGTTCAGCGCCTGCATGGACCTATGGAGACTGTCGGAGAAACCCCGCTTCGTCAGGTGTCTCTCCAGATCGTCCTTGATGTCGCGAGCCGTCTGACTGAGGACGAACTCATCGTCGCCCGCGAGCTCGTAGAAGAGATACTCCGCTGCTTCCTGGACCAGAGCGGGTTCGAGTAGTCTCGTGGTTTCGGCGAATTTGTCGAGCCAGGTCCTGATCTCGGCAATGTAGCCGGCCTGCGCCTCGCCGGCACCGAAGAGGGCCTGGACATACCCCATGCCCATGATCCTCGCCCGGAGAGTCGCCTTCTCCTGCTGAGGCATGCCGCCTGCGTGCCAGAACAGGGTCGCGACCCCTCGGGCCCGCGTGTCGTAGCGGAGCAAGCCGGCGGTCGATCTGATTTCGAGGAGGGCTTGGAGAATCGTCGCGGCGTCGTGATCGTGGACGCCCTTGATATAGCCCTCGTCGTACCGCGGACCCATGAACGCCTGGACCCGGGACAACAACTCGCCGGCGGGCAACGCCCTGGTCGCTTCGATCTGGCCCGCGGGACCCGCCAGCAGGCTTTCAAGCATCTTGAACGCCAGGTACTCGGCGCGATATACCTGGGGTGTCTCGGAAACCACGCTCAGATCCCACACGTCCTTCGTCTGCGTCAGCGTTTCGTCTTCGATGGCCTCGAAGAACCCGGTCCCGGTGAGGTGGAAGCACAGTCGTCCGTCTTTCTGGACGATGGTCCCTTCGAGCGGCTGACGATTCACGGCGAATCGGTGAGTGCCCAGGCGGATGACGTTGTCGTCGTCCTCGTAGAGGGCCTGCTTGTCCTTGAGTTGGCGAATGGTGTCCTGGTGGATGGTTTTGAGCCGGTTCGCGATGTCCTCGGCCTTGACCGCGTCGCCGAGGGCCTTCAACTGCTCGATGGTCTCGCGGACGCGGTCGATCATCAGGTCGGAGGCAAAGTACCCGTTGATCTGATCAACGTCGGTCAGGGTCCTGACGCGGTTCGTAACCCCCTTGAGAATCCGCTCGGCCGAGGCCATCAGCGCAGAGGCCCGCTGGTTGCGCTCCGCGATGAGACGGACTTTGCGGGACTCGAACGCGTCGCAGAGTTCCTCTCGCTTTTCCGTGAGTTGGACAATGAATTCTTCAAAGTCCGCAAACTTGCCCTCCAGCGTCTCGAGCTGGACCATTGCCTTGGTGAGATACTCCTGGCATTTCTCGGGCGTGTCGCAGACATCGAGGTAGCTGATGACCGACTGATCGATGAGCTTGACCTGCGAGACGAACTCGGCCTGCCCTTCGACCCTGCCAAGCTCCTTGAGCTTGTTGGCCAGCGCGGACTTGACCTGGTTCACCTGCGCGTAGACCAGCGAGATATGGTCGATGACCGCAATGGTCTGGGTCGCGTCCTCGATCTTGAGGTTGCTGACCACCTCGGTGAGCATTTCCAGCCCGGCGGCCGTCTCGGCCACCTGCTGCTGCAACTGCCTGGCGTCGGCGACCTTGGCCAGGTCGGGCACCCGCTGCTTCTGCTCGTCCGCTGTCTTGCGATAGGGATCGAGCGATTCGGGCTTGAGCAGGAACTCCACGCACAGACGAGACAGCTTCTCCGTGTGCTCGGCAACCTCGTTTTCCAGCGAGGAGATCGTCTCCGCGTCCGCGTAGCGGAGATCCTTCAGGGAGATGATCGTGCCGCGAATCGAGCGGAGCCTCGTCAGATGCTCGACATACTCGCCGATCTCGTCGATTCGACTGTAGTCCAGCGCGGCGATGATCTCCCTGACGCTTTGCGCGACCTTGTCGATCTCGGCCTGCGTGTTGGCCTTCGTCCGGACGACTTTCTCGTACTCATCGACCGCGGCCCGTGCGGCCTGGTTGATCCCCGCCAGCGGCTCATCGAGGCGGAACGTCTGCGGGGACGCAATCCAGAAATAGGCGTCCTGGATCTCCTCGGCCTTGCGGGCGATATCGAGGTAGAGATTCAGATACGTCTCCTGGCGCCCGGTCAGCGTCAGGATCTCCGTACACTCGGCCATGCAGCGGACGATGTCCCGATTTCCGATTTTGTACAGCTCCGTCTCCTGCTTGACGGGCACGTGGAAATCCGGGCCGTAATACGGCGTCTGCCAGACCTGCAGGACGTGGTGCCGCTTGGCCTCTTCATCCGCCCGGAAGTGGATCAGCATCCCATCCTCGAAGAGGGAGTACCCGCTGCACACGACGGGCGTGCCCACCTTCTGCTCGATGATATTGTACGACAGCAGGACGTATGCGCCCGCGTCGCGATTGTGGAAGACGTAGAGATAGTCCTCCCCGTTCGGGGAATCCAGGCGCTTCTCGAAGACCATGTCATCGGTCTGGATCTCGAACTGCTTGAGCTCGCCCGTCTGGAGGTAGTACCCCCGGGCGAAGATCAACCCGTGGTCCTCGGGCAGCAGCAGGCATGCCTGCTCGATGGCATCGAGTCGGATGGCCCTGCGGACCTTCTCGTTGTAAAGGATGTAGCGGAACCGCTTCTCCTCGTAGGGACGCACCTTCAGGACGATCACATTGCCGATCACGGCGTAATAGATCTCCGCGTCGGTGAGCGTCTGGTCCGCGTTGTCCACCGGCTCGGTGTAGATACCCTTGCCGGTCTCTGTGTTGTTTTCGATCTTGATGGTCAGGTCCCCGCCGACCGTCTCGACGAAGACGCGATCCTCGATCGAGATGTGGGGGTTCGTGCCCTGGCGGATCATGTCCTGGGTCGTCCGCCGCCACTCGAACTGGTGCTGAGGCGGAAAGACGCACTCATGCTCACTTCGGGCATCCACGTATTGCAGCGTGTTGCCCTGGATCAGCCATTTGAACGTCTTGATATCCGTGACCTCGCGGCCCACGCGGAAGACCATGTACAGATGGTGGCCGATCACCGAGAACTTGGCAAAGACGGTCTTGCGGTAATATCGGTAGAGGTTCTTGAAATCGGTCTCGAACTGCGGGTTCCGGATCGGATCGAGCGGACAGGAAACGAACGCACCGCCCTTCCACTGGTAGATCGCGAACACGTCGTTCAGAACAGTCTCCGCTCGCAGGCCGACGAAGACGTTGTACCCGAAGATGAACTTGTCGCCAATCGAGACGATGTCGCGGGGGATGCAGTTGTTGCCCGTGGAGATCCGCTGGCTCGAAAGCAGGCGGGTTTCGACCCCGCCGAAAACCTCCTTGCGGGCCTGGTTGAGCTTGTCGAGCCGGTCGCGCAGCTCCTTGCCGTGATTCGCAAGCCGGCTGCGGAGAATCTCATAGGTCCCGTTGCGAATCTGGACTTGTTCCTGCGCCTCGGCGGCCTGTTCGCCCGTGCCGTTGGTTTCCATGCTCACGTCCTCTGCAACGTCACCGGGTTATTTGACGACGGGACTCGCCACCCACTCGCGTGCCGGCATGTCCCCGACCCCCAACTCCTTGATCGTATGAAGGATGCCCTTCAGAATGCCCTTCTGTTCCGTGTCCGCCTTCGCGATCAGCTTCACCACCAGTGCGGAGATCGTCAGATTCTTGATGTCTTCCGTGCCCAGTCCGAACTGATCGACGAAATGGCGGATGCGATCCCTGGCAGCCTCCGCATCCGGACCCAGCAGGGCGTTTCGGACCTCGCCCAGGACCTGGCTGTGCGAGACCATGCCATCGACGCTCTTGCCGGTCGTGATGGAGTTGACGAGGCGCTCGAAGAAGCGGTTCTCGCCGCCGACGATTTCGATCTTGGCGCTCTTGAGGCCCTCGGAGACGATCTTCGCCTGCTCCTGGGCGATATCCTTGCGGATATTGATCTCGGCCAGCTCGATGTCCCGGTCCTTGTTGAGCCGGAGCTTGAATTCTTCGTGGTCCTTGCCCACCGTGTCGAAGATCTTCATCGCATCGGCCTTGTCGCGGATGCCGTCGGCCTCCGCATGATATTTGAGTTCCAGGACCTTGGCCTCCGCAGTCCCCTGCTTCTCGATCGCGTCGGCCGTGATCTGCATGACCTCCGCCTTGGCCGTGCCTTCCACAGCGTGTTCCTTGACCGATGCGGCGGCCAGGGTCTTCTTCGCATCGGCGTTCTTCTCGGCCGCCTTGACATTGGCCTCCGCTTCGATGAGCTGTTGCTGAGCGTAGAATTCCGCCGCCTTCTTCGAGGCTTCCGCTTCCTTGATGTTCTTGACCAGAGCCTGCTCGGCCTCCTCCTCCGCCTGGGTGATCTGCACCTTCTTGTGACGATCCGCCCCCGCGAACTCGCGCACGTCCTTGATCCGCTCCTCTTCTTCCGCCACGGACTTCTCGACGATCACCCGCTCGCGGACGACCACCTGGAGTTGCTTCTTCTCCCCTTCGACCATCTTGTCCTTGCCGACCTGGGCGATGGCCACGACCCGTTGGCGTTCGGTGGCCTCGAGGTCTCGGTCCCGCTCGACCCGCTGGGCTTCGACCGCGTCGGTCCGCTCCTTGCTTCGCCGGGCGACGATGATCTGACGCTGCTTGTTCTCGTCGGCGACCGCGATCTCCTCATCGGCCGCGATTCGTGCCTTCTCCGCCTTCTCCCGCTCGGCCTGCTGCACTTTCTTGGCCTCCGCCTCTTCGCGGGCCTGGACCGACATGATCTCCCGCGTCTGCTTGGCCTGTGCCTCCGCCAATTGCCTGTTGAGCTCAAGAATCGCTTCCTGCGCCTCGACGTTCTGTCGGGTGATGGTCTTATCCTTTTCCCGCTCGCGGGCGTTGGCCAGCTCGAACTGCTCGGCCGTCAGGACGGTGATTTTCTTGATGCCCTCGGCGTCGAGGATGTTGTCGGGCTTCAGAAGGCTCTTGTCCGTCTGTTCGAGATAGTCAATCGCGGCGTCTTCGAGGATGTACCCGCTCAGGTCGGTCCCGATAATATCCAGGATCTGCTCGCGGAATCGCATCCGGTTCGTGTACAGCTCGGAGAAATCGAACTGCTTGCCCACGGTCTTGAGGGCCTCGGAGAACTTCGCGTCGAACAACTCGACGAGGGCCTTGCTGTCGGAGGCCCGGACGCAGCCGAGGGACTGGGCCACCTTGACCACGTCCTGCATCGTGTTGTTGACCCGCACAAAGAAGGCGACCACGATGTCCGCCCGCAGGTTGTCCTTACAGATCAGGCCCTGTTCGGCCCGGCGGTCGATCTCGATCCGCTTGACGGAGATGTCCATGTACTCCGCACGGTGCAGGACCGGGATCACGAACATGCCGGAAAAGCTGACCCTCGTCCCGCCGACGCCGTTGCGAATCAACGCCTGACCCTGGCGGACCTTGCAGTAACACTTGATCAGCAGGGCCAGGAAACCCACGCCAAACAGGACGATGAAGATAATGAGTGTGGCTACTACCGCATCCGTGAATGCTAACATGTCATCTCTCCAACTCTATGGGGGCTATCAGATAGATTCCCTTGTCGCCGTCTTTCTCGACAACCACCGCTTCTTCGCCTTTCTCGAACACGCGCGCATCCCGCGCCAGGACATTCAGCAAAATGGGGGCCCCCTTCGTGGGAACCTCCACCTGTCCCATCTTCTCACGCGTCACATGGGTCGTGACGACCTTGCAGGTCTTGCCCACGACATCGCCTGGGGCATTGTAGTCCTTGTTCAGGAGAATATACAGCTTCCGCAGCGGCAAGGCGACAAACCTCAGCACAAGCGTACTGACGGCAAAATCGCCGACAAGAATCGCCATCGTCATCGCGACCGAGCCTTCGGCATTCAGGTAGTGGTTGCCAAGCATGGAAAAAGTCCACAAACTCAGGACCATGATGCTCACGAGGAGCATCGTCGGGACTTCGCCCAGGTAGAAGAAGTGCAGAATGGAGTGGACGATGCCCGGCTCGAAACCGTGGAAGTCCGGCCCCACATCCACATCCGCATCCATGTCCACGCCGGGGTCAAATCCGCCGTCGCCGAGATCGATGTGGAACATGTCCACGTCGAGAACTCCGAGAATCACCATGATCCAGTAGAGTCCGCAGACCAAGAGCAACGCCGTGAACAACACGTTCGGCATCGCAAACGCGGCTGTGACGAACTCGGTCATTCTCGTGCCCTTTCATCTGGTCTCATGGCTTTCTCCCTCCACAGGAGGCCCGAGGCCACTGGGAGCATGATGCCGGCATCTGTACTACCCGCCTGGCGTACTGTCAAGCGAGAAACCACATCTCCTTCAGGAGGATAGACGTGCCGGCCCGGAAGAAAATCACAAAAAACCTTGCACAAAGCCCGAAATGCCGTTTTCATGCACGAAAACCGGATGTAAGGGGATAGATCATGACACAGACATCGTTAGTTCGCAGCCTCGCCCTGGTGGGCGTCGCGGGCGTCGTGGCGGCAACCTTCTCGCTCACCGCGCACGCCCAGGCCGTCCAAGCGTCGTTCGTCGCCGCAAAGCCCGTCTGGGTTGCGGATCGGCAGGCAGAGAAGAACCTGTTCGTGGGCTTTCGAGCGGCCTTCGACTGTCCCCTGCAGGGCCGGCCCATCGTGCGGATCACGGCTTCGTCACTCTATCGGCTGTACGTCAACGGGCAATTCGTGGGCCACGGTCCCGCCCGCGGTCCCCACGGCTGGTCCCGCGTCGATGAGTGGCCGGTTCAGTCCTTCGTCCGCCAACGCGGCAATGTCGTCGCCGTCGAGGTCGCAGGGTACAACGCGAACAGCTACTACCTTCTCGACGAGACTGCGTTCCTTCAGGCGGAGGTCGTCTGCGACGGGGCCGTCCTGGCCTCGACCGCCGGTAGCGGCGCAGCCTTCGACGCCACGATCCTGAAACACCGCGTGCAGAAGGTGCAGCGGTACAGTTTTCAGCGTCCCTTCATCGAATACTACCGCATGCAAACGGGCAACGATTCCTGGTGGGATCGCCCGATCATGGAAACCGATAACGTGTCCCTCGCGACAGTACCCACGAAGAATCTGCTTGTCCGGCGTGTGGCCTACCCGGAATTCCTCACACGTCAGCCCATTCGCGTTCTCTCCGAGGGCACGCTCCAGCGGGATGTCCCCGTCGCGAACCTGTGGAAGGACCGCTCTCTGGTCAACATCGGGCCACAGTTGAAGGGATACCCGGAAGGCGAACTGGAGGTTGTCCCATCGACTGAACTGCAGAAGATCCGATCCGCTGTCACAGACTCGACGGAACGGCTCTATCAGCCCAACGAGACCATTGCACTGGCGGAGAACACGTTTGCCATCGCCGACCTGGGGACAAACCTCACAGGGTTCATCGGGGCGCAGGTTCGATGCTCCAAGCCGACGACGCTCTACTTCACATTCGACGAGGTCCTGACCAAGGGCGATGTGGATTCCAAGCGGCTCGGCTGCGTCAACGCGGTCTGCTACGAGCTGATGCCCGGCGCGTACAACCTGGAATCCTTCGAGCCCTATACGATGCGATACCTCAAGCTGAACGTCCTGGCGGGCAACTGCGAGGTCAAGCGCCTCTACTTGCGCGAGTACGCCAATCCCGAGGTGGATGAAGCGACCTTCGCGTGCAGTGATCCGGGTCTGAATCGCATCTTCGACGCCGCCAGGCAGACGTTCCGACAGAACGCGGTCGATATCTTCATGGACTGCCCCTCGCGGGAACGCGCCGGCTGGCTCTGCGACAGCTTCTTCACGTCCCGCGTCGCCTTCGACCTGTGCGGCAACACAAAGATCGAGAAGAACTTCCTGGAGAACTTCCTGCTGCCGACCAAGTTCGCCCACCTGCCCGAGGGCATGTTGCCCATGTGTTATCCGGCCGATCACGACGACGGCGTCTTCATCCCGAACTGGGCGATCTGGTTCGTGATCGAGTTGGAGGAATACCAGGCCCGCAGCGGAGACCACGAGTTGGTGGCCGCGTTGCAGCCAAGGCTCCAGGCCCTCAACGAGTACTTCCAGAAGTTCAAGAATTCCGACGGCCTGCTCGAAAAGCTGCAAAGCTGGGTCTTCGTCGAGTGGTCCCCGGCCAACAGTTTCGTGCAGGACGTGAGCTATCCGAGCAACATGCTGTATGCGGCGGCCCTGGACGCCGCCGGCCGGATGTACGGCGAATCCAGCCTTTGCGAGGAGGCCGAGCAGATTCGCGAGACCATCCGGCGGCAATCCTTCGACGGCGAGTTCTTCGTCGACAACGCGATCCGCAAGGACGGCCGGCTGGAAGTGACCCGCAATCGCACCGAGGTGTGCCAGTACTTTGCCTTCTTTTTCGACGTGGCCACGCCCAAGACGCACGCGCAGCTCTGGGACAGGCTGGTCCATCAGTTCGGACCTCAGCGCAAGACGACCGGCACATTTCCCGAGGTCCATCCGGCCAACGCCTTCATCGGCAACTACCTGCGATTCGAGCTGCTCAGCCGATATGGCCACCCGGCCCAGATCAAGAAGGAACTGGCCGACTACTACCTCTACATGGCCGACCGGACGGGAACGCTGTGGGAGAACGTGGACGCCGGGGCAAGCTGCAACCACGGTTTCGCTTCACACGTCGCTCACACCTTCTATCGCGACCTGCTGGGCATCCGCGAGGTCGATACCCAACAGAAGACCGTTCGTCTGGGAATCGCCGATGTGGGTCTGGACTGGTGCGAAGGTAAGCTCATGACGCCGCAGGGACCAGTCGTGGTCCGCTGGTGGAAGGACAAGGGCCAAACCCTCTGCCACGTGGAAGTGCCCGCCGGGTACGTGCTCCAGAACGACAATCCACCGGGCAGCGTTACGATTCAGTAAAACTACCCGAGCAGCTCGGCCGCGGCCGGCTGGCCTCATGTAGCGACATTCGTTCGAATCTTCGCAACCTTGAGGCTTTCCGCCGGCAGCGGCTCGCGTCGCTCAGCCGGATAGCCGACCGCGACGATGCATTCGACCGCCAACTGCGCGGGCAGTCCCAGCAGCGTCTGGAGGTAGCGTTCGGAACTCGTCACGCTGTCGTACATGCGGTTCCGCACCTGGACCCAGCAACTGCCCAAGCCGATCGACTGGGCGGCCATTTGCACGAGGATCGCCGCAATGGAGCAGTCTTCGATCCAGACATCGCTCGCTCGGCTGTCGGCGCAGACGACGATTCCCAGCGCCGCCTGCTCCAGGAAGTCCGCGCCGTGCGGTTTGCAGCGAGAGAGCTTCTTCAGCAGGTCCCGGTCGTCGACAAAGACGAACTCCCATGGGTCGATGTTCCTCGACGAAGGCGACCGCAAAGCGGCTTCTTTCAGCAATGCCACTTTCTCGGGCTCGATGGCTCGATCCTCGTACTCCCGGATACTCCGGCGCGCTCTGAGCAGTTCAATCATGTTTTACCTGATTTACTATTTGCGATTTACGATTTACTATTGGGCCGGCGTCGTAACATACGTGACGGGGTCACCGAGCAATTGTAAATAGTAAATCGTAAATAGTAAATGAAGGGCCTTCGGGCATGGACAACGGCTTTGACTTCGACCGCGTGGTCGAGAGACACAAGAGCGACAGCCTCAAGTGGCACAAGTACCAGGGCAGAGACGTCATCCCGATGTGGGTGGCCGACATGGACTTCCAGGCTCCCGGGCCGATCCTGGAGGCCCTGCGTGCGAGGATCGAGCATGGAGTCTTCGGATACGCCGTGCCCTCGGAGGAGCTTGCGCAGGTCGTCGTAGAGCGGATGGCGAGAATGTACAAATGGAGGATCGAGCCGTCCTGGATCGTCTGGCTGCCGGGCGTCGTATCGGCATTAAACGTCGTGTGCCGGGCCTTTGGCGACGATGGCGAGGACGTGCTGACGTTCAGCCCGATCTATCCGCCGTTCCTATCCGCCCCTCCGTTGTCGCGGAAGAACGTCCAAACCATCCCGCTTGACCGGCACGACGGCTCCTACGTCATGGACTCCGACAGGTTCGAGCGGGAAATCACACCGCAATCCCGCATCCTGCTATTGTGCAATCCGCACAACCCGGTCGGCAGGCGGTTCGAACGCCGGGAATTGGAGCAGATCGCTGAGGTCTGCCTGAAGCACGACATCATCCTCTGCTCCGACGAGATCCATTGCGACCTCGTCCTCGATGGCGGGCCACACACGCCCACCGCGACGCTCGGCCCGGAGGTCTCCGCCCGGACCATCACGCTGATGGCCCCGAGCAAGACCTTCAACATCCCCGGCCTGAGTTGTTCGCTCGCCATCATCGAGAACGCCGAGTTGCGAGCCCAGTTCAACAGAGCCCGCAGCGGGATCGTTCCGTGGACCAACGCGTTGGGTTATGCCGCGTGTCTGGCCGCCTATCGCGACTGCGAGCCCTGGAGAGTGGCCCTCATCGACTATCTGCGAGGCAACGAACAGCTTCTCCACAGGTTCATCAACGAGGACATCCCCGGCCTGGCCATGGACCACGTCCAGGCAACCTACTTAGCCTGGATCGACACCCGGCCGTTGGGCCTGCCCCATCCGGAGCGATTCTTCGAGCTGGCCGGCGTCGGACTCTCGGACGGCAAGGATTTCCTCGCGGAAGGCTTTGTGCGATTGAATTTCGGCTGCCCGCGGGCGACCCTGCTGGCGGGCCTGGAACGGATGAAACATGCAGTGACAACACGACGTTCGACATAGGGAGGTTTGCGATGGTTGTCGAGATCCTGCTCGTCCTCGCGGTATGCGCCCCCTCGCAGGGGACAACGCGATTTCATGTGGATAAGCCCTTCCTCCAGGACTACAGCGAGCAGGTTCCTCCCGCTCCGGAGGTTGCGAACGCAAAACTGCTGAAGGTTCGCGAGGATCGCAATGGGCGAATCCTCGTGCTCTCGGATCAAGGGCTCCTCCAGATCCACGCCGGGATGCTGCGCCCGGACCGGCAGTACCGCCCTCTGGCCGACATGCAGATCAAGGACATCGAGGTTCGCGACGGCCAGTTCGTATATCTGACCGACAAGTACATCCTGAGCAACGCCTCGGGAGGCCGGCTCCTGGTCGAGGCCGCCAAGGGACGCACCCGAATCGACCCGAATCCACCTGAACCGCAGGTTGTCGATCCGGAGAAGCTGCCATGCGATGATGTGACGTGCCGTCGGATCATCGGCGATGTGGTCTGGTTCGGAACACCGAAGGGAGCGTTTTCACGACGGCCCGACGGTCGGGTCGACTACTACGCGTCCAGGCGGTGGCTGCTCGACGACGCGGTTGTCGACATCTGGCCGGCCCTGGATGGTTCGATCCTGGTCCTCTCACAACGCGGCCTGAACATCGTTCATTTCCGCAAGATGACGCTCGCGGAGAAAGCCGAACACTTCGAGCGTCTGACCCGCCAGAGGCACATCCGGCTCGGCTTCAACAGCGCGTTTGAAATGACCACGCCCGGCGACCTCTCGACGGGAACGCTCGTCGATCAGGACAACGACGGCCTCTGGACCGCGATGTACCTGGCCGGCGAACTGTTCCGATACGCCGTGACCAAGTCCAACGAGGCCCTGCGCAACTGCTATGAATCGTTCAAGGCGATGGAGCGACTCAGCGAAATCACAGGCATCGAGGGCTTTCCCGCGAGGTCCTTCGAGCGGGCCGGGTACCAGGTGGCGGACAAGCAACACTGGCACAATACGCCGGATGGACAGTGGTCCTGGAAGGGAACCACCAGCAGCGACGAGATCGTCGGGCACTTCTTCGCCTATGCGATCTTCGCGGAGATCATGCCGGACGACGCCTGGAAGAAGCGGGCAGTTGCGCTCATCGACGCCACCATGGACCACATCGTGCGACACGACTGGTATCTGGTCGATTACGACGGCAAGCCCACCCTGTGGGGTCGCTGGAACCCCGAGTATGTCAACCAGTTCCCCCGCCAGGTAGGCGACCGGCGACTAAACTCCGTCGAGATCATCGCCTTCCTCCAGACCGCATATCATTTCACAGGCAAGGAGATCTATCGGCAAAAGGCCTTCGAGTTGATCGAGCAACACGGCTATCTCGACAACATCATGATCCCCGTCGGCGAACTGGGCCAAGTCCCAGGCATCGATCTAACAACGGAGTGGAACCACTCCGATGACGAGCTGGCGTTCCTGAGCTACTGGAACCTGTATCGGTACGCGTTCACCCCCGAGTTGCGGGACAAGTACCGCGAGGCCATTCGCGACCACTGGCAGATCGAGCGGCCCGAAAAGAATCCGCTCTGGGACTTCCTCTACGCCGCAACGGAGGCCGACGATTTCGACCTCGCGGAATCCATCTGGACCCTCCAGCAGTTCCCTCTGGACACGATCAGTTGGACCGTCCAGAACAGCCAACGCGAGGATCTGGACTTGCTCGGGGCCAATTTCCGCGAGCAGAGCACGAAGGCCGTGCTGCCCCCGGACGAGCGGCCCATGAGCAAGTTCAACGGCAACGCCTTTCGCCTCGACGGCGGCGACGGCGGTCGCGAGGAATACAGCGGCGACATCTACCTGCTGCCCTACTGGCTGGGCCGATACCTGGGCGTCATCCGGCCGAGCGCCAAGTGACATGCACACGTCGAGGTCTTCCGCTACCGCTTAGAATGACAGAGCCTGGCGGTTTCCAAGTGTTCCCTTTCTCGCCTATCCTCTGCCTGCCGGCCGGCATGTCACATGCCCTGTTCTCCGGCTTGCTCCGGCAGTTTCAGCACGGTCCGAATGAAGTCCACCGTCAATCGGTTGTAGTGCATGCCGCCGACGCCGTGACGCGACTGGGGGTAGATCATGAGTTGGAACGGCTTGGCCTCGCGTTGCAGAGCGTCGACGAGGGTGAAAGAGTTCTGCAGATGGACGTTGTCGTCGATGCCGCCGTGGACGAGGAGCAGTTGTCCGTGGAGATCCTTGGCGGCCTTGACGACGGAAGCCCGGTCGTAGCCGTCGGGGTTGTTCTGCGGCGTGTCCATGTACCGCTCGGTGTAGATCGAGTCGTAGAATCGCCAGTCCGTGGGCGGCGCCCCCGCGATCCCGCCCGCGAACAGCGTGCTGTGTGTCAGGGCATAGGCCGTCATGAAGCCGCCGTAGCTGTAGCCGCTCATGCCGATCCGCTCGCCGTCCACGTAGGGTTGGCCCGTCAGCCATCGAATCGCCTCTTCGATGTCCTTGAGTTCCTGGACGCCCAGTTGCCTGTACGCGGTCCAGGCGGAGCAGGCCCCTTTGCCGCTGGCGGATCGAGGATCGCAGTGGAACACGATGACGCCCATCTGCGCGAGCATCTGGTCCCAGGTCCGGCCGCCCTGCCAGGTATCCGAGATACTCGGCATATGGGGGCCGCCGTAGGTGGTGAACCAGACCGGGTATTTCCTGCCACTGTCGAAGTCCGGCGGCTTCACCATGCCGGCCTCCAGCAAAAAGCCGTCGGTGGTCTCGATCTGGAACTGTTCGTATGGGCTGAGCCGGTATTCCAGGCGTTCGTACACCGGGTTCGTGTCGAGCGTGCGGACCATCGCGCCGTCCGTCGCCCTGAGGGCCACCCGGGTCGGCGTACTCGCGTCGCTCCACGTGTCGATGAAGTACTTGCCGTTGGGACTGACGGCGACGCTGTGCTGGCCCGCCGAGACAGTGAGCCGCTCGACCTCGCCGCCGGCCGGTTTGACGCGATACAGATGCTCGGCAATGTGGCTGTCCCGCGTCCCGGTGAAGTAGATCCAACCGGCCTTTTCATCGACGAGCGGCACACTTCGCACTTCCCACTGCCCTTGTGTGACAGGGTGTTTCAGTTGGCCGTCTTTGTCGTAGAGATACAGGTGCTTCCAGCCGGTCCGTTCGCTGGTCAGCAGGAAGGAGCCGTCCGCAAGGAACTGGAGCTTCTCAGGCGGTTCCACCCAGGCCTCGGTGGTCTCGCGCAGCAACCTCCTCGGCGTCCCGCCCCATCGAGAGGCTGTGGTGATATCGAGCCAGGTCTGGGCTCGATCCTGAAGGAAGAAATAAATCCGCTCGCTGTCTGGCATCCAGCCTGCGCCGGTGACGATGTACGTCCCTTCCGCGTACTCGCCCAGATCGACCCAGCGCACGGCGCCGCCGGCCGTCGAGGCGATCCCCAGCTTCACGGTCGGGTTCGGCTCGCCCGCCCGCGGATATCGCGTCATTTCCACGTCCCGCCCACGCGAAGCGTCGTTGGACACAACATACTCGGGAACCGAGGCATCGTCCGTCCGCAGGAACGCGATGGCCAACGAGTCCGGGCTCCACCAGAACAGCTTCCATCTGCGGTTGAGGACCTCCTCGAAGTAGACCCAGTCCGCTTCGCCGTTGCGGATCAGGCCGCCGCCGTCGGTGGTCAGAGCCCGCTCGGTCTGCGTCGCGACATCCACGACGTACAGGTTGCCGTCGCGAACGAAAGCGACGAACTTGCCTTGTGGATCGAAGGTCGCGTGCTTTTCGGGTCCCGGCGCACTGGTCAGTCGCACGGCGGTTTGGCCGTCGATCGTGACGTAGTACAGGTCTTCTTCGTAGTCGATGAGGACCGCGCAGCGGTCAGGACTCCAGTGGAACGATGTTCTTTGGGAGATCGATTTCGCGTCTTTCGGACGCATCACAGGAAGTTGTCGCAAGCCCGCGGACAAGGCGTTGGGATCGATGAACGGGACCGACCGGCCGCTCGTCGCGTGCACCTTGTACAACCGGCTGTCGCGAACCTGGAGGTAGTGCTCGCCGTCGTCGAGCCAGGTCAGACCCGAAACGGGCGCGCCGTGGAAATTCACTCGGTCCTTCGGCCCGTACACCGCTTCGAACGTGATGGGCTTGTTGAACCCCCTCGCCCCGGCCGGCGGCCTTGCGGTCCCGCAGGTCACAGGCACATAGGAGTCGAGCTGGCAGACCGGGTAAGAGGTCCCTTCCCTGGGCCGGCCCAGCAACTTCCAGACGCGAGGTTTCTTCTTCGCCTTCGGATCGAGCAGCCGGCGGATCTCCTTGTCGAGCTTCTGCCCGGTCTTCACGAGGAGGGTTCCGGCTTCGATGCGTTTACCCTGTCGCTCGGATCGGGTCTCCAGACGAAGAGCCACCCGCCCGCCCAAAGACGCCTGTTCCCGATGGACTCGCTCGACGGTGAAGACCGTGACATCCAGGTCGATCTCTTCACGGAGTTCGTAAACTTCGATGTCCTGATTTTGCAGATGCTCCGCCAGATCGCTCAACGTCGTCGGGAACAGGTAGGCGTACGGCTTGCCTTCCGCTGGCCGCGAACGTGTCTGTTCGGCTGCGCACAAATCGCCTGCGGTGCAGACTGCCAAAACGCACAAGAGCAGAATCGCAAGCCTCTTGCAACACGTTTTCAGAGATACTGCCTTCATGCCGGGACTCCATGATGCACACGGTTTCAATCGGTCACAAGAAGTCCAACGGTACGCCAGACCGCGGCAGGTTGTCAAGCATTGGCAACCGGGGACGATATCCTCACTGCACCTGTGGCGAAAGACGGCCCTTGCGGCTCGGATGGTTCCCCGCTTGATATCCGCTTCGCAGCAGGAGGCAGACCAGCTCCGTCACGTTCTCGACGCCGACTTTTTTCAGGACGTTGGCCCGGTGAAATTCGACGGTCTTGGTCGCCACGCCGAATTGTCTGGCCATTGCCTTGCTGCTCATGCCGGCGGCGATCCCCTCCAACACCTCCCGTTCCCGCGTGCTGAGCGACTCGAATCTGGCTACGATGGCGAGACGTTCCGTCTCCTGGCGGCGAATCCGCGCATCGAGCGCGATGGCCGCATGTGTCAGGTCCAGGATCTGTTGGTCGTTGTACGGCTTCTGCAAGAAATGAAAGGCTCCTTCCCGTATGAGCTCGACCGCCATCGGGACATCGCCGTGCTTCGTCAGAAAGATCACCGGCAGGCGGTTGCCTTCCCCGCGCAACCGTCGAAAGAGTTCGATTCCGCTCAGGCCCTTCATGCGGACCTCCAGAATCAGACACCCCGCCTTCGACGGATCGTATCCTTCGATGAACGCCTGGGTCGTGGCGTACGTTTCCACGCGCAGGCGGACAGATTCCATGAGTTGCCGCAAGGCTTCTTGGACCTCGGTGTCACTATCGACAATCAGCACAGTGGGCTCTGCCCCGGTCGGCATACGTTCCCTCTTTCCGGCAGTAAGAACTGCCCAAAAGCGCATAAGATAGACGAAGGGTAACGCAGGCTGCCCGCCGGAGCCTGTGTGACATATCCTACCAGATTTGCAGAATGACGCAAGGGCTTTTCTATAAATCCTGCCAACTTTCATGAGGAAGGCCTCTGCCGCATTGTCGCCATGCTGGCCAGGTTGACGCGGACGGACTCTCCGGGTACGCTTGCGGACAGCGTACAGGCGTGAACAGGCCGCCTGGGAGACAGAATCATCGGACACACCGGCTCAGAAAGGCAGGGGACCATGGCGGCAGGGACTGCGATCATTGCGTTCGGCGACAACTTTATCTACCTGCACCCGTGTGGAGTAAATCGCATGTTCGCTGTCGATCCGGGCGACGCGTCCGCCGTATTGCGCGTCCTCCAAGAGCGAGGCCAATCCCTGGCGGCCGTCCTGTTGACCCACCACCACTGGGACCATGCTGGCGGCGCCGCGGAGCTTCGGTCCAGAACTGGCTGCGAGGTGATCGGGGTCGATCGGAGTCTCATCCCGGCCTCCGACCGCACGGCAACCGGCGGCGAGGTACTGAAGTTCGGCGAGGTTCGCGTCGTGGCGATTTCGACGCCGGGACACACGCGGACATCGGTCTGCTATTACCTCCCGTCGGACAGGGAGGGCGAGCCGGGCGTCGTCTATACAGGCGACACGCTCTTTGTCGGCGGCTGCGGCAGGCCCATCGACTGCGACGCAGTCACCCTGTGGCAGTCGCTCCAGGAACTGGCGGCCCTGCCGCCGGCGACTCGCGTCTACTGCGGCCACGACTACACGCTGGAGAATTACGAGTTCGCCGTTGCAACCGTGCCGGACAGTCGGCGTTTCCGCGACCGGCTGGCCGAGGTGGCCAAGACCGTCGAGTACGGTCAATTCACCGTGCCCTCCACCATCGCCCAGGAGCGGGCGACGAACATCTTCCTGCTGGCGGACCATCCGCAGGTCCAGGCCGCGGTGGGCATGCCCGGCGCCGAGGCTCACGAGGTCTTCGCAGAGCTGCGCCGCCGCAAGGACCTGTTCGGCCGATCCGCCGTCACTTGAGTTGCATCCGCAGATAGCTGAAGCTCAGGGCCGTTCGCAGGGCCTGCTGTTTGTTCGTCGCCGCAGCGGCGTGCCCGCCTTCCATGTTTTCGTAGTAGTAGACCTTGTGACCCATCTCCTCCATCCGGGCGGCCATCTTCCTCGCGTGGCCCGGGTGCACCCGGTCGTCTGCGGTCGAGGTGTAGAAGAACACTCGCGGGTACCTGGCGTCGGCCTTTACGTTGTGATACGGCGAGTACTTGCCGATATAGGCCCACTCCTCGGGGACGTCCGGGTCGCCGTACTCCGCCATCCAACTGGCGCCGGCCAGCAGCTTGTTGTACCGCTTCATGTCGAGCAGCGGGACCAGGCACACGACACCGTTGTAGAGGTCGGGACGCTGGGTGAACTCGACGCCCATGAGCAGGCCGCCGTTGGATCCGCCCATGATGCCAAGGTGTTGCGCCGAGGTAATCTTACGGCGGATGAGGTCCTCCGCGACGGCCGCAAAGTCGTCGTAGGCCCGCTGACGATTGGCCTTGAGCGCGGCCTGGTGCCAGGCGGGACCGAACTCGCCGCCGCCGCGGATGTTGGCGAGGACGTACACGCCGCCCTGGGCCAGCCAGCATGCGCCCGTGGTGGCCGAATAGCCGGGCAGCATCTCGATCTCGAAGCCGCCGTAGCCGTAGAGCAGCGTCGGATGGACGCCGTCGGCCTTCATCTCTTTGGGCCGGACCACGAAATAGGGAATCCGCGTCCCGTCCCGGGAGGTCGCCTCGAATTGCTCCGTGGTCAGGCCGTTGGCGTCGAAGAAGTGCGGCAGCGATTTGACGACCTGTATGCGGCCGTCGTCGGTGACATGGTAGAGACTCGTCGGCTGGAGGAAACCCTGGTACGTGAGGAAGTACTGGTCGGATCGCTCGTCCGTGGAGACGACGCCGAGCGTGCCGAGTTCGGGGGCATCGATCCGCTGCTTCGTCCAGCGGCCGTTGTCCAGCCGGTACGCGTATAACTCGCTCCGCACGTTGTTGAGCATGTGGACGAGCAGGACGTTGCGGGTGTCCGCGAAGGAACGAACGCTGGACCGTTCATCGGGCTCGGCGATGACGCTGAAGCCCCGGTCGCCTTTCCGATACTTGTCGTAGTCGATGGCGATCAAGGCCCCCTGCCGGTACGTGTTCGAGCCGAGTGTCCAGTCCGACTTGAGCCGAACGAGCAACTGGTTTTTGAAGAAACCGCCGAAGTCCGCGTCGTCGGGGATGTCGAGCTTCATGGGCCGGCCATCCTCGATGACATAGGAGTGCGACGTGTAGAACGTCATGGCCCGATTGACGACGTCGTACCGCCTCTCGGGCGTATTGATCGTCGAACAGGCGGTCGCTACGTCCTTGACATCGCCCTCGAACACCGTCTCGGCGCTGCTCAGGGGCGTCCCCCGCTTCCAGAGCTTCGCGACGCGGGGATAGCCGGAATCGGTCAGACTCCCAGGGCCGAAATCCGTTCCGACGTAGATCGAGTCCCGGTCCCGCCAGGAGACTTCGGTCTTGGCCTCGGGCACGAAGAAGCCGTCGCGGACGAACTGTCTGGCGACCGCGTCGAATTCGCGAACGACCACAGCGTCGCCGCCGCCACGGGAGAGCTGCACGAGGAATCGGTCGTAATCGGGGTACAGACCGCCGGCTCCTTTGAAGACCCACTGCTCGCCCTCGTCCCCACAGAGCCGGTCGATATCGAGCAGGACCTCCCACTGCGGCGAGGCCTGGCAATATTGATCGAGCGTCGTGCGGCGCCAGAGGCCGCGTTCGTTCTTCGCATCCTGCCAGAAGTTGTAGAGGTATTTCCCACGGATCTGCGGATACGGGATGCGGACGTTCGAGTTGAGGATCTCCAGCGCCTTGTCGTAGGTCTCCTGGAACCCCGGCTGGGCCTTGAGAACGGCCAGCGTCGCCTCGTTGTGAACGGTCACCCACTCGAGGGCCTTCTCGCCCCGGACCTCTTCGAGCCAGAGATAGGGATCGGCCTGCTCCTGGGACAATACGATTTGCGCCTGGGAAAGAAACAGAGTCGCTGAAAGCAGACCCGCGGCATGATAATTCATGGACAACTCCTCATACTCATATCGATTCATTTCATAGTTGCTCGGCTAACTGGGCGAGCAGGCCGGCAATATCCCTGAGCATCTTCTTCGGCGGAACAGGCAGCATCAATCGCCGCCGGCCGGTGGCTTCGTCGGTCTCGA